>NZ_CP150145.1:1810400-2112133 GCF_037963835.1 Paenibacillus sp. FSL H8-0332
GTAAAGCTTTAAGGAGGAGAGATATGGATGTTCTCAGGCAACTGCGGGGCTTTTATCGGGAGAAGCTGCACTATTTGATTCTATCGATTGTATGTTTGGCGGCCGCAACTGCAGTGGGGCTTATTACCCCCAATTTGTTAAGGAGATTGATCGATGATGTTATTATTCCCCTAAAGTTTACTGAGGTGCCCGTTCTCGCTCTCAGTGTGCTTGCTGTCATTATCGTCAAGGCGTGCCTGCAGTTTGCCCATGGATTTTTCGGCGGACGGCTGGGGAATTTCCTGGCTTACCGGCTGCGCAATGCCTGCTATGAGAAGCTGCAGTTTCTGTCCTTCCGGTATTATGATACGGCGAAGACAGGTGACCTGATGTCCCGGCTGACCGGGGATTTGGAAGCAATCCGGATGTTCATCGGCTTCGGATTTGCCCAATTGCTGAACGTGTTTTTCATGGTTCTGTTCGGCTCCATTATGATGTTTACCATCAACTGGCAGCTGACGCTGGTTACTCTGATCACTATGCCGTTCCTGGCTGGAGTAGCACTCAGATTTGAATCCAAGATTCATCCGGCCTTTCAGGAGATGCGCCTGGCGTTAAGTTCCCTGACAACGGCAGTACAGGAGAATGTCACCGGTGTAAGAACGGTCAAATCGTTTGCCAGAGAGGCCTACGAAGTTGAGAAATTCTCACACCGTAATGAACGTTATAAAGACAATCAGATTTTTGCAGCCGAGCTGTGGAGTAAATTCTTCCCGTTCATGGAGCTGCTGGCTTCGGTCAGTGTAGCGATCCTGCTGGGTGTCGGCGGTACGCTGGTTATCAACAAGCAGATGTCGCTGGGTGAGCTGGTTGCGTTCTTCAGCCTGATCTGGTACATCATCGGCCCGGTCTGGGGACTAGGGTTCCACATCAACAACTATACCCAGTCCAAAGCCTCTGGTGAACGTGTGCTGGAAGTGCTGAATCAGACAATCGATGTCCGGGATCAAGAGAATGCCCGCGAGCTTGTACAGGCAGAAGTGAAAGGTGAGGTGGAGTTCGACCATGTCACCTTCGCTTACGGGAACAAAATGCCGGCGGTCAAGGATATTCATTTCCATGCCGAGCCCGGTGCGGTCATAGGATTCCTTGGCGGAACAGGGTCCGGGAAGTCCACCATCACCCAGCTTATGATGCGGGCTTATGATGTGAATCAAGGAAGTATCAAGCTCGACGGAGTGGATATCCGTGAATTCCAGGTCCGCAGTCTGCGCTCGCAGATATCGACGGTATTCCAGGAGACCTTCCTGTTCTCGTCGTCGATCCGCAATAATATTTCTTATGGACTCAAAAATGTCAGCATGGATGAGATCATCCGTGCCGCCGAGCTGGCGAAGGCGCATGACTTCATTATGGAGATGCCGGAAGGCTACGATACCGTAGTCGGTGAGCGGGGAATGGGTCTCTCGGGCGGCCAAAAGCAGCGGATTGCCATTGCCCGCGCACTGCTGAAGAATCCGCGGATTCTTATTCTGGATGATGCAACCAGTGCGGTTGATATGGAGACGGAGCATGAGATTCAGGCCGGATTCCAGGAGGTTATGCGCGGACGGACGACCCTGATTATTGCCCACCGCATATCTTCTCTGCGTCATGCCGATCAGATCATTGTGATGAATGAAGGGAAAATGGTCCAGCAGGGCACCCATCAGGAACTGATCGCCGTCCCGGGACCTTATCAGGATGTGTACCGGATTCAGTACGCCGATTATTTAGCCAGGGATAATGAACGAGAGGCGGGTGATCCGGCATGAACCTTCAGACCTCCAAGAAGACCGCAGAGGGCGCAGTAGAGACTGACAATAGTAAAGTGGAGGAACAGACGCTTGAAGAACGGTTTATCTATAAAGATGATGATGTGATAGACAAGGCTTTTGACTGGAGGCAGTTCACCCGCTTGTTCGGTTATATGAAGCCATACGCGAAGCAGATGCTTCCGCTTGTCTCCATTATGATGATTCTGGGCACCATTACCAAGCTTACGGTTCCGTTCCTGACCAGTATGGCGATTGATAAAGCCATTGCTCCAAAAGACGGAAACACCAGCTTGACGCTGCTCTATACGTTAACGGCAAGTGTGATCATCCTGTATCTGATCCAATGGATCGCCGGCGTATACCGGATCAAATATACGAATGTGATCGGCCAGCGGGTGATTTATGACCTGCGCTCGGACCTGTTCCGGCATATCCAGAAGCTGTCCTTCAACTTCTTCGATAAACGGCCTGCAGGCTCGGTACTGGTCCGGGTAACGAATGACATCAACTCCCTGCAGGACTTGTTCACGAACGGCGTGGTCAATCTGATGATTGACTGTGTGCAGCTGCTGGGCATCATGGTTATTCTGCTGCTGATCAACTGGAAGCTGGGGCTGGCGGTGATGGTTACCGTTCCCATTATGTTCCTGATCTCGACTAAGCTGCGGCAGAGAATCCGAATCGCCTGGCAGGATGTGCGGATGAAGAATTCCCGGATCAACTCCCATCTTAACGAGTCGATACAAGGGATTCGCGTAACGCAGGCCTACACCCAGGAAGAAGAGAATATGCATTATTTCGATGCCATGAATATGGACAGCCGGAAGTCCTGGAACAAAGCATCCGCTATGAACCAGGGGTTCGGCCCTATTATTGAAGTTACCGGCGGCTTCGGAACGATGATTCTTTTCTGGTTCGGGGCTTACCTGATTCAATCCGGAGAGCTTACCATTGGTACTCTGGTGGCCTTCAGCAGCTATGTCAGCAACTTCTGGGACCCGATCAACCGGCTGGGACAGATGTATAATCAGCTGCTGGTTGCGATGGCTTCCTCCGAGCGGATCTTCGAGTATCTCGATGAGCAGCCTGCGGTTCAGGATAAGCCGGGAGCAACGCCGCTATCCAAGATTCAAGGGGATATTCACTTTAATAATGTAGTGTTTGAATATGAGAAGGGCCGTGCGGCACTCAAAGGCATCAATCTGGATGTCAAAGCAGGCCAGTCCATCGCTCTTGTAGGGCATACCGGCTCCGGCAAAAGCACAATCATCAACCTGATTGGCCGGTTCTATGATATTAAGAGCGGCCACATTACGATTGACGGCCGGGATATCCGCGAGGTTACTCTCCAGAGTCTGCGCGAACAGATCGGGATTGTATTGCAGGATACCTTCATCTTCTCGGGAACGATCCGCGACAACATCCGCTTCGGGCGGCTGGATGCAACCGACGAAGAGATCGAAGAGGTCGCCAAGGCCGTAGATGCTCATGATTTCATCACCAAGCTGCCAGGGGGTTATGATACCGAGGTAGAGGAGCGCGGCAGTGCACTGTCCATGGGGCAGCGTCAACTGCTGTCCTTCGCCCGGGCGCTGCTGGCTGATCCGCGGATTCTGATCCTGGATGAAGCGACAGCCAGTATTGATACCGAGACGGAGATCAAGATTCAGGAAGCGCTGAAGCTGCTGCTTCAGGGCCGGACCTCCTTCATCGTTGCCCACCGGCTCTCCACCATCCGCCATGCGGATAAGATCGTGGTGCTGGATCATGGCGAGATCAAAGAAGAAGGCAACCATGCCGAGCTTACCAAGCACGACGGCATCTATAACGGTTTGATTGAAGCGCAGTTCCGCTTCTTATAGAAGCACATGCAGCAGCCTGTCCCCGATGTGAGGGAGGGGCTGCTTCTTTTTTTATTATTTAAGCGCTACCCCGGCCGTTTGCCGGACCTGCCGCTTACCCGGACCTCCAATAGTTGTGCGCTAATCTCCTGCTGCCAGGCGGTGTCTTGTGTATCAGCTGCCAGCAGCCCTTCCATATGGAGGCGTGCCATCTCCCAGCAATAGACAGTGTTGATATGCAGACAGTGCTGAAGCTCGTCTTGTTCAGCCGGAGCCAGCGGCCGCTTCAGACTCAGAGTGTACAGTTCAGCCAGGCGCTGATGAACCGCAAGCATAATTATCTCCTCCTTGTATTACTGTCTGCTTTTAGCGTGACCCTGAAGATGCGGTTTCAAACCAGAATGATGTCTAATTTGAATATTCAAATCATTAGAATAAATAAAGTTCTTGAAATCGCTTTTATTTATGCTACAATAGCAGTAATACAGGATTGTGACCGGTAACGCGGGCAATGCCTAAGCTGATGCGAGTATCATTTTATGAATGATATTGGGATCAACTTAGGCTTTTTTTGTACAAACTAAGCGTCAGGGGGTGAAATAGAGATGATTATCGAAAAGGTGCTGAACAATAATGTGCTCCTGACCAAGAACCAGAAGGGCAAGGAAGTTATTGTGATGGGCAGAGGAATTTCCTTCAATAAGGTTGCGGGTGATTATGTTGATCCTGCCAAGGTGGACAAGATTTTTCTGCTGAACGAGAATGAATTCACAGCCCGGCTGACCGAGCTGTTGAATGATATTCCGGTGGTTCATCTGGAGCTGGCGAGCGGAATCGTAACCTATGCCAATGAAGTGCTGCGCACGGAACTAAGCGATAATCTCTATCTGACGCTGACGGATCACATTCATTTCGCGCTGCAGCGTTTCGAGAAGGGAATTTTGCTGAAGAATGCGATGCTGTTTGAAATCAAACGTTTTTACAAAAAGGAATTCGGGATCGGGCTGGATGCATTGAAGATGATTGAGGAGACTACGGGTCTTGCGCTTGGTGAAGATGAAGCCGGGTTCATTGCCCTGCATCTGGTCAACGCCAGAATGGATGGCACTGAGGTAAGGTCTACCATTAAGATGACGGAGATCGTTCAGAATATTCTGAACATCGTTACCTATCATTATAAGGTGGTACTGGATGAGAATTCGCTGAATTACTCGCGGTTTCTGACCCATCTGCAGTATTTTTCCATGCGGATTTTGAAGAAGGAGACGAACAACAGCGGTGAGGAGTTTCTGTATAACCAGGTGAGGCAGACCTATGTCAAGGCTTTTGAATGCGTGGGCAAGATCAATGAATATCTGGAGAAGACCCATGGACAGAGCTTAAGCAAGGATGAATACGTCTATCTGACCATTCACATCCAGCGTGTAACGGACCGCAATAGTCTGGAGTAACGCGTAACATCAACAACCATCCTCTATAATTTCATATTTTCATCGGGCAGGGTGTAACTGGTAATGCAGGCAAAACCTGAACTGATGGCAAAATAGCGTGTACGGACGCCTCTTTTGCCTTGAGTTCAGGTTTTTCTTGTTTGCAGAGGGGAAAGATAGAACATTGCTGGCACAAATCGCCTCTGCAGCGATGCTTATAATACAGATTGTCAAAAAGGAGCAAACTCACATGAGTAACAAAGACTTATCCAAACAAATCATTACACTCGTTGGCGGAGAAGGGAATGTGAATTCCGTCTTCCATTGTGCCACACGTTTAAGATTCAAGCTGAAGGATAACAGCAAAGCCAATAAAGCAGCGCTGGAGAAAACTCCGGGAGTCATTACAGTAGTGGAGAACAGCGGGCAATTCCAGGTGGTCATCGGCAACAATGTCAGCCAGGTATTCGAGCAGATTATGAAGGAAACCTCACTTCAGGATGCGGAGAAAAGCGGCAGCGACGAGAGCTCGGAAAGCACCGGAGTTCTGGGCAAAGCGGTGGACATCATTTCGAGCATTTTCTCACCGATTCTGGGTGCACTGGCCGGGGCAGGGATTCTCAAAGGCTTGCTGGCTCTGATTCTGTCCCTGAAGTGGATTGACGCCACCAGCGGAACTTACATGATCCTTAATGCAGCTGCCGACAGCGTATTCTACTTCCTGCCTGTATTCCTGGCTGTTACGGCAGCGCGTAAATTCAAGGCGAATCAGTTCGTGTCCATTGCTATCGCCGGAGCCTTGATCTATCCCGCTGTCGTTGCGGCCGTAGGCTCACCTGACCCGCTGCACTTCCTGGGGATCAAGATTGTTCTCATCAATTATTCCTCCAGTGTAATCCCGATTATTCTGGCGGTATGGGTACAATCCTATGTGGAAAAATGGTTCCGTTCCTTCATTCATGAGTCGGTCCGGAACATTCTGGTTCCCATGTTCGCACTGCTCATTGTTATTCCGCTTACGTTCCTGGCCTTCGGACCTGTAGGTTCACTGATCAGTGACGGACTCGCTTCCGGTTATACTTGGCTCTACAATCTCAGTCCGCTTGTGGCCGGAGCCATTGCCGGGGCGTTCTGGCAGGTATTCGTTATCTTTGGTGTACACTGGGGCTTCGTGCCGATCATGCTCAGCAACATTGCTACAATTGGACACGATACGATGCTGCCGATTCTCAGTGCAGCAGTGCTGTCACAGGCCGGGGCAGTCTTCGGCGTATTCCTGAAATCGAAGAACCCGCAGCTTAAGGCGCTCGCCGGTTCTTCTACACTATCTGCAGTCTTCGGGATTACTGAGCCAACAATTTATGGAGTCACTCTGAAGCTCAAAAAACCGTTCATCTACGCCTGTATCTCCGGCGCTATCGGCGGTGCAATTATTGCAACAGGCGGCGCAAGAGCATTATCCTTCTCGCTGCCGGGTCTGCTGGCCCTGCCGACGTATTTCGGCACAGGATTTGTCTGGGTAGTCATTGGTATACTGGTAGCATTTGTATTGTCCGCTGTACTGGTGTTAGTTCTTGGGTTCAAGGAGCCTGAGACAGAAGCTGCGGCATCGGTTAACCCAGGCGGAACCTCGGGTACGACTACACCGACGCTGATTGATAAAGAACTGGTTGTAAGCCCGCTGGCCGGAACGCTGCAGCCGCTCGACACCCTGCCTGACGAAGCTTTTGCTTCCGGCGCTATGGGCAAGGGCATTGTCATTGAGCCTTCTTCAGGCATCTTGACCAGCCCTGTGAACGGTACGGTAACTACTGTATTCCCGACAGGCCATGCCATAGGCATCACATCGGATAGCGGCGCAGAGCTGCTGATTCATGTCGGTGTTAATACCGTGAAGCTTAAGGGTCAGCATTTTACCAAAAAAGTGAAGGAAGGCGACAAGGTGGTCAAGGGTCAGCTATTGCTTGAATTTGACCTCGAAGCCATCCGTGCAGCCGGATTTGTAACCGCGACACCGGTGATTGTGACCAACTCGGCACAATACCTCGATGTGCTTAAGAGCACAGGAACGGAAGTGCCTAGCGGCGAACTGCTGCTCACACTCATCCGGTAAAATTATTGGGGTTATAACTACTGTCATATTACCCGCGAATAAGGGCTGTCCCGGCTTGGCCAATTAATGGCTCACTCGGGACAGCCCTTTTGTGTGGAAAATGCTCAGGTAAAGCTACTCACTACTCCATATAAATCTCAACGACGGCAATTTTGCGTTCGCGTGACAGGTCAAGGAACTTGCCTTCGCTCTGCACAAGCGGACGGAAGACATCCAGCGGATTGTTCATCACGATGACACCCATATCACCGGTGCTCAGCAGGACGCGCTTTCCGATGAAGTTAGGCATCAGATGATTGATGAAGGCCTGGACCGGTTTGCCGTTCAGCTTGCCGAAGCTGAGGGAGTTGATCTCGCGCAGCACGGAAATCAGCTCCTGCTTGGACTGATAGACCCGGTTAGTGGTCATGGCACTGTAAATATCCGCAACGGCTGCAATCTGGGCGTAAGGGTGAATATCTGTCTTAGTCAGCTGCCGGGGATAACCGGAGCCGTCCTCACGTTCATGATGCTGCAAGGCAACCAGAGCTGTGAAAGGATCATTCATGGAATTCTGTATGATTTCGTACCCGTATACCGTATGTAATTTGATCTCTTCGTATTCAGCAGGCGTTAATTTGCCGGGTTTGTTAAGAATCGCAGGGGAGATGCGGCATTTGCCGATATCAATCAGGTATCCCGCACGCCCGATCTCATAACACTCTGCCTTGGAATAGCCGAGCCACGTAGCCAGATAATACGAAAGCATGCCAACCTGAAGGGAATGGTTATAGGTATAATTATCCTCCCGGTCCAGCAGCAGCAGGAGTGTTACAACATCCTTGTGTTTGTCTAGCGAGGATAAGGTCGGCTGAAGAATATCATCCACTACGGACTGATTGAAGCTGCCCTTGCTGAGCGCTTCCATATATAGAGACTCAAAACCGTCAATCGTGGTATCGAAGCTGCTGGTTGCGGCCTGAATGATTGAGGTGCGGCTGGAAGGGGCGGGCTCTTCCTGTACCGTGTCAATATCCACATAATCAACGCCGTGCTGTATCAGCTTGGCGATTTCCTCCATTTGCAGCCGTGATCCCTTAGGGAGTACATGCAGCCCGCGAGAACTGAAGGTATCCATCCGCAGATGATCACCCGGTTTTAGATCCATTACGTGTACTCTCAATGACTAGGCCACCTTACTATAGCAATTTTTTACAGCATAGCAACAAAGGCCGCAATATTCAATGGTGTAAGAGTACTGATTGTTGCTTGCGGATTGTGCAACCCGCTGGTCCTACCTTGCTCTGAAGCTGTGCAGATTCGCGGAAGGAGAGCGGTGAGGTTAACCGCCGGATACGGGGGGAATGAAGGCCACCTCGGAGCCTTCGGTAATATCCGTATCATCAGGCGCATATTCCTGATCAACGGCAACCAGGGATACAGCGATCTGCGGCGCGGCAGCGGGATAGGAGGCGGAGAGGAGTTCCTTCAATCTGCCGGCTGTCAATGGGGACTCGTGGGCATGGAAGACCAGCGTAGAGGAGCCGATGATTTCGGCCAGCCCGGCGAACAGCCGGATGGATAGATGCATGCTTCATTCACCCTTTCTGGACTTAAGCTAAGGACAGCTAATAATGATTACAATATACCATATTGAGTCTGAAAATGTTATGCTAACTCTAGAACAGCACAAGCCTGCCGCTTACTCTATAAACGGCTGTACAAGTGGGAGGGAAGCCAGCTTATGAAGCCTGGGCCGCAAAGATTAACCATTATTCATACCAATGATATACATAGCCACTTTGAAATGATGAGTCCGCTCGCGGCTGTGATATCAGCCATGAAGACTGCGGCAGGCGAGGAGCCGGTGCTGCTGCTAGATATCGGCGATCATATGGACCGCGCTGCTGTCGAGACGGAAGGCACGATGGGACAGGCCAACATCGATATTATGAATCTGACCGGATACGATGCGGTCACCATCGGTAACAACGAGGGCCTCACCTTCTCCAAAGAGATGCTCTCAGCCATATTCACAGGCATCCAGTGTCCTGTAGTATGCTGTAATTTCCTGGAGTCCGCAACGGGTGAGCCGCCGCACTGGATGCAGCGCCATGCCATTCTGGAAAAGGACGGAATCAAGATTGGGCTGACCGGTGCTACGGCAGCGTTCACCTCCTTCTATTCCCTGCTTGGCTGGGATGTGCTGGACCCGGAAGAAGCGCTGCGTGAGCAGGTTCAGCTACTTGCCCCGCAGGTGGATATCGTGATCATCCTGTCTCATCTGGGGCTGCCCGCAGACCAGAAGCTGGCAGAGAAGCTCGAAGGCGTGCATGCCATTCTGGGCGGGCACACCCACCATATGCTGGAGCAGCCGCAGATGATTAACGGGACAGCCGTCTGCGGCGCCGGCAAATTCGGCCGGTACGCCGGACGGGTGGTCTTCGAGCGGGAGCAGCCGGATGAAACGTTTCGCCTGGCAGAAGGAGGCTGCACGGAAGTCGGTCCTGCCTTGACAGAGGAGATGATTGCTCCGGCGGCAGCAATCCATCTACAGCGCGCCCGGGAGGCCCTGCAGGAGACGGTTGCCATCAGCGACCGCATGCTCCCGCTGGATCTGCAGGGGGAGTCTCCTTTTGGCAACCTGCTGGCACAGGCGGTCCGCCACTTTACAGGCAGCCCCATCTCGCTGGTCAATACAGGCCAGCTGCTCGGGCCGCTGCCGGAGGGCAACATCACCGCAGGCATGCTGCATGCCTTATGTCCTTCACCGATTAATCCTTGTATTGTACAGCTCACAGGCAAGGATATCCGCACCGCACTGGAACAGAGTCTGATGGCAGAGTTCCGGAATAAGGTCATCTACGGATACGGCTTCCGGGGAGAGGTGCTGGGCACTCTGGCCGTGGACGGATTAAAAATCTTGTACGATCCAAGGGTCATGCCTTATGATAACGGTATTGCAATTTTTGCTGGCGGGGAGATGCTGGAGGATACGAAGGTTTATAGTGTGGGTACGTTGGACATGTTTACTTTCCGCACGGGCTATGAGAGTATAGCGAATGGCCGGGAGGCGGTGTATCTGCTGCCTCATTTCCTGCGCGACCTGCTGCGGATGGAGCTTCAGCGGCCGGGGAGTCTGGATGAGAGTGAAGCTGTTCGCTGGGAGAGGGAATCCACCTGATGATCACACCCTGTTTTATCAATATGGATAGTACCCGCTGTACCGATTTCATTGAATAGATCAGGAGGAGTAATATGGATACAATTACAGCCATTATTCTGGCAATTGTGGAAGGAATCACGGAGTTCATTCCGGTTTCTTCGACGGGACACATGATTCTAACAACTAAGCTACTAGGCTTCAACGAGCAGGATTCGATTATGAAGACGTATGAGATCGTGATTCAGCTGGGGGCCATTCTGGCGATTGCGCTGGTCTACCGCCAGCGGATTGTGAACCTGCTCGGATTCGGCCGCAGAGACAGAGGAGGCGTAATGCCGGCATCGCGTCTGAACCTGATTCATGTGCTGCTGGGTATCGTGCCTGCGCTCGCTGTAGCTTTTTTTGCAAGGGACTTTATCAAAAGCCTCTTCGGGGCATCCACCGTCCTCTGGGCGCTGGTAGCAGGCGGTATTCTGATGATCATTGCCGAATGGGTCAACACACGCAAGATCCGCGTGACGGCGCATGATCTGGATGATCTGTCCTACGGGCAGGCATTGTCGATCGGACTGTTTCAGATTATTTCCGTACTGTGGCCCGGATTCTCCCGCTCCGGCTCGACCATTTCCGGGGGGATGTTGAGCGGGGTGAGCTACAAGGCCTCAGCCGACTTCTCCTTCCTCATCGCGATTCCCATTATGTGCGCGGCCTCGGGGTATGAGCTGCTGGATTCGTACAAGAATTTCACAAGTGAGACGATCGGGTATTTTGTCATCGGCTTCATTATTTCCTTCATCGTGGCCTATGTGGTGGTGGTTCTGTTCATGAGAATGATCCAGAAGATCAGACCGACGCATTTTGCTATCTACCGCTTTATCCTTGCAGCCGCCTTTTGGCTGTTTATTATGCGTTGATCCTCAGCTTGGCATCACAGAAAAGCAATTTTACCGTTAAAGGCAGGAGTGAGCCAAGGTGCGTCTAGTATCGATGAATCGGCTTCAGGCGGGAATGAAGCTGGGTAAAAAAATATATAATGATGAAGGGCTGGTTCTGCTTGCGGACGGAGTGGAGCTTACCGATGCCTTGATCAGGCGGCTCGCCAGAATCGATATCGGCTATATCTATATTGAGGATTCGCTCACGGAGGATATTGTGATCCATGGAATGCTGCAGGATGAAACGCGCAATCAGGCGCTCAAGGTGATCCGGAACCAGTTCCAGCAGATGTCGGGCGCCTCGGGGATTACCAAAGGCTTCTATCATCTGGACAAGAAATTCTCCAAGATCATGGACTCGATCCTCGACGACATGTCGCTGCAGGAGGACCCGATGATTATGCTGCTTGACATGCACACGGCTGACAATTACCTGTATGTCCATTCCCTGAACGTATGCTTGTATACGCTAGTGCTGGGCATTGCCCATGGCTACAGCAAAGAAGAGCTGCGGGTCATCGGACTCGGTGCGCTGCTGCACGATATCGGCAAGACGCAGATTCCTGTCAAAATTGTACAGAAGCCCGGCATGCTCAGCGACGAGGAATTTCGCCATATGCAGGCGCATACCGAGATCGGATACCGTATCCTCAAGGAAGAACCGAATATTCCTCTGCTGGCGGCTCACTGTGCCTTGCAGCATCATGAACGGATTGATGGTTCCGGCTACCCGCGCGGCCTGACGGGTCCGCAGATCCATGAATATGCGAAGTGGCTGGGCGTAGCAGATTCCTATGATGCGATGACCTCCAACCGGATCTACAAAAAAGCGATGCTGCCCCATCAGGCGGTAGAAGCATTGTATGTCGGTTCGGGAACCCTGTACGAGCAGAAGCAGCTGGAGTTATTCAGAGACCGCGTGGCCATCTATCCGCTGGGGCTTACGGTGAGGCTCAGCTCCGGCGAGAGCGGTGTGGTGGTCAAGATTGATCCCAGCACGCCGCATCGGCCTGTTGTCCGGGTGCTGAATGGACCCGAAGGCGAAACCGTAACGCCCTATGAGCGTGACCTCAGCAAAGCTCTTTCTGTAGTCATTGTGGATGTGACGGACGGGGGAGAACCTGTAGTGAAAAGTACCGGATAGATGTTCTGTGCAGCGAGGAGAGAATATGGGCACCCTGCAGAAATTGCGGAGCTGTATTCTCCGCCTTGCTGTTTTTTTGAGTAGTCGTGGTATGATATAGCATAAGTTATCGTTCTTTTTCTTTTGTTTTGGGTTAATAATAAGGAATAAGCATTAAAGGAGCATTAAGAAATGAGTATATTAGAGCCATCATCTATAATCCCTGTAAAAGAGCTGTCGCCGGAGTATGATCCGTGGGACCCGATTACTTCGCTCCGTGAGTACGGACAGCATGTGCTGACCAGTGTGGAGATGACGGTTACGAATCTATGCAACATGCGCTGCGAGCATTGTGCTGTCGGCGACAGCCTCACGATGAAAGAGGGGGAATTGCTTCCTTTAACCAATATGCTGAAGCGTCTGGAGGAGGTAGAGCATCTGCAGACTATCAGCATTACAGGCGGGGAGCCGATGTTCCGTGCCGGAACGGTGGAGAATACCATCGTTCCGCTGCTGAAATATGCACGGGGGCGGGGCATCCGTACACAGATTAACTCCAATCTGACCATGCCGTATTCCCGCTATGAGCAGCTGCTCCCTTATCTTGATGTCATGCATATCTCGTTCAATTATGTGAACGGCGATGACTTCCATGAGGTGGGCTTCGCCAACAGCGGGCATCCGGTCTCGAAGGAGGCCGCCTACCGGCTGTATGACACGATGCTGGAGAATTCGCGCCGCCTGAGCAGTGACGGGATGTTGATCTCCGCCGAGTCGATGATCAACTACCGTACACATACTAAGCTTCCCGAGATTCACCGGCTGATCGGGGACATGGGGGCAAGACGGCATGAGGTACACCCGATGTACGCATCCAGCTTCGCCTCGAAGCTGCCTGTGCTGTCGCTCCGGGAGATGAATACTGCCATTCATTCCCTGCTTGATCATCGTGACCCGGAGATGTGGATGCTGTTCGGCACGCTGCCGTTCTTCGCCTGCAGCTTCGTGGAGGAAGACCAGAAGCTGCTGCACAGACTACGCAGCGAGAAGAATGTAACACTGCGCAATGACCCGGACGGAAGAAACCGGGTCAATGTGAACCTGTTCACGGGCGATGTCTTTGTAACGGACTTTGCCGACATATCCGCTTTTGGCAATATCAGCAGCTCGAAGCTGGATGACATTTTCACCGAGTGGCAGACTAAGCATCCCTTGAATCAGCAAGTGAACTGTTACTGTGATGCAGCAGGCTGCTGCGGACCTAACCTGCTTGTAGCCGATATGTATTATCCTGGGGTCGATTTCAAAACAAGAAAAGCGATCACTTTGTAGAAATGGGGCGTTATTATAGTGCATACGGAATTTGACATAGGAAGATTAGTGCTTAATCTTTTGCTCGTTCTGGTGCTCGTATTATTAAATGGGATCTTCGTTGCGGCGGAGTTCTCGCTGGTCAAGGTCAGACAGTCTCGTCTGACCCAACTCGTCAGCGAAGGTAACAAAATGGCCGGATATGCATTGAAGGTCAACAAACGGCTGGATTCGTATCTGTCAGCTACCCAGTTCGGGATTACACTCGCCTCGCTTGGACTCGGCTGGGTCGGAGAGCCGGCCATTTCTGAGCTGCTTGTGGAACCTCTGATGTACCAGCTAGGCGTTACAGATCAGACGTTAATCTCTACGGTATCTGTGATCATTGGTTTTTCCATTATTACCTTTTTACATATTGTGCTGGGGGAGCTCGCACCGAAATCTCTGGCTATCCAAAAAACAGAAGGCTCGGCACTGCTGCTGTCCGCTCCGCTGATGTTCTTCTATAATCTGTTTCTGCCCTTCATCTGGGTGCTGAATGCGTCAGCGAACGCTCTGCTGAGACTATTCGGCGTGGAGCCGGCCAGTGAAGCTGAGGCTGCCCATTCGGAGGAGGAAATTCGCATTCTGATGAATCAGAGCGCGAAGAGCGGGGTCATTGATCAGGATGAGATGAAGCTGATGGATAACATCTTCGAATTCTCGGACCTGCTGGCCCGTGAGGTGATGCTGCCGCGTACCGATATGGATGTACTGTACAGCAATCTTTCGCTGGAAGAGAATATGCGGATTATCACGGAAACGAAGCATTCGCGTTATCCGGTGGCCTTAGAAGATAAGGACCGGATTATCGGCTTCATCCATATCACAGATCTGCTGTTCGCCCCGCCAGAGCAGCAGAATGATCTGACTTCTCTGGTCCGGCCGATTCTGAACGTGCCGGAATCGATGGAGATCAGCCATGCGCTGCGGCTGATGCAGAAGAATAAGGCCCAGCTGACGCTGGTCGTAGATGAGTACGGCGGAACTGCGGGGCTGCTGACCGCTGAAGAGATTCTGGAAGAGATCGTCGGCGATCTGCATGACGAGTTCGAGGATGAACGCCCCAGCGTGGAGCGTAACGGGGATTACATCTCCGTGGAAGGCCGGCTGCTGATTGAAGACGTCAACGATCTCACAGGCGTCGTGATTGAGGATGACGAGGTGGATTCCATCGGCGGGTGGCTGTTCAAGGAGCTGGAAGGCAACCCGTCCAAGGGTAAAAAAGTAGTGGTTGGCGATGTCACCTTCGAGGTGGAGGAGTCCACCCGGCTGCGGATCACCCGGATCAACATCCACCGCGAGCCCGCGCCTGAGCCTGAAGAGGATGCGGAAGGCGGAGAAGAGGAGAAGGAGTAAGTAAAGCGGATGCGGGATATCCCCGCGAATGCACTTTTAAAGATAGCAGGGTACTTCAGAAGCCGGGTAGCAGGGCTTTTGAGGACCCTGTTTTTTGTTGCGCAGGAATGATGATTATCGGCGCTTATAGCTGTACTATTCCCACTCGTTTGCCGCAAGGGGAGCGTTCGCCTGCGCTCCTGAGGGGGATTTTATTCGGCAGCTGTTCTTTTCTACCCTTGGACCGTCATAAGTTAGTTACGAAGGTAACGATCAGAGATATGGACATTCATCAGGCAATGCCGTCAAAACCTTAAGAGGAGGAATGATCATTGAACTCCCAGGACCGCGTATGGACACCGTACAGGGGACCGTTTGATCCTTGTCCGCCGGTGCCGTTCAAGACGTATGTTGTGCCGCCGAACCAATTCGTCACGTTTCAGCCCCCGAATCTCCCGCAGTTCTCTCTGCCGGAAGCGCTCAAGCATGGAACGTTATGGCCATCGCTATACAGCCCTTATGAATCCAAGTTCAAAGGAGGGAGGTAGGCTATGGAAGCTAATCCTTGCGAGCCCCGCTATTACGAGATGCTGGAGCAGCTGCAGGTGCTTGATTTTGCACTGGTAGAGCTGAATCTGTTCCTGGACACTCATCCGCAGGATGTCAAGGCAATCGAGCAGTTCAATCAGCTGACGTATGAGCGCACCAAGTTGGCGAACCAGTTCCAGGAGCTGTACGGACCTCTGCAGAATTTCGGCCGCGCCTATTCCAAGGCTCCATGGCAATGGAGCGAGAGTCCCTGGCCTTGGCAAGTCTAAGGCATGAAGCCGGCAATGAAATAAGCCTTAAGGAGGGGGAAGTTCACGAATGTGGATCTATGAGAAAAAGCTGCAATACCCGGTGCGTGTCGGCAAATGTGATGTGCGGATGGCCCGCTATCTGATGGAGCAATACGGCGGTGCGGATGGCGAGCTGGCTGCGGCGCTGCGCTATATGAACCAGCGGTATGCTATACCCGATAAGGTCATTGGTGTACTAACGGATATTTCCACTGAGGAATTCGCACACTTAGAAATGATTGCCACCATGATCTACAAGCTGACTAAGGACGCTTCTGTACAGGAGCTGGAAGCCGCAGGCTTAGGCCCGAACTATGCGCAGCGGGATCATGCGCTGTTCTACAACAACTCTGCCGGTGTTCCGTTCACAGCTGCCTACATTGCGGCCAAAGGCGATCCGATCGCTGACCTGTATGAGGATATCGCCGCCGAAGAGAAGGCCCGGGCTACATACCAGTGGCTGATTGACATGACCGACGATGTGGATCTGCAAGACAGCCTTAAGTTCCTGCGCGAGCGGGAGATCATTCATGCGATCCGGTTCAAGGAGTCGGTGCAGATCTTGATTGAGGAGAAGGATAAGAAGCGGGTGTTCTGAGGATGATGTATACACAAATTGAATAGATAGTTTGAAAAGAAGAGCCGCAGGAGCAACATCTGCGGCTCTTCTTGCATTGAATGCGAACATGTGTGCCTTTTGTTATATTGAATTCCATTAAAATGGGATATGCTCACAAGAAACAAGCAGGATATAACAGGAGGCGACTAAAATAACCTTACCGCATGATGAAGCTTTTAAGAAGCTGCTGGAGACGTTCTTTCAGGAATTTATTGAGTTGTTTTTTCCTGAGCTGGATTCTATGCTGGACTACAGTGAAACCCGGTTTCTGATGCAGGAATTGCTCGTGGATATTGTTGGCGAGGAAGCGCGGGAGCTGGATCTCCTGCTGGAAATCCGGTACAAAGGACTGGACGGTTATATTTTGATTCATCTGGAGCCGCAGTCGTATCGGGACACAAAGTTTCACGAACGGATGTTTATTTACTTCAGCCGTCTATTTGAGCGCTACCGTAAAGAGCATAAGCTGATTATTCCGATTGCGATCTTCACTTCAGATGAGATCAGAGAAGAGCAGGACACCTTGGAGATGGTTATCCCTGAGCATCAGATCCTGCGCTTTCAGTTTCTCAAGGTAGAATTGCGTAAACAGAACTGGCGAAGATTTATTGATTCAGACAATGCAGTAGCTGCTGCGTTACTAGCCAAGATGGGGTATACTACAAGAGAAGCAAGAGATGTGCGCCGGGAGTTCCTGCGTATGTTCATGAAGCTGAAGACACGGCTCGATCAAGGACGGCTGGCACTTGTGATGTCAGTGGCGGATTTATATTTCCAGCCGGACCGGGTCCAGGATGAAGAGATTATAAAAGAATTGATGATACAATACCCGGAGGAGGGTGAAGCGATTATGGAACTCATGCCAGCCTGGAAGCGTTGGGGATACGAAGAAGGTATAGCTGAAGGAATCGAACAAGGAATAGAAAAGGGCCAAGCCGAGATTATCCGTAAGTTACTGCTTCATGGATTTACTCCGGAAGATGTGTCCAAAGCCGTAGAGTTACCGGTAGACGAGATTAAGAAGCTGATGTAAGCAGGGCTCCTCCAAATAACGGAATAATATGCTAAGAGAGCTGCAAAAAAACGCCTCCAGACCCAAGTAAGGGTCGGAGGCGTTTTAAATATGAACTCTTTTGGTATGTTTTCATGCGTTTTTCTGAAATAACCATTAATAACCAGAATATCAAAGGAAATGATAGCATGACTTCGCTCGGCGAGTGTACAAGGACCTATAGGTATTCATATGTAAAATTATGTAATAATACCAATGTTGAGTTAAAGGGAGTTTAGGCTTACACTAAATATGTAAATAAATACCAAATATTCAGATGGAGGAAGGCGATCAAGACGGCTGAGCCGATCAAGCTAATCAAGCTGATTAAGCCGATCTAAGCCGTAACGCATACTCTCTCATACATCGTGATCATACCCGCACGTAAGTCCAATACCATCAGAAAGGAATGTGAGATTTTGTGAACAGAGTTGCATTGGTTAGTCCATTACGGACTGCAGTTGGTTCATTTAACAACGGACTTTCGACACTAAGTGCTACAGAATTAGGAGCGAATGTGATGACGGCCTGTCTTCAGCAAAGCCATGTAGAGCCTGCGCTAGTGGAGCAGATCTATCTGGGCAATGTCCTACAGGCGGGTGAGGGTCAGAATCCTGCCAGACAGGCGGCGCTGCAAGCCGGTATCCCCATTGAAGTCCCTGCAACAACGATCAACACCGTTTGCGGTTCAGGGCTTCATGCCGTCGCTTTAGCTTACAATTCTATTCGGGCTGAACAAGGGAGTATCCTCATGGCCGGAGGGATGGAGAGTATGTCGAACGCCCCATATGTGCTGAGAAATGCAAGAAACGGCTACAAGCTTGGGAACAGCGAGCTGATAGATACTGTGGTCTCTGATGGCCTGACCTGTCCGATCAATAAATATCATATGGGTATTACTGCCGAGAACATTGCCGAGAAATATCATATTTCACGACTGGAGCAGGATGAATTTGCTTATGACAGCCAGATCAAGGCCGCCGAAGCTAAACGGAAGCAGGTGTTTGCAGAGCAAATTGTGCCCGTGATGACCACCACCCGAAAGGAAAGTGTATGGTTCGCGGAGGACGAGCATGTAAGAGGAGAGGTCAGCAAAGAAAAGCTGGCTCATCTAAAGCCTGCTTTTAAGGAAAACGGATCAGTTACTGCCGGAAATGCCTCGGGGATCAATGATGGAGCAGCGGCTGTACTGGTGATGTCGGAGGACAAATGCAAGGAGCATGAGGTAGAGCCTTTAGCCTATATTAAGGGGTATTCACTGGTTGGTGTAGACCCTGCCTACATGGGAATGGGCCCGGTAAGAGCCATTAATTCCCTGCTTAAGGACCAGGGCATCCCTCTTGAGGCCATCGATTTGTTCGAGATTAATGAAGCCTTCGCGGCACAGGCCATAGCGGTATTGCACGAGCTTGAGATTAACCCGGAGAAGGTGAATGTCAACGGGGGCGCGATTGCGATTGGACATCCTGTCGGGGCAAGCGGAGCCAGGGTACTTGTTACGCTGGTCCATGAAATGGTCCGAAGCTCTAAGCATTACGGCATCGCCAGCTTGTGCATCGGAACGGGGATGGGCATTGCCATGCTGGTTGAGAACGCACGCTATTAACACAACTCTGACAGAAAGGGAGTTTGAGATCATTATGAATGCAAAAGAGGTTCTTGTGCTGCAATCCATGCCTGCGGCCAGTCCGGGTTACGGGCGTCCGCCCTACCGCTTCATTGACCGTGAATTTATGGTCATCACTTATGAATCTGACCCTGCTGTGATCAGACAGGCGGTCCCGGAACCCTTACAGCCGGATGGAAGCAATACCGTGTCTTATGAATGGATCAGGATGCCCGATTCGTCGGGTCTGGGAAGTTATGAGGAGAGCGGGATTGTGATTCCTTGTACCTTTCAGGGGGAGCCCTGCAATTTTGTCGCCCAGATGTATCTGGATAATGCGCCTGCCATTCTGGGAGGACGGGAGATCTGGGGGTTCCCCAAAAAGTGGGCCTCTCCCCGCCTGAGCATTGCAGGCACGGAGACGCTAACCGGTACGTTGCATTATAACGATGTCCTCGTGGCCGCGGGAACCATGCCTTACAAGCATAACCTGCTGGATACAGAGGATACAGCTAGAGCTATCGCCAAAACCCAAGTGAATCTAAAGCTCATTCCCGATGTGGATGGAACACCTAAGATTGCGCAGCTGGTTGCCTACACTCTTGAAGATGTTCATGTAAAAGGCGCTTGGACCGGGCCGGCCCGCTTAAGCCTGATCCCCCATGTGAATGCTCCTGTGGCCGATTTGCCGGTGAAGGCGTACCTCGGGGGAAAGCATTTCATTGCTGATTTAACACTGCCCTATGGACAAGTCATTCATGACTATATCCAGTAGTCCTCTTTTATCCAATAATATATTAGGAGCCTGAAATCTATGATAAACAAATTAATCTCCGCCGAAGATGCCGTGAAGAGGGTGAAGGCTGGAGACACCGTGATGGTCGGCGGTTTTCTGGCTGGAGGCCACCCCGAAGGGCTGGTGCGTGCGCTTGTCGAGACGCAGTCAGCCGGTCAGCTCACGCTTATTTCCAATGATACGGGCACCCCGGAATTATCTATCTACAAGCTGGTCAAAAGCGGCCGGGTCAAGCGGATCTATGCCTCCTACATCGGCTCCAACCCGGAAACGGGAAGGCTGCTGATGACCAAGGAAGCTGAGGTGAATCTCTATCCGCAGGGCACGTTAGCTGAGAAAATCCGGGCTGGTGGAGCGGGGCTGGGTGGTGTGTTAACCCCTGTAGGAGTAGGGACGATTGTAGAGGAAGGTAAAAGGAAGCTCGATATTGACGGGAAAGAGTATCTGCTTGAATTGCCTCTCCATGCAAATGTGGCGCTGATCCGGGCCCATAAGGCAGACGAGGCGGGGAATCTGGTGATCGACGGCTCTTCCCGAAACTTCAATTTCGTCATGGCGATGGCGGCGGATTATGTAGTAGCTGAGGTAGATACTTATGTGAAGCTCGGGGAGATTGATCCCAATCATGTCAACGTCCCGGGGATTTTGATCGATGCTATTGTAAAGGTAGGGGATATACATGAATAACCGGGAATTTATTGTGAGAAGAATCGCCAAGGAATTCAAGGATGGCGATGTAGTGAATCTGGGGATTGGTATGCCGACCCTGGCGGTAGACTATATTCCCGAGCATGTCCAGATTATGCTACAGGCAGAGAACGGGATACTCGGTGTCGGCCCCAAAGCGGCGAAGTCAGAGGAGAGCATCGATTGCATCGATTCGGGCGGAAGCTATGTGACTACGATGGCCGGAGCCTGCTATTTTGACAGCGCGCTCTCCTTCTCAATTATCCGTGGAGGGCATGTGGATATTACCGTGCTGGGTGCGCTTGAAGTCGATGAGCAGGGTAATCTGGCAAGCTGGATGATTCCGGGGAAAAAGGTGCCGGGCATGGGCGGAGCTATGGATCTGGTAGTCGGGGCCAAGCGGGTCATTATCGCCATGGATCATGTGAACAAGGATGGGCAGCCGAAGATAATGAAAGCCTGCAAGCTGCCCCTGACAGCGGTTCATGTCGTAAACACGATTGTCACTGAAATGGCGGTCATCGAGGTGATCCCGGGCCAAGGTCTGATACTGATGGAAATCGCACCGGGTCTGACGGTGGAAGAGGTTCAACGTGCAACCGGGGCTGAGCTATGGATCTCACCGGACCTGAAGGGAATAGCTGTCTAGTACAATAAAATTTAATATGCTTACATTGCGATGATTCTACGAACATATTACGCCGTTATGCTGTCTACTAGAACAGACAACAAGGAGCGTGAAGGTTCGTGAGTAATCATCCATTTGTAAAGAAAGTATTGAGCGGGATCTTGGCTATGACGGTTCTGCTTCCCACCCTTACACCTGCTCTATCTCCGTTACCGACTGCTTTTGGGGAGGCGGCGGAGACCAGCGGGGTTGTGAAGGTAGAGGATTTTGAACAGGTGAGCTTAGCGGACCTAACCTTTGACAGTGCCCGCATTCATAGCGGCAGTCTGGCGCTGGAGACGAATCCGAAATACGTACATAGTGGAGCGAAGTCCCTGCGGATTGATTATGACTTCATTGGCATAACCGATAACCCCTCTCAGGTTGCCGTGGGTCCGGCGACTCAGCTACCATTGACTAACCGAACCCCTAAAAGAATCGGGATGTGGGTATACGCCAATCAGGAAGGTCATGGTCTCACCTCCAAGTTCTACGTTTCTTCCACCGGCAAATCCAAAACGTATGAAATCAGGAGTGAAGAGACCGGGATCGACTGGAGCGGCTGGAAGTATGTGGAGGCTGATATAGGGTCGGATCTGACCATGCCGGGTACTCTGGCCTTCTTCTTCCAGATGAAAGAAAGACAAATGAGCAAAAAGAATAAAGGCTCCATTTGGATTGATGACGTCAGGCTGATCTATGATGAGCCGGTTAATGAAGATATGGATGTGCCTGTGCTAACTCCGGCGGCACCGGCTCCTAATCAAACCTTGAGCGCTCCTGTCTCTGACCTTATTCTGTCAGCGGAGGATGCCAAGTCGGGCATTGATCCGGATTCCATCCGGTTAACAGTGGATGGTCAGGCTGCGGCACCGTCAACTTATACCTATGATCTGAATCTTCAGCAGATTACCTATCACCCGGAGCATCCTCTGGCCGGAGGTTACCATCAAGTGCTGGCAGAAGTGAAGGATAGGGCCGGCAATCCGGCAGCGGCAGAATATGCTTTTCAGATTGAGCATGGGGCCAGATTTACCTTGGAAGCCCCGGAGGAGGCTGTCAGTAATGAGACCTACCGGCTGAAGCTGAAGGCGACGGACGTTGGCGAAGCCAAGAGCTTCCATGCCAGAATCAAGTTCGATCCAGAGACACTACAGGCAAATGTGATTACTGCACGCTCCGGCTTGAGCCAGGTGCAGACCCACCTCGATAATACAGGCGGCTATGTTGAAGTCAGTGCGGAGGGACTGCAAGGGGATCAGGCGGATGCGCTGGCAAGTATTGATTTTGAGGTGAACCGGTCTGCGAAAATGGAACGCGGCGAGACGGCAAAGCAGATGGCCATGGTGGAGGGCAGTTTCGGTTATGAAAGCGGGACGCCAGTTAGTTCCTTAGCCTCCCCTCTTCCTTATAAGATCGGGTTTCCTTACAAGATTAGCATCAAGGGATCAGCGCTGCACACCCAGAGTATCATCACGGTTACCTCTCGTGCAGGAGCGCCGGTGGAAGGAGCCGGGATTGATTTTACCGATACCAGCGGTCCTCAGACTTATGTGAGTGTAACCGCCGATGGGTCTAAAGTATATGCCAAAGCCGATCCATCGTCCGCAGTGCTCCTTAATGTTGAGAAAAACGCGCGGATGTTCGCCACAGCAGGCAGTGCCTCCGGGTTCATCAAGGTATATTTGCCGGATGGCAGCAAGGCGGGGTACATCTCATCCACAGATGTGGAGCAGAGTGATCTTACCACAGGAATGGGCTTGACGGATGCCAAGGGAGAGATCCATACGCCCCTGACGAACCTTGCCATTGGCACTTGGAGCGTGCAGGCTGTCAAGGATGGCGGTACCAGCGAGAGTATCAGTATGAATGTTGTAGCTCCGTTTGGCGGGGCAGATCCGCGATATGTGCAGACCTTTGTGACCGAAGATATGATGACGATAATGAGCGTAGGGTGGCAGAGCGCGCCAAGTGTTCAAGAAGCTTACATCCAGTACATAAAAGATAGTGATTGGGTGGACAGTGACTTGACGAATGCTCCGGCAAAAGCAACTGTGCAGCGTGCGCTCTCCGAGGTGGAGGTCATTCCTGAGGTTGCAGGGGGACCTATGGGCGAAATCAAGTTCCATAACGCATTAGTCACGGGTCTTGAGCCGGGTACGGGCTATCATTACAGAGTTGGCTACGAAGGCCATTGGAGCAATTGGTCCAATTACAAGACGGTGGAGGCTGCGCCGGACAAGCCTGTTTCCTTTGTATTTGTAACCGATTCGCATACCAAAGGGGACAATGGGCAGGAGACCTATCAACAATTGATCAAGAATGCGTTCACTAATTATCCCGATACCCAGTTCGTTATGCATGGCGGTGATATGGTCGATGACGGGGCGGTTTTGAATGAATGGAACCAGTTCTGGCAAGCCTCGTCGATCTATACCTCCTCTGTTCCTTCAGCGTATGCCATGGGGAATCATGATGTAAAAGGGGGAGGAAAGTACATTTTCGCCAAAGGCTTGGGGCTTCCCAATAATGGGCCGGAGCTCCAGAAGGAGTATGCCTATTCGTTCGATTCAGGGGATGTGCATTTCGTGGTGCTGAACTCTGAAGCAGACGAAGTCACGATGGGCAAGCAAGCGGAGTGGCTGCGGGAGGATCTTTTAACGAGTAATAAAAAATGGAAGATTGTGATGTTCCACAAACCTGCTTATCATACCGAAGATGGACGCGGCAATCTGATTGAGTACACCCAGACTTATTTTGCCCCTATTCTCGAAGAATTGAAGGTCGATCTGGTGCTGGAAGGCCATGACCATGTATATGCGCGGACCTATCCGATGAGCAAAGGCAAGCCACTGCTGAACGGAGAGCAAGGAACGGTCTATCTGGACGGCGGGGCGTCTGGCTGGAAGTTCTACGATGGAAGCAAATACGAGTATCTGGATTTCATGTTTGATGAGGATGTTCCGGTCTATTCTGCCATTCAGGTGAGCCATGATAAGATCGTAATCCAAGCCCGCACTACGCAAAGCGCAGAATTAATTGACAACTATACGATTGTGAAAAAGGATGAGCGGACAGTGACCTCCGTGGCCGTAGCCCCGGCTGAATTGAAGCTGAATGTCGGCGATAAGCACGCAACGGTGCTTACAGCTACCTATAGCGATAACTCCACTGCCGATGTCACGAATCAAGCGGTATGGACATCTTCTAATGAGCAGGCAGCTACAGTAGACGCAGAGGGCATCATTCATGCCGTTGAAGTGGGCGAGGCGACCATCCAGGCGAATTACGGTAACCTGCCGCCGGTGAAGCTATCGGTAACGGTTCAGACAGAAGGTACGGTGCCTAAGCTGCTGAAGCTGACCGCCGAGCCTGGCACACACATCTTACAGGTGAACAAGCAAGCAGCTTCCGTGATTACTGCGGTATATGACAATGGAGTAAGTACAGTGGTTACAGATCAGGTCCATTGGACGACTTCAGATCCTGCGGTCGCCTCGGTATCGGACAAGGGGATCATTACGGGTATTGCAGCGGGGGACGGGGTAACGATTACTGCTTCCTTCGGCGGCTTAACCATTGCGATTCCCATCGTGGTTGAGGGCGGAACGGTACCGGTGGCAACGCCGACGCCGACACCAACGCCACAATCGGGAGGAACACCGGCAGTAACGCCAGCACCAAAGCCGGCGGTAACACCGACAGCAACACCGTCACCAACAGCAACGACGACACCGGCACCAACACCAGCTATAACTGCCGGTCCCGCAAAGCCAACGGTAACCAGGCCTGTCCTGAAAGACACCTTGGACTTAGATGCGCTTAAATCTATCGTTGCAAAAGGCCGGACGGCTGCAGTTGTCAAGTTCCAGGATGTACCTGCCGTTCTGTGGAGTGCATCATTCATTGATCGTGCAACCCGGATGGGGATGATAACGGGTTACGCGGATGGTTCATTCCATCCTGGAGCCAAAGTAACACGCGCTGAGTTTGCAGTAATGCTCACAAAAGCTTTTGGCCTCACGGGTGCGCAGGGGACCGGATTCTCTGATACGCAGGGGCATTGGGCTTCTATGGCACTTACGGCGCTTCAAGAGCATGGTGTGATTCAGGGCTACGCCGATGGTTCATTCCACCCTAAGCAGGAGATCACCCGTGCGGAAGCTGTGACTATGCTGGCGCGTCTTACGAACTATGTTCCCGGCACACCGGCACGATTCTCCGACCTCCCGGCAAGCTGGGCGGCAGAGCCAATTAATGCTTTCGCTAATGCAGGGATTGTCACAGGGAAAGGCAACGGCGCCTTTAAACCGAAGGATTCTGCTTCCCGGGCTGAAGCCGTAGTGATGATCGTCCGGCTCATGGATAAGCTTGTTGAAGCGGGTGAGGAGTAGGATAAGTAGACAAAGCTAAAGCTTCTGAGCAGACAAGGGCAGCCCCATTTAATCGGGGCTGCTCTTTTTTTTAGCAAGGAAAAGCGGAGGGTAAGGCAGTTTTCTACGATCAAAAATGAGAACACATGTGCTTTTTATTATATTATATTCCATTTCAATGGAATATAATCACAAGAAACAAGCAGTATATAACAGGAGGCGACTAAAATACCTTTACCACATGATGAGGCTTTTAAGAAGCTGCTGGAGACGTTTTTTCAGGAATTTATTGAGTTGTTTTTCCCTGCGCTTTCAGTTTCTCAAGGTAGAATTGCGTAAACAGAACTGGCGAAGATTTATTGATTCAGACAATGCAGTAGCTGCTGCGTTACTAGCCAAGATGGGGTATACTACAAGAGAAGCAAGAGATGTGCGCCGGGAGTTCCTGCGCATGTTTATGAAGCTGAAGACACGGCTTGATCAAGGACGGCTGGCACTTGTGATGTCAGTGGCGGATTTATATTTCCAGCCGGACCGGGTCCAGGATGAAGAGATTATAAAAGAATTGATGATACAATACCCGGAGGAGGGTGAAGCGATTATGGAACTCATGCCAGCCTGGAAGCGTTGGGGATATGAAGAAGGTATAGCTGAAGGCATAGAACAGGGAATTGAGAAAGGCATAGAACAAGGAATCGAACAAGGAGTAGAAAAAGGCCAGGCGGAGATTATCCGCAAGTTACTGCTTCACGGATTCACTCCGGAAGAGGTCTCCAAAGCGGTGGAGTTACCGGTAGAGAAGATTAAGAAGCTGATGTAAGCGGAGTTCTATCATATTATGCTCACGCCCAAAGAGACGGTCTACCCTAAGACGGTCTCTTTAGTGCGTTTTGATTCAAATCTTTTATTCAATATAGCTCTTCGTGGCCTCATACATCTGGGCTGCATATTGGTCGATCTGGTCCCGTGACATGCGCAGACGGTCCACAGAGGTGCCGTATCCGATCTCCAAGAGTCCTTCAGTGAGTCCCTGGAAGATACCGTCCGTGAATGCATCTAACGGCTCGCCATGGATATGCAGTCCTGATCCGCCGAGATCTGTGTTTACGGCCGGCGGGGCCACCTCGATGACTTCAACGCTGGTCCCGGAGAGCTGGAGTCGCAAACTCAATTCGTATACCGTTCTATTTTCTTATCAATGCCCTGCAAGGCTTCTGTCATGAGCGCGATTTGTACCAGTACAGCCTGTTTGTGTTCTTGAAACATGGCGAGCCGCAGAGTAATCGTGTGGTCCCCTTCCGCCATCCAGTCCACGTATTGCCTGATCCTGCTGATGGGCATTTGTTGTTTGCAGCAATCCATTCTTCTCATAATAACGTATGGTAGATTCCGGGGTGGATTGAACCCAGTTTCTACTTCATCCCGAAGACCGGAGGTGCTGCGGCCCCTGTAGATCTGTACTATGACATTTCTGGGTCGAAGAATAAGATGATTGGGGTTGGCTCTTCCAAGGACAAGCTTAGCTATAGCCGTACTTACTGCCTGGCAGATGGTTTGCGGAATATTGCGGATGGTGAGCTATCCACTTCAGCCAGCTATGAGTATAACTATATAATCACTCAGGAGGAGCGGGAGAAGAAGCCTTGGATCAAATTCTATTCGCAAAATCTGAAGCGCAAAACCAACATTGGAGCAGGCTATAACCTGGAAGTCCTGCCCTACAAATCCCGTATCATGGTGGGTCCAACAGACATCCCGACAGTCGTAGATCCAATCACGGCTGTTCGTAGTGTTCAGCATTGGTATGGAGAGTATAACCTGCCCATTGCCCTGTATATCCTGCCGGGGCGTGATGAGCTGGATAGCGATCCTGTCGTGAAGCAGCTGCGGCTGACCATCCAAGACTCAGGGCCGGGAAGCCTCGGAGCTATTGCTGCTGAGAGCAAGCTAAAGGATATCTTCACAGCGCGCGATCAGATTGCGCAGGCACAAATGGCTTATAAAGTCTACGAGAGCTTTGGGAACAAGCTTACAGATGGACACAGTTCATCTGCAGGCGGAGGAAGCGCGCCAGAAGCTGGCTTCGCTGGGTGTGGAAAAAGTGTACTATGAAGTGGGGAAAGACCTGAGTATGTACTTCAAACAACCGGTACTTCAGGCATGTGACTATGATCCTTCCATCCTAACAAGGAATGTGCTGCTGCCGAAGAATGAATCCTATCTGCTGCTGCTGCGGATGGCCATGGAGCCTGGAGATAAAGGCGGGTGGGCGAAAGGCCAGTTGCAGGCTATTCATGCAGGAGGTATCGACCTTCTATTCATGAATCCAAGCGCGGAGGTTTGGCGGGACATCGTGAACAAGGCTTCGGTAAGGCAAGAGGTCCTAGCAGAACAGGGCAAGCCAGATTTGGCAGATTGGGAGAGACAGCCGGCCAAAAAGGATTTTATAGATAAATATCTGGTGGACCCGTTCATTGAACTAATCACAGGAGAGAAACCGCAGCCTAAGACGCAACTGGAGCAAGTGCTCTCCGCCCAATTCTATGGTATGCAAATCGAGCAGCAATTCGTACTCAGTGATCTATCCAGCGAGTTCGAGTCTACCTTGCGTGGAGTAGCTAGTGCAGACCGGATTAATGAAGTCCTCGGGATGGGGACCGTTAATGTGAAGACCGGAATGCTAAAGAACAGACAAATAGAGCCTGACAGTGGAATAACTGGAAGTCCTTTTGGTAAGATAAAAGCGTTGGATGAGGTAGAGATTAGAAGTGGAATGAAGACTGTACTGGATGATTTCAATCCTGGGGTCAGAGGGGCTACCGACAGTGGTAGTCGTGTGATTTTAAAAACATTAATTAGTCATGAATGAAAGAAAAGATTTTAGAAGGACAAAGAAAGATTCCGAAAAATGATTTAATAGGAGGACATTCGCCAAGCATTAACAATGCTAACGATAATTTCGCAGTTGAAGTTTTATCCACTAATGCTGATGGTACCAAGAATGTAGTTTTTACAAAGAAATTTCCTGACGGAAATCTTTCCAAGCTTAAAAAGAGTACCTTGTTTCCAGATTTTTGGAGTGATGAACAAATTATCATGAGCTTAACGAATGTTGGTAACACTCCTGCTATATCTACAAGATTAAGAGATGGAGCAACTTGGCATAGGGCTACTATAGATGGCGTGGAAATTGATGTAATCAAAGTTGGTGATAATCTTACCAGCGGTTACCCAACACGCAAGATAAACGCATCACGCCCGTCAGGTTTTTAATCTATAAATAAATTGGAGGCATCAAAATGTACAAAGAACTAGATAACCTTTTATCTGCTGATACAACAGTAGATTCTTGGTACGATGATGGCTGTGTCATTGCAAGCGAGATACTCTCGGATTTTGATCCAAGGGATTGGGATGAATTGTCTAATCAAGTGCTTAGTAAACCAATAGATTGGCAGAGGAAATTAGCATACTGTTTGGATAATGAATGCAATGTATATGAACTTAATATTCTAATGTCATTGCTCGGTATAAAAGATGAGGAATTATTCGAGATATGCATTGATACACTGCGGAGTTACACAGATCAAGATAGTAAAAAAAAAGATATTGGATAACCAAGAGTTATTTAAACGGGTAAACGATTTATTACTCACTGCTAACGTACCCGTAAAAAAAATCCTCCAAGATTTTCTTGCGAAAATTTATTTGTGATTTAAAGCTAATCCACCTATTCTTGCTGTCTTTGCAATATTCGTCTCTCTTGATGACTGGGATAAGGAGATTGTGAAAAGAATTGCGGAAGGAATAAAGTGTGGAATTTAAGGTTCGTTATAGAAATATTTTTTCGTTTTAGCTTATCTAAGATCGGAATAACTATCTTAATAATCTGGGGATGCAAGAAGGAGTAGCACTTTATGGATGATTGGGAATATGAAGAGTTATTTGAAGCAATGAATAGAAATTACAATAATTATCTTGAAAAGAATTTAAGTGATCAACTTGCCCTTGCAAGGACATCATATGATTTTGAGACCGTTCGGAAGGAAGGGATATTAGAGAATATTATAGTTTCTACAGCGATGGGTGAGATGATTTTGTCGCACCAAAAAGTTTTTATCGGCAATTTAAATTCTATTGAGGAATTATTAATCAAATATAATCCCAATGAGTTATCAGGACTGATATCATGTGAAAATCTTGCTGATTTGACTACAAGAATTAATAATGTATTAATTTCCCTTAAAGAATTGCCCGTTGATTATAATTCAAAGATTGAGAGTTAAAGATATGCTCGAGAGTAAGATTTTGAGGTGGGAAAATTGAAAACTAATTTTGAACAAGCGAAAAAAAGAATATTAAATATTGACTGGAATCTTGTTTCCATAGATAAACCTTCACATGTGATCTTAGTGACAGAATTTATAAGAAGAGGAAATATATTTTTGGATTTTAATTCCAAAGATAATAATAGACGTGCTATATTTAATGCTTCCGAGATCATTGATTTTAGCATGCCTGAGACTATAAAAGAGGAAAATAGTAGATTTATAAGTGTTAACTTAGATTGGACTACAGAATATCTTTGCGATTTTTACCTTGAATGGTCATATGCAATGGACAACGAAGTACCTATCGCTCTACAATTTCATGATCTTTATGACCCAATTATTAAGTTGTTTGAGAGAGGGGGAAGAATTAGTTATCATCATAATGAGTTAGTATGTGGAAATCATGCATGGGCGCGTAACTCTGGAGCAATAACGAGAGATATTCCTCCACAAGACATAAGTGATGAAGCTTTAGATAGAATTGACCATGATAATGGTGGAAATTAAAATAGCAAGTTCTCTTAGCAGAAAATTCACTATTTGAATAGTATTGTAGTGTGACTTTTTGAAAATCAATTTCGATAGTCCTTTATGGAAAGCAGGTCGACTATGGATATACAATATCATATAGGGCTTGCTTTTTATTTTGTTCCTTTAGATTAGAGGTGAAGTTAAGTGAAGCCTTTAATTTTATCAAAACAATAAGAGAAAGCTCCATTGCGTATCTACGATCGAAACCTTTAAAAATTATTGAGGGAGTGCTCCCCAATACTATGTAATTTTACGGAACTTGAACAGTTTATTGTTGAAGATTTTGAAGGGTTTTTGGAGGAAGGCTTATCATTATCGCAAGTAACAGAAAAATTGCTTGTTGAATATCATCGTGGAATCGTAAGGAGTAACGTTGAAAAACTAGTTGTTTATTTGACAGTTGCTCTTCTTTCTCTTGAAAAAAATTATCTTAGAGTAGATATACAAAGTGAATTAAATAGTATTATTGATATTTCCTCCACAACCTTAAAGCAAGAATTAGCAGACAAGGATGTTAAGAAGGTTTTGCAGGATATTGAATAATATAAGGTGGCTAAAAGTGCTCGTTGAACCCCCATCTTTCCGAAAAATCCCGATTATTCACAGTGAGGTTAAGCTATGTATTTAATGGATGCAAAAGAACGAATCAATAGTATGAACTGGGATTTGGCTGGTAGCAATTCACCAGAAGTAGAAGCTGATTTGGCTTGTGAATTTTTGCGGAGATTAGCTTGTTTTTTTAAAGAGGAGGGGATTAGGCCGATAAAACCTTTGGCTGCAAATATAGCAAAACTATTAGGCGACAAAGACGAAATAGATATTTCGGAGTTTTGTAGCTTGGAAGTGTTGGATTTTTTAGGGGAGAATACATATGTGAAAAATATTGTTCAGTATTATTTACATCTTGCTAGGTATGCTGATAAAAATCCAGATAAATATGAGTATTTAAGAATATATGATCCATTAATTAGAATACTCGAAAGAGGAGGGATGTTCGTGCTTAAAATAAATAGTTTAGATATAGTAAATGGGGTGCATATCCCCTTAAATGGATGGTGTGACAATTTTATAACCATAGAGCCTATTGAGATAGAAGGGTTTGAATGAGTTTGAGGTGGAAGATGGATGAATTGGAATTATTTTAAAACCTCCAAATGGGAACTACAGATATGTAGTATTAGGTATGACTGAATCTCAAGTAAAGGAGTTATGGAGCATATTATCGAGCAGGTATACAGATGGTGCAAGCGGAGCAGTAACGGCTTTTACGAAAAATGTCCCTGATGTATAGAAACCTCGTAGAATTTTTTGGTCTACAGAGCTGCCTAAACTTAGGGGAAATCTGAATGTTGATCATATTGATATAAGGTAGGGATTATTTTGATTAAAGATTATCGCGATTACTTCACCATTGCTTCTGACGGGATAAATCAAGTAAGCTATGAAGACTCTTCATGTAAAGTCTTTATTAGTGTAGCTGATTTTCGGGATGAGATCTGGTGGACAACCATTATAAAAACAGTTAATAAAAAATCTGGTGATGCAGAAAAAATTAACGATCTACAGAAAATAGAGATTTATCGAAGAATATGCGCGCATAAAAAATTGCATAGTACCTTTGGGATTATGACATCTGAGTTTAATCTAATTGAAACAGAAATGAACGGTATAGATTGCAAAATGAATATTCTGGATATTATTTGAGGAAAAATATGGATATTATATATCCTGAATTAAATTGTTATATGAAGAGGTGACCTTGGATGGGGGAACTACTCAATGATGCTGTAAACCGTATATCCTTAATCGATTTTGAAAAGGCAGGAAATGAATTTTGTGAATCGCATCACGCATTAATTAGTGAATATTTCAGAAGGATTAATGTAGTACTAGATACATTATCTATTAGTACTGATAACTACCCATTAATTCGCATTGCTAGTGTTCTTCAGAAAAGCATCCATATCGATATCATAAAAGCTTATCCAGTTCTCGAAGACATTAATAATTTGTACATAAAAGCAATATGTTATTACCATTTAGAAATTTGTTCATTAGTAGATGAGGGTGTTGATGAAGCGAACGAATATAGGGATTTGTACGAGCCGATGATAAAATTGCTGGAACGAGGGGGAAGTTTTTATATCCGACAAGGTGAAATGCTGGTTGGTCCGTCGGCTTATCCTCTAAATTATTGGCGCGAGTTAGAGGTGATGTAAAGTGAAGCCTTTAGTTTTATCTAAAGAAATAAGAGAAGGTAAATTAAACGATCAAGAAATTGTCAATTGTTTAGATATTCAACATAATCAGGTTTTAGTCAGTGCAATAAGTCAGATTATCAGCAGAAAGCTGTGCAATGAAGAGATTATCTCTAAGCTTACTTGTATCAGCAAATTCAGAGACCCAAATGTAAATAAACTTTTTGGAATTGACACTATAGGACATTATAGTATAGCTGCACTGTTTGCTTTGGATACTCTGGAATCAACAAGAAAATATGAGGAATTGATGGCTGATCTTGATGATTGGGATAAGGAGATTGTGAAAAGAATTGCAGAAGGTATAAAAAGGAGTAGCACTTTATGAACGATTGGGAATATGAAGAGTTATTTGAAGCAGTGAATAGAAATTACAATAATTATCTTGAACAAAATTTAACTGATCAACTTGCCCTTGCCAGAACATCCTATGATTTCGAGACAGTTCGAAAAGAAGGCATATTAGAGGATATTATAGTTTCTACGGCGATGGGTGAAATAATTTTGTCGCACCAAATAGTTTTTATCGGCAATTTAAATTCTATTGAGGAATTATTAATCAAATATAATCCCAATGAGTTATCAGGACTGATATCAAGTGAAGATCTGGCTGATTTGACTACAAGAATTAATAATGTGTTAATTTCACTTAAAGAATTACCTGTTGATTATAATTCCTTCATAAGAGATGTTAACAAAGTAGAGGTGAAGTAAAGTGCTCTGGAATTATAAAGAACTTGAACAGTTTATTGCGGAAGATTTTGAAGAATTTTTGGAGGAAGGCTTATCATTATCGCAAGTCACAGAAAAATTGCTTGTTGAATATCATCGTGGAATCGTAAGGAGTAACGTTGAGAAACTAGTTGTTTATTTGACAGTTGCTCTTCTTTCTCTTGAAAAAAATTATCTTAGAGAAGATATACAATTTGAATTAAATAGTATTATTGATATTTCCTCCACAACCTTAAAGCAAGAATTAGCAGCCGAGGATGCTGAGAAGGTTTTGCAGGATATTGAAAAATATAATCAAAAGTTGATGAATGGGGATAAGAGGGGGAATATATGAAAGTTTGGAGTTATAAAGAATTTAGTGAATACATACGTGAAGTTTTTAATACTTCAATAAGTGATGGACTAAATACTCTCCAAGCAGGAGGGAGATGCTTGTACGAGTTATCCAATGCTATAGAGGAGGGGGAAGTTGAGAAAATTATATTTTATGTTTGCTTAGCAGATTTACAAATTGATAAAGGTGTAGTCTCACAACGAATCCTCGATGAAGTGAAAAATATTATTAAGGATTTTAATATTGATAAATTCGCCAATGAGTTAGAGAAGGAAGATATTGAGGATTTGAGCAGACTTGTTCAAAAAGTGAAGGTTAAGCTATGTATTTAATGAATCAAAAAAACGAATAAATAGTATTAACTGGGATTTAGCTAAGGATTGAAATATAATAGTAGTATATTTTGAATTTCCCAAAAATAGGAGGACTACCAAATGACCAAGACTGATCTCGAAACATACCAGTGGATGAATGAGGGGAACATCAGGTTTGAGGATGACAGTATTATATTAGAAGCTACTGCTAACAGTGATTTTTTCTGCAATAACGGGGCGGTTGCGGAAGAAGGGCTGACGCCTGAGAGCCTGACCAATGCGCCGTTCTTCTATACTGAAGTATCCGGGGATTTCGTACTGCGGGTGAAGGTGAGTCATGACTTCCGGGATACGTACGATTCTTCGTCCATTATGATAATGCAGGATCTGTCGGTCTGGGCGAAGGCCTGCTTTGAGCTGACGGATTTCGATACCCATGCTGTGGTCAGCGTAGTTACGAACCAGACCTCGGATGATGCGAATGGCTGCAATATTGAAGGCAATGAGGTATGGCTGCAGGCCGCCAGATCCGGGAATGCTTTTGCTTTTCATTATTCGACCGACGGCGTACGGTTTGACATGATGCGTTTCTTTAACCTACCGGTGGGAGACACGGTCAAGGTCGGGTTGTTGGCGCAGGCCCCTACTGGCGATGGCGGGGATAGAATATACAAGCATTTCTCACTGGAGCAGCGGACGGTGAAAAATATAAGAGCCGGCGAATAGCCGGCTTTTTTGAAAGGCGTGCCCAGAGGCACGCATTATCTAGTTGGTGCAAGTCCAACCAAGAGAGGGGCCAAGCCACTCTTGTAGCTAGGATGCTTGCGCATGGCGAAATCTGTGTGTAAAAGCGCATCGACAAAAGTACCGGTCAGAGACTGGGCGAGCAACAACCCAGGCCGTAACATCAAGTGAATCCTGCCGCGTCGTCAAAAAGGCCCTGCGAAGGGGAAGAGAGGAAGCCGAGTCCCGCTTTCATGGACGAAGGCCAAGGAAGCTGTACAGAACTTGGAACAACAGTGAAGAATCCTCCGGGGTATAGGGATCGGCATGGGTTGAAAGATAATGCAGTGAACTGGGGAGACCCTCCCCCACACGGGGGTTTTTTTTTTTTTAGAAACCCGTAAATAGGCGCTCTATAAGTCCAAAAGACGAAATGAACCGTCTGTGGGAAGGGAGTCCGAGGGGCTCGTAGTACCGAAGAACCTAAGGACAACATAACCTTAGGGAGGGAAGGAGCCCTGCTTTGTTTACGCTTTTGGAGGAGGTACGAGTGAGTGAATGCCAACCGGCTAACGACACCCAAAGAAAAAGTTCAAGAACTCCAAGAAAAGCTAGGTCATGCGGCCAAGGAGAACAACAAGCGTAAATTCCATGCGCTGTACGACAAAGTCTATCGCTGGGATGTGCTGAGTGAAGCCTGGAGACGAGTTAAGGCAAACAAGGGAGCGGCTGGAGTAGATGCCGTGACGCTCGCAGATATTGAAGCACAAGGAGAAATACGGTTCCTGAAGGACTGTGAGCGAGAATTGAAAGCAGGTAGCTACGATCCAGAGCCCGTACGGCGGCACTATATCCCAAAGAAAGACGGGAAACAAAGACCGCTGGGTATCCCGACGGTGCGCGACCGAGTCATACAGATGGCAACGAAACTCGTGATTGAACCGATCTTTGAAGCAGACTTCGAAGAAGTATCCTTCGGATTTCGCCCGAAGCGAAGTGCGAAAGGAGCGCTGGATCGAATCCGGAAAGCCTGCAACCGCAAAGGGAATTGGGTAGTCGACGTCGATATCCAAGGCTACTTCGACAACATTAACCAGGAGAAACTTATGAAATTGGTACAAATGCGTATCAATGACAGGCGAATCCTGAAATTAATACGGAAGTGGCTTCAAGCGGGTGTGATGGAAGAAGGAAACGTAAGGCGTTCCGATTTAGGCACACCGCAAGGTGGGGTGATTTCACCGCTACTGGCGAATATCTATCTGAATTACTTTGACCGACTATGGGAGAAATACGGAAGGGGGTTGGGAGAACTGACAAGGTATGCAGACGACCTGGTGGTGGTCTGTAAAACCAAAAAGGACGCCGAACATGCTTATGAGCTCATAAGCAGGATTATGGAACGTCTAGAGTTAACCTTACACCCGGTCAAAACTCGCATTGTAGGCCTGTGGACAGGAGAGGAAGGATTCGACTTCTTAGGAATGCACCACCGAAAAACGAAAGCAGAAACCTCTCAAGGGAAGGTGTACTATACCACCCAGCAGTGGCTAACGAAGAAGGCAGAGGAACGTATTCGAGGCGTGGTCAAAGATAGATTAGCACCGCCCGGCATGCGATCTAAATCGTTTGCGGAACACGTGAAATGGCTCAATCCGAAGATACAAGGATGGAGAAATTATTACTACACGAACTACAGCCAAAAGAGATTAGCTAAGCTAGACTGGTATATTCTGCAGCGATTAACCCGGTGGTACGCGAAGAAGAGACAGCGCAGAAGATGGATGAGTTCACTATCTGAAGTCAAGTATATAGCCAACATGAATGGACTAAAAACGCTATTGTGATCTGCATGCTCATGAATGACAAACATCGGAAAGCCGTATGAGGGAAAACCTCACGTACGGTTTGATGAGGAGGGGCTGGTTAATCCAGCCCTTTACTCTAGATATATTTTGGCTCCTCCGCAAAGTACCTGAGTCATCATCGAAGCTAAAAGGGGCTAACCCATCGCTCCTTGGGGAATGGTTGGGTGGTACCTCCATTTTACCGGTATGAGCGACTTTTTTAGGATGGACCTATCATTTTCCGCTTAAACAGCGGAGCGTCCACCCAAGTGCTCACGTTGATCCCACTCCGCAATAAAGAGCTGTCCCAAGCAGCCATTTCATGGCTTTCGAGTCAGCCTCTTAATTTTCTGTTCAGCTTGAACCTTTGGCCTGCCTGGGCCAGATGAAATAGGTAACAGTGATGATCAGGTCAATGCCGACCACCACGGACCACACGCTTAGAATACTTAACAGCGCCTCCGTGCGGGCGGCATCGTCGATCCACAATATCAATCCATACAGAATCCCGGCAGCGAGCACAAAAGAGAGCAAGTGCTTCACCCAGCCCTGGAAATAATGCTTGGCATGGTCCATGCCGTAACGCTTGGCCGGCTTCGCCCCTTGCTTGGTAACATAGTAGCGGAAGCGTTCGTCGGCCCAAGCGATCATGCTTTTACCGAATACAATGGACACGGAGATATACACGGCTGCAAGCGCATGTGCTATCGTAGCGGTAGCGCCTCGTGCCAAGTCCACGCCGGAGATCATTAACAGAAGGAGATCGAGGACCGGAGTCATCGCCAGGAAAATCAGCCCCAGTGTTGGCCGTTTGAAGATATAACGTGCTGTAAAGCCTGCAAGAATGACCACCCAGAACAAGACCTCACAGGTAACAATCGCCCATGCAACCAGATTCATATCGCACCCCTTGTTATAGTTGATAGTAGTTATAGCCTAGTCGAAGTATAACAGCGGATTTTAAGTAATACAACTGTATTATTTAAATTGTGCTTATGTTTTCCGGTATGCTACAATATGGGCATGCCAAAAATAGTAGATCATTCCGAACGAAAATCGAATATTGCCGAAGCTACCTGGCGGGTCATTATCCGGCAGGGAATTAAAGGGGCTACGGTGCGTAATATTGCTGCCGAGGCGGGTGTTTCTTTGGGCGCGCTGCGCCATTATTTCTCCACTCAGCATGAACTGCTGGAGTTTGCTATGAATCTGGTGAAGGAGCGCGTAACAGCGAGGATTGTGGATATTATGCAGTCGGAGCTTCCTCCGCGGGAGCAGATTATGAAAGTGCTGCTGGAGCTGCTCCCTACGGACGACAGCAGCATGGCTGAGATGGAGGTATGGTTCGCCTTTACCTTCCATCTCAAGACTGGCGGGGAGAGAGCTACTGAGCTTAATGATGCGATCTATCCGCTGATTGTGCAAATTATTGACTATCTGGATCAGCATGCGCTCTTCAAGCAGGGGCTGGATAAGGATGATGAAGCCGAACGGCTGTATGCCCTGATTGACGGCTTGGCCCTTCATGCCATGCTTGAGCCTGACAGGATGAACAAACAACGTGTGATCCGGGTGCTGAATATTCATCTGGAATCTATCTTGGTATAATGTTCTATCCCTGTTGTCTCAGGATCACTAATTTCCCCCGAACCTTCCTGGTCTCATAATGATTATGTGCTTCTACTATCCCCTGCATAGTAAACGGGAAAATCTCCTCCACATGCACCTTAAGCTTATGTTCGCGGACTTGCTGGATAATGGAAGCCAGATCCCTTGGGTTCGGCTCGATATAGGCAAACTGGGCTTCGATTCCGCGAACCTTGGGGTGGGTGGCGATCAGTGGGTCTACCAGGGAGATCAGCCTGCCGTTGTCCCGCAGAATCTGGAGGTTCTTCTGTTCGGTTGCTCCTATTCCAGTATCCTCATCAACTTCCGTCTCTCTCACCATATCCAGTACAACATCTACTGTGCCGGCTGCTTCTGCAAAATCAGTGGTCGTGTAGTCAATAACCTCATCTGCTCCAAGCTGCCGCACAAATTCATGATTATACGCCCGGGCTGTGGCCAAGACATAGGCGCCGTGCTGCTTGGCCATTTGCACTGCAAGATGTCCCACGCCTCCAGCGCCTGCGTGAATAAGAATCCGCTGGCCGGAATGCAGCTGGCCGTACTGGAATAAGGACTGCCAGGCTGACAAGGCAGCAGCGGGCAGTGCGGCAGCTTCCTGATAGGAAAGCTCGGGCGGAATAACAACCGCTGAGTTCTCTTCCAGGGCTAAGAAGTCTGCATAACCGCCGCCGGATCTGGAGAGCCCCATGACGCGGTCGCCCACCTTCAGCCGTGACACATTTTTCCCCGCCGCCCTCACTATTCCGGCTACTTCTACACCCAGCACATGCGGAAATTGGAGCTGCACCACATCCTTGAATGCGCCAGAGCGCACCAGTTGGTCTGCGGAACTGACAGTTGTGGCGTACATTTCAATGAGCACCTGAGTCTCGGTGATAGAGGGAGTAGGGAGTACTTGTTCTGTGAATACTTCGGGATTACCATAATGCTGAATAGCAATTGCATGCATAGCTAAATCCTCCGATCCGTGTATTTTGAACCTCTGTTGATTTACAGGTAGACGTTCACTATAATGATCCTACCAGTGTGGTATAGCTGCATCAATTGCTAGAATTTCGGAATCTGTTCAGTATTGTACAGAATCTGGAGAAATGTACAATTCAAGGCGAACGGGGCGAAGAAGGGGTTATCTATGGATAGAAGGATACGTAAATCGCAGGAGGCTATTATTGAAGCTTTCATCCAGCTGATTGCAGAGAAGAACTTCGAACAAATCACGATAAACGAAATTGCCGAGCGGGCCAATGTAAGCCGGGGCACCGTTTATTCGCATTTTACCGACAAATACGATCTGCTGGATCAGTGCATCAGGACACATTTTGTCAAGCTGATTGACAGCTGTCTGCCGTGCGGCGAGCAGGCGCTTTTTCCCACTGAGGCGGCTCTGCACTATACGTTCCGTTACCTCGATGAGCATGCCTCCTTCTATGCAGCGGCGCTGGCTAACGAGGGGGTTCCGGCGTTCCGAAATCGTCTGCAGGCGGTACTGATGCGGGGGTTCGACAAACAGATGGATATGAGCAGCATTAACAAGATGATGGACAAGGGAATCCTGGTGCAATTTCTGGCTGTGGCAATGACCGGCATGATCGAACAGCTGGTTACGCGTGCAACGTCCTATTCAGCAGCAGAACTGGCAGGGCAATTGTGGGCGCTGATGGAGCGCAACCAGATGGTCCCGCCGTCCGCTCCGCTTTCAATTTCTACCAAATTGTTCTAAAATGAGTAGGTGCATATAGCAACCGGTTGGCGGGACCCGCCGGATTCAGAGAGGAGCAAGGGATGAATGAAATACCGCAGATTAGGTGGGACCGGACTGAAGGTCAGTGAGATCAGCCTGGGAAGCTGGTTGACCTACGGAGGATATGTGGAGCAGGACAATGCCGTTAAGGCCATTGAAACCGCTTACTCTCTGGGCATTAATTTTTTTGATACCGCGAATGTCTATGAGAAGGGGGCGGCGGAAAAGGTGCTGGGAGCTACCCTAAGCAGCTATCCGCGCGAATCCTACGTGCTGGCGACCAAGGTGTTCGGGGTAATGGGTGACGGTCCCAATGACCGCGGCCTGTCCCGTAAGCATATTACCGAGCAATGCCATGCCAGCCTGAAGCGGCTGGATGCTGAATATGTGGATCTGCTGTACTGCCACCGCTATGATCCGGAGACCCCGATCGAAGAGACACTGCGGGCGCTGGATGATCTGGTCCGTCAGGGCAAGGTGCTCTACGTGGGAGTCAGTGAATGGACAGCGGCGCAGATGACCGAAGCTCTTGCGGTTGCTGACCGGTATCTGCTGGATCATATCGTGGTCAACCAGCCGGTCTATAATATGTTTGAACGTTATATCGAGAAGGAGATTATCCCGCTTGGGTTGCACAAGGGAATCGGACAAGTCGTATTCTCCCCGCTCGCTCAAGGTCTGCTGACCGGCAAATACAGTTCGGTCTCCGATATTCCGGCAGACAGCCGGGCTGCCCGGCTCGACTGGATGCGCAAAGGAATTACGGAGGAGAAGCTTACGAAGGTTCAGGAGCTGGGCAAGGTTGCCGCTGAACTGGATATCTCTGTAGGCAACCTGGCACTGGCCTGGATTCTGCGCCAGTCTAATGTATCCAGTGCCTTGGTGGGCGCGAGCCGCCCTGAGCAGGTGGAGGAGAATGTGAAGGCTTCCGGCATTGAGCTGAATGAGGATATACTGACTCGAATTGAAGAAATTATTGGCTAAGAGAGAGGGAGGATACAGATGAAGGTTCTATTTATCGGAGGTACGGGACTTATCAGTCAGGCGGTTTCCCGGCTGGCAGTGGAACGGGGAATAGAACTGTATCTGTTCAACCGTGGAGAACGCAGCAGCTTCGTGCCGCAGAGCGCACAGGTGATACACGGTGATATCCGTGACAAGGAGCAGGCCGCCGAGGCGCTGAAGGGGTATGACTTCGATGTTGTCGTCGACTGGATTGCCTTCACGCCGGAGCATGTGCAGACGGATATTGACCTGTTCACTGGCAAGACGCGGCAATATATCTATATCAGCTCGGCTTCGGCGTATCAGAAGCCCCAGCGTAATTATTTGATTACCGAAGAGACCCCGCTGGTGAACCCGTACTGGCAGTATTCCCGGGACAAGATTGCTTCTGAGGAGCTGCTTCTGGAAGCGTATCAGAGCAGCGGCTTCCCGGTGACGATTGTCCGTCCTTCCCATACTTACGGAGATACAGCCATTCCGGCGGCGCTGACCAGCTGGAGTCATCCATGGTCCTTAGTGGAACGTATCCGCAAGGGCCAGCCGCTCGTCATTCATGGCGATGGCACCTCTCTATGGACATTGACGCATAATACGGATTTTGCCAAAGGCTTCGTTGGTTTGCTGGGACTCCCTGAGGCGATTGGAGAAGCGGTTCATATTACCTCGGATGAGGTGCTGAACTGGAATCAGATCTATGCGGCCATCGGAGAGGCCGCAGGCCGTGAGCCGAAGGTTGTACACATGTCTACAGATTTCATCGCTGCGAACACCCCGGCGGGAACGGCGGACGGGCTGATCGGGGATCAGGCAGTCAGCAGTGTATTCGACAACAGCAAGATCAAACGTCTGGTGCCTGACTTCCAGGCCACCCTGCCGTTCGCGGAAGGCGTGAAGCGCTCGGTGGCCTGGTTCGAAGCCCAGCCGGAACGCTGCACCTCAGACCATGACTGGTTCAAAATGCTGGACGGATTGATCGCCAGACACGGCGTCGATGCGAAGCTGCTTAGCTATTATGTATAAGTAGATTTTATAGATACAAGTCCTATAGATTACGCTGAGCAGGTGCTGTCCGTTAACGGGTAGCGCCTGTTTTGCTTGCGAAGCCATCCACCCTAATGAAGCTTACAAAATAATCCCCATGTCAGGCTGCTGCGAGGTTATAGCATGAAACCGGGATTCGTGAATATACTCTGACTACCGAAATCCCCACGAGTAAAGGAGTCCTGGCCATGCCGACACATCCTTACGTCTCCCGTTTTTTTGTGAATACCGATGCACGCCGTGACAAGCTGATTTATGATTTGCCGGAAGCCTGGTGGAGCCGTCCGTATGAATACGAATGGTGTACCCATTTCATCTCACCGCATGATGTGGTATTGGATGCAGCCTGCGGAATCTCTCACCCGCTCAAATTCTATCTTGCTGAGCATAGCGCTGAGGTCTATGCCTGTGATAAGGATGCCCGGATTCTGTCGCATGAAGCGATTATGCAGAATATCACCGAGGATATCGGAGCAGCGGCAGCCCGGCAGGTGGAGGCGGGACCGATGAATAGACTGCATCTAGCCCAGGCAGATCTGACCTCGCTGCCTTATGAGGATGAGTGTTTCGATACGGTTTTTTGTATCTCGGTGCTGGAGCATCTGTCGGTACAGGAAACGGTGCTGGCCGTCCGCGAGTTTCATAGAACGCTCAATGGAGAAGGGCTGCTGGTGCTGACCTTTGATCATCCGACCGTCAATCTGCCGCGGATGAATGAGATTCTGCTGCAGGCCGGATTTCAATATTGGGGCGAGACGGATTTCAATCTTCCGGCAGATGCCGTGCGTACAGACCAGTGGGGCGGCTTGAGCTGCTTCCGGGCAGTGCTTAAAAAAGCGCAAATCTAGCAAAGTTCACCCATCATTTGGTTGTTTCCTTCCAGTGTAGTAGAATAGCGTCAAGACATAAGAAAGAAGGAGACAATCTCATGGGGATGATCGGCAATTATCTGGCTGTAAATGCTGAGCTGCTTCAGTCGATCCGGAATGAAGAAGTGAGCCTGCACGGGATCGGGCCGAAGCTTGATATTGATAAGTCCTGGCAAGCTCTACATTATACACTGAATGGCGGACAGGAAGGCAATCAGTCGCCTCTGGGCGCGGCTGTGCCTCTAAGCAGTCATTATATCGGGCACTATTCGGATGCCGAGGTGTTTGCCCTGGAACCGGATGAGGTGAAGCTAACCGCAGAGGCCCTGGAGGGAATAGAAGAAGCCTGGCTCCGGGAACACTATGATTTCCGGCAGATGATGGAGGAAGGAATCTACCCGCTTATCGAGGATGATGAGGCGGAGGAGTTCTTTGATTATATCTTAACTTACTTCAAGGCCATCCGGGAGTTCTACCAGCAGGCAAGCGCGAATGCATCCTGCGTTCTGTTCTATATTTCCTAGTCACAGTCATCATTAGATCACATTAGAAAAAGGAGCTAGAGAACTTTGCGCAGATATGCTGTTATATTCATGATTCTGCTCTTGCTGGTCCCGGCTGCGGGTGTAAGCGCCCAAGGGGCTGCTTCGCAGGAGGAGATTCGCCTTACGTTTGCCGGGGATATTCTGCTGGACGGCTTTGTCGGCGACCAGATTGCCAAGTATGGCGTAGATTTCCCGTTCGCTAAGGTAGCACCTGTGCTGCAGAAGGCCGATCTTGCTTTTGCCAATCTGGAGACTCCGGTCTCGGTGCGCGGGGCTGCGGCCAGCAAGACATTCGCCTTCCGCTCCAAGCCGGCGGCACTCGCGGGATTAAGTACAGCGGGGATCGACGGCGTGACCGTCGCCAATAATCATATTCTCGATTACGGCAGAACCGCGATGCTGGACACGCTGGTCCATCTGGATAAGAACAACATTGGGCACACCGGTGCAGGTGCTAATATCGATGAAGCCTTCAAACCGTATGTTAAGACCGTCAAGGGCAAGCGGATCGCGGTTCTTGGAACAAGCCGTGTACTGTCTGCCCCCTCCTGGTATGCAGGCAAGAACAGCCCGGGTGCAGCCTCCGCCTATACGGCAGAGCCGCTGCTGAGTGCGATTAAGAAGTCTGCCAAGGATAATGATTATACGGTTGTATATATTCACTGGAATCAGGAATTCAAGGATTACCCGGAGGCGTATGCGCGGAAGCTGGCCAAGCAGATGATCGACAGCGGAGCGGATATCATCCTTGGCGCGCACAGTCATTGTCTGATGGGTATTGAATATTACAAGCATAAGCCGATCTATTATTCACTGGGCAATTTTGTGTTCAACCGTTCTACACGGGGCGGAGACAAGACCCTGCATTCCATGCTGGTTAACTTCACCATCAACCCTTCTGGGGTAACCAGCAGTATCACTCCGGTCAAAATCATTGGCGGCCAGCCGAATTTCATGGGGGAAGCCTACAATAAAGAGACCATCCAGAAGCTGAACCAGCTCTCCTTCAATGCGAAGGTTGCAGCGGGCGGGGCAGTCAGCGAGAAGCAGTGAAATAAGCCGTATGAAGCCGCCTGTAGGAAATAGTTCGTACGAAGTCATGTCTTACAAGCCCGGGGAGCTGCTTCCTAATCCTCCCTGGGCTATTTGGCATGTTCCCGGTATTATTCATTTTGTGCTATTCATTCTTAGCATTGTGCTAACCGCGCGGTGTGAATCTACACTACAATATGAATATTAGTTCTGCCAAGGAGGATGACACATAAGTGGGAACGGAAATGGCAAGAAGCAAAGTGAATTTTGACAGGGACTGGGGCTTTTATCAAGGGGAGCTTCATATTCCTTATGCAGTTAAGGGTGGAATGACCGGCGGGATTACAGATACGGACACTCTTAGGGAGGGGGAGTGGCTGGATATCGCTTACCATGATAAAGGAATGAGTGAGCAGCAGCTGGAATGGACGGAAGTTAGCCTGCCGCATGACTGGTGTGTGGAGCAGGAGTATGTCCGGGATGAGGGATTAGGCTCAAGGGACGGCAGCCATGGATATCTGCCCGGCGGGACGGGCTTCTACCGCAAAACCTTCGCGCTTCCGGCAGATGCTGACGGGTCCAAGTGGAATATCCGCTTCGACGGGGTATCAGGCACAAGCACAGTCTGGGTCAACGGGCATCTGATCGGCTCGCATCAGGGCGGTTATATCGGGTACAGTTATGATCTGACAGATGTGCTCCGCTATGGTGAGGAGGGCATGAATGTCATACTCGTCAAGGTGGATGCTACAGAATGTGAGGGCTGGTGGTATGAAGGCTGCGGCATTTACCGGCATGTCTGGCTGGAGTCCACGGACTGCCTGCATGTGGCTGAATACGGCACTTACATTACGACACCGGAGGTGGCAAAAGAACAGGCATCCGTTCATCTCTCTACCCGTATCCGCAATGATTATACCGAAGGAAAGCAGATATCTCTGCACACGGTTATCTATGATGCGGATGGAATACAGGTCGGTGAGGGGACGGCGGAGGCTTATGCAGACTGGTATGCGGAAGTAGAGCTGGAGCAGAGCTTCTGCGTGGAGCAGCCGAATCTCTGGAGCCCTGAATCTCCTTATCTGTATAAGGCGGAGTCGGTCATTAGGGTTGCCGGACAAAAGCTTGACCGGTATGAGACCGTGTTCGGCATCCGCAGCATCCGTTTCGACTCCAAGGAAGGGTTCTTCCTGAACGGGGAACCGCTGCTGATCAAGGGGACCTGCAATCACCAGGATTTCGCCGGGGTCGGCGTAGCGCTGCCTGATAGCCTCATTGAATATAAGCTGAAGCTGCTGCAGGAGATGGGCTCCAATGCCTACCGCAGCGCGCATCATCCGCCAACGCCTGAACTGCTGGATATCTGTGACCGGATTGGCATGCTGGTGATGGATGAGAACCGTAAGCTGGACAGCAGCCCGAACGGCCTGAGCCAGCTGTCGCGGATGCTCTACCGTGACCGCAACCATCCGTGCGTAATCATCTGGAGCCTGGAGAACGAAGAGGTGCTTGAAGGCACCTTGACGGGCGCCCGGGTACTGAAGACACTGGCAGACTGGACGCGCCGTATTGATCCGACCCGTCCGACTTGTGCAGCGATGAACCATGGCTGGCATGAGAATGGCTATAATGACGCTGTCGAGATTACAGGTTATAATTACGGGCACAGACAAGACGTAAGCATTGACCTCCATGATCATGAGCGATACCCGGACCGCCTAATGATCGGCAGTGAATGTGCCAGTTATACCGCTACGCGGGGCATCTATGAGGATGATCCGGTCAAGGGCTATTGCTCTGAATACGGCACGAACATTCCTTCATGGGGCTGTACCCCGCAGCAGGCATGGAGCGATCTGGTGCAGTACCGCTTCCTGACCGGCGTGTTCATGTGGACAGGCTTCGATTACCGGGGAGAGCCAACTCCCCATCTCTGGCCGTGCATCAATTCGCATTTCGGGCTGATGGACACCTGCGGCTTCCCGAAGGACAGCTACTACTATATGCAGTCTGTCTGGAGGGAGGAGCCGATGGTCCATGTGCTTCCGCACTGGAACTGGCCCGGTTCTGAGGGCAAGCCGGTGGAGGTGCGGGTGTTCGCAAATACCGATACCGTTGAGCTGAGTCTGAACGGCAGAAGTCTGGGTGAGCAGCAGGTGGATACGAACGGGTATTTGTCGTGGGAGGTTCTCTATGAACCCGGTGAGCTGCAAGCCGCCGGCAAACGGGGCGGCCATGTTATCGCCGAGAAGACTGTGGTCACCGCCGGTCAGCCGTACCAGATCGCCTTGTTCCCGGACCGGCTGGAGGCGCAGGCGGACGGCTCGGATACGATTCCGGTTCGCGTAGCCGTGCTGGACAAGCAGGGCTACGTTGTTCCGGCGGCGGATCACGAGATCCGCTTTGAAGTGACGGGAGCGGGGGCGCTGCTCGGGGTTGGCAACGGCAATCCAAGCAGCCATGAGCCGGATAAGTCGGTGCTGCGGCGTGCTTTTAACGGATGGTGTCTGGCGCTGATTCAGACTTCTGCCGCAGCGGGCGCCATTCAGGTTCGGGCTGTAGCTCCAGGGCTTGCGTCTGCGGAAGTGGTGCTGCAGTCCGTTTCGGAATAGAATAGCTATAACGAATTCCATGCAGAGGATGTCCAGCGAATGATGCCCAAGCTTAAGAAGTACATGCCGTTCACCTATAAAATGATGATTCCTTATCTGCTGCTGGTTCTCCTCACGGATGTGTTCATCGGCTATATCTCGTATTCCATGCTGACTGATTCCCGGACAGAGATGGCCGAGTCCAACATCCGCACAGGCATGGAGCAGTCGAGGAACAATATCCGCTATCAGATGGATGAAATTCAGCGGATGTCGGACAACCTGTTCGGCAGCCAGCCGTTCCAGCGTGCGCTTGAGATGAAGGGGACACCGTTTGAGATTTATCTGACGATGCTTGACCAAATTGTCCCCCAGATTACCGCGCCGCTGCAGCTGTTCGGGAATAAGATCCGCTTCATACTCTACACCCCGAACCCTGATCTGAACATTGTGTCCGGGGATAATCTGGATGATCCGATCATTGTCAGTGACTACTATATTCTGCCCCTGGACGATATTACAGGCAGCGGGTGGTACCGGTCGCTGAAGGATTCCAAGCGTGATAATTTGTGGCTGCAGATTGATACAGACCAGAAGCTGGGCAACCTCTCACATGTACGCAGACTCGTCAACTTCAGTGATTACAAGTCGCTGATCGGTTATGTGCGGATTACGGTATCGCTGGAGGACCTGTTCGGCGGCTTCGATACCTTCCCGCTGGAGGAAGGCATTACGCTGCGGCTGGTGGAGGAGACTACGGGGGATATTCTATTCCAGCGGGGTCCTGCCAATAATAGCAGCGGACAGGAGAATTTCCTCAGGCTGCAGGAACAGATTCCGGGCAGTAACTTCATAATTGAAGCGATGGTACCGCATAAATATCTGACCCAGGATGCCGGCCGGCTGCGCAGGGTGATTATTGCTGTCTGTAGTCTTAGCTTCCTGGTCATGACTTTGATCGGTTATGTGGTGGCACGGATATCGGGACGCAAAATGAGCCGGATCGTAGGCCTGGTGCGCTCCTTCCAGGACGGGAACTTCCAGAAGCGTATCCGCTTCTCCGGCAATGATGAATTCGTGCAGATCGCGGATTCCTTCAATGATATGGCCTCCAATATCCAGGGGCTGATCAACAGCGTGTACGTGCAGGGAATTCAGAAGAAGCAGGCGGAGCTGGAGGCCCTGCAGGCACAGATCAATCCGCATTTTCTATATAATACGCTCTCTACGATCAGCAGCCTGGCTAATCTCGGGGAGATCGGCAAAGTCACGGAGATGGTCCAGGGGTTGTCCCGGTTCTACCGGCTGACGCTCAATCAGGGCAATGTCTATATTGAACTGGAGAAGGAGCTAGACCAGGTGGCTACGTACTTGGAGATCCAGCGGGTCAAATATGCGGACGCCTTCACGCTGCACGTGGATGTGGACGAGGAGATCATGCATATGCAGGTGATTAAGCTTCTGCTGCAGCCTTTTGTGGAGAATATATTCAAGCACGCCTGGTTCGGTGAGACCATTGCCATCCGGCTGACCGGCAAGCGTGTGGGGGACAATATTGAACTCAAGGTAATTGATAACGGGATTGGCATGCGTCCCGAGGTGGTCAAGCGTATGATGCAGGGGCCGAGCCAGTCGGGCGGTTACGGTGTGAAAAATGTGAATGAGCGGATCAAGCTCAGATACGGTGATGCGTACGGGGTGACGATTGCCAGCTTCTACGGTGGCGGTACAACCGTGCGGCTGCTGCTCCCTGCCGGGCTTCAGGGTCACGAGGAGCTGTAAGACAGGCGCCATAATTCGAATGGCTGAGCGTCATAGGGTCATGTACACATACAGGAGGACAAGATTGCGATGAGTATCAATGTATTACTGGTTGACGATGAAGCGATCGATCTGGAGTGGCTGCGGCGCAGAGTGCTGGCCAGCCCGCTGGATCTGGCAGTGGTAGGGACGGCGAACAGCGGCTTCAATGCGCTTAAGATCATGGAACAGGAACGGGTGGATATCATCCTGTCCGATATACGGATGCCTATTATGACGGGTACAGAATTCGCGCGGCGGGCTAAGGTCATTCATCCGAAGGTCAAAATTGTCTTCATCAGCGGCCACGAGGATTTCAGCTATGCCAAGGAAGCGATTGAGATCAATGCCTCCGGCTATTTATTGAAACCTGTGGAAGACAAGGATCTCTACGACATGCTGGAATCCCTGTCTGCCGCTCTGGAGCAGGAACGGGAACAGAGCCGATCCTTCACCGAAGCGCTATCCCTGGTGAATAAGGAGCTGATTCTGCGCTGGTTCGAGGATACATCGCCTGAACCGGCAGAGCCGCATCTGCGCAGCGCCCTGAATCCGCTGCTCATGAAGGGAGCGGCCGCAGCGATTATCGAGATCGATGATCTGGAATGGAAAATGCGCGACCTGTCCGAGGAGGATGCACGTGTCAAGACGCGGCAGATGGCCGGACTGATCAGAGCCTTCGTGGAGAGCACCAAGCTGGGAACCCTGATTCCCGTCCATCATCACCGGTTCGTGATTCTGTGCAGCCATCCCTCGGATAGCTTCCTCAGTCTGCTGGATGAGCTGATTAAACAGATGGCCGGGAGCTCTCCCTGCACCTTAACCATCGGGGTCGGGCGTTACGCCCAGGATGAAGCGGGGCTGCATGAATCTTACCAGCAGGCAACGGCCGCACTCAGCGCGAAGTGGCTGCTCGGGAAGAACCGGCTGATCCGTGATAACCTGGAGTCTTCCCCGCGCGGTACGCCGGGGGCCCGGATCGAACAGACGGTTGTGCAGCTGCTGGAAGCGATCATCCAGTACGATCTGGTGGCGATTGACGATCATCTGCTGGAGCTGTTCACGAATGCCGGCAAGAAGGACGTCTATGAGCTGATTATCCGTATTACCTCCAAGCTGCATGCTGATCTTCAGCAGCAGAATGAGAATCTGTATGAGCTGCTCCAGTGGGAGTCCCATCAGCCGGACATCCTGTTCCAGTTCGAGACGATTCATGATATTCTGTCGTGGATGAGACGGAGATTCTTCGAGCTGTCGGAGCTGCTGTACGTGAAGCGGCAGCGGCAGAAGCGCAAGCTGATCGACGAGATTATGAATTATGTGGAGGAGAATCTGGAGAAGAAGATCACGCTGAAGGAGGTAGCCGCCCACTTCGACTTCACCCCGAACTACCTGGGCTTCTTGTTCAAGGAAGAATACGGTGTTCCCTTCAGCGAGTACGTCAACGAGCGCAAGACGGGCAGAGTGTTCGAGCTGCTAAGTGATCCGACGCTTAAGATCTATGAGATTGCCGAACGGATGGGCTATAAGAATATTATCTATTTCAACCGGCAGTTCAAGCAGATCACAGGCATGACACCGGGGGAATACCGCAAGAAACAGAAAATCTAAGTTGAAGATTACCAAACGTTGCCAGTCCTGATTTCCAAATCAGAGGCAACGTTTTTTGTGTTTTTGGAAAGCATATATTTTAAACCGATCGTTGAAAAAGTATTACTTTTAGTTGATAGCCCTAATCCACACCGGAAGAACGCTTATTTATAATAAGGCTATAGAGAAATGGGAATGGGAAAGGGGATTCAAGATGAAACAGAAACAACACGGATTCTGGGACGATGTCAAGAAATACAGATCCTTGCTTCTTATGCTGACACCGGCTGTATTGTTCTTTCTGCTCTTTGCTTATCTGCCTATGTCGGGTATTGTGCTGGCATTTAAGCAATTTGATTATACTGGCGGGGTATTCGGCAGTCCGTGGAACGGACTGGATAACTTCAAATTCTTCATTGATTCCGGTGACGCCTGGCGCGTAACCCGAAATACAGCGTTATATAACATCGCATTCATCGTTGTGAACAACGGGCTTCAGATCTTTGCAGCGATCCTGCTGTTCGAGGTAGCGGGCAAATGGTTCCGCAAGCTGACCCAAACGGTATTGTTCCTGCCTTATTTCATTTCCTGGGTTGTAGTTGGAGCCATTGCGTACAACCTGTTCAACTTCGATGTAGGTACCGTTAACGTATTGCTGAAGGGACTCGGTATGCAGCCGGTGGATATCTATAATACGGCAGCCTACTGGCCGTTTATCCTGGTCATTGTCTCCGCCTGGAAGACACTGGGCTACGGAACGATCATGTATCTGGCCGCGATTACCAGCATTGACACCGAGATGTACGAAGCCGCCGAAATTGACGGCGCGAATATTTTCCAGCGCATTATGAAAATTACGATTCCGAACCTGATGCCGACTGTCATCATTCTGGTGCTGCTGGCGATCGGTAATATCTTCCGCGGAGACTTCGGGATGTTCTACAATATGGTCGGCAACAACGGCCTGCTGTTCTCATCCACAGACGTAATCGACACCTTCGTCTTCCGCTCGCTGACCACATCCAATGAAATCGGGATGTCTGCGGCAGCCGGCTTCTACCAATCCCTGCTCGGCTTCGCAACCATCATGCTGGCCAACTATGCTGTACGCCGATACGACAAGGATCGCGCTCTATTCTAGGACAAGGAGGTAATGCCCAATGAGTTCAACCACTGCAAATATTAAATCACCGGAAGTACGCAGAAAGCCTGAGGGCCGGGACAAGATGCTACTATCCATCATCGGATACGTAACCCTTACGGTACTGGCCATCTTCTGTATCTTCCCGTTCATTCTGGTTATCTCTTCCTCTCTGAGTGAAGAGAGCGCGATTATCGAGAAAGGGTTCCAGATCTTCCCGACTGCCTTCTCGACAGAAGCGTACAGCCTGCTGTTCAAGTATCCGGCTGAGATGCTCAGAGCCTATGGGGTGACGATCTCCGTTACGGCCATCGGTACTATTGTCGGATTGTTCCTGACGTCAATGACAGCCTACGTGCTGTCCCGGAGAGATTTCAAATGGCGCAGCCGCTTCTCCTTCTTCTTCTTCTTCACTACATTGTTCAGCGGCGGTCTGGTTCCATGGTACCTGATGATCATCAACTATCTGCATCTGAAGGATACGCTTCTGGTACTGATCCTGCCGATGATGATGAACGTCTTCTATATTATTGTCATGAAGTCCTTCATGAGCAGCATCCCGGATGCCATTACAGAATCCGCCAAAATAGACGGAGCCGGCGATTTCCGGATCTTCATGCAGCTGATTGTGCCGTTGTCCAAGCCCGCCCTGGCGACCATTGGTCTGTTCATTGCCTTGGCTTACTGGAACGACTGGTACAACGCATTGCTCTTCATCTCCAAGTCGGAGCTGATGCCGCTGCAGTATTATCTCTACAAAATGTTAGGCAATATGGATGGAATGCGTAAGGCGATGATGGCTTCCGGTGCGGTGGTCAACACGGACCTGCCAACCGAAAGTCTGAAGATGGCCATGACGATTGTGGCTACGGGACCGATCCTGCTGGCGTATCCGTTCATCCAGAAATATTTTGTAACAGGACTTACGATTGGTGCAGTCAAAGGATGATCACAGGGTAACCTGGTTATCAATATAAGACTTAGGGCAACTATTACTTAAGGGGGAAATACAGGTCATGATGAACAAGAAAAAGAAACTAACAGTTACGCTTGCAACGATGATGGCGCTTGGAACGGTCCTCAGTGCCTGCGGCGGCAATAATAACGCAAATACAGGAGCGGAGGCCACTAAGGCTCCGGCGACATCGGAAGGAGCAACAAATTCCGGTGCTCCGGACACCTCCAAAGAAGTGAAGCTCAAAATGATTCTGCTCGGGCCACAGCCTGGCGATTATGACAAGGTCTTCGGAGAGCTGAACACCAAGCTCAAAGAGAAAATCAATGCCACAGTAGAAACTGAATTCCTCGATTGGTCCGACTGGACCCAGAAATATCCGCTGAAATTCGCAGCGAACGAAGACTTCGATCTCGTATATACAGCGAACTGGGCCTTCTATAACGATCAGGCGCTGAAAGGCGGATTCCTGGAGCTAACAGATGATATGCTGACCAAATACATGCCACAGACCTGGGAAGCGATGCCGAAAGTGAACTGGCAGCAAGCCAAGGTGGACGGCAAGCTCTACATGGTTCCTAATAACAATGTTGAAGTAACCGACAAAGTGGTGCTGTACCGTGAGGATCTGCGCAAAAAACACAATCTGCCTGAAATCAACAGTGCTGAATCATATGCTACTTATCTGAAGGCCATTGCCAAAGATGAGAAAGGCATCACCGCATTCGGTGCCAAGCCTGCAGACGGCTGGAAATTCCATGAGCTGGATCAGACGCTGCTGGAGCAGAACAACAACTTCAACCTGGTAGATGCAAGCCTGCTTCCGCTGGCGTACAAGCTGGATGATGCATCCGGTAAAGTCTTCAATATCTATGACACACCTGAATTCACTTCCCTGCTTCAATATTACAAAGACCTGGCCGATAACGGCGCGTGGTCCAAGAACGTAGTCAGCAACAAAAACGATGTATGGCAGGATGTGAAAGCAGGCAAGGTATCCTCCTATGCGCACAATCTGGGTACTGTAGCGGCTAACCTGGCTGAAATGCGCCGTGACAAACCGGATGTAGAGCTGGGCATTGCTGACCTTACCCCGGACAAAAAGAAAATTGCTGCGATCTCTACACAGAACGGGATGTCCGTCCATGCGACCTCTAAGAACCCAGAGCGCGCCCTGATGCTGCTCGATCTGCTGCAGAATGACAAGGAAATTCACGACTTGACTATGTACGGTATCGCCGGAAGCAACTACAATCCGGAAGGCGACAAGAAGTTCACCGCCGGTCCTGCTGCCGCTAACTACACTGGCTTCTCGAACTGGGGCTGGAACTCCCCGCTGAACCGTCAGGATGCAGCGTATCCTAAAGAAGCGGACGATATGTTCAACACTTGGCAGTCCAGCATCTATCACTTCCCGCTGGAAACCTTCGTCTTCGACACTACGCCAGTGAAGAACGAAGTGGCTAACATCGGCAACGTGATGTTGCGTTATGCGATTCCGCTTGAGTATGGCTTGATCGATGATCTGGCTAAAGGTCAGGCAGACCTGATCAAGCAGCTGAAATCAGCAGGTCTGGATAAAGTACAGACTGAAATGCAGACACAGATCGATGCGTTCCTCGCAGCGCAGAAATAACAGAATAAGCTTACGGGCTGCCCCAAAGCATTAGCTTTGGGGCAGTTTTTATGAAATTATAGGTATAGGTTGTACACGGATCATACATTAGGGCAAAGGAGCGATTCTCATGAAATATACGATACAGGCTGGAGTGTCTCCCAAAAAAATCTACCCGTCCACACTGCGGCTGGGCGGGAGCAACCCCCAAGGGGACGAGCTCAGCTTCACCAATTATTATATGGAGCTGAACGGCAAGCCCTACTTCGCCATCTGCGGGGAATTCCATTATTCACGGTATCCCGAAGCGGACTGGGAGAGCGAGATCCGCAAGCTGAAGCTGTCGGGAATTAACGTGGTTGCGACTTATATTTTCTGGAATCATCATGAAGAGCTGGAAGGGGAGTTCGAATGGGCGGGCAACCGCAACCTCCGGCGATTCGTGGAGCTGTGCCGGGAGAATGGCCTATACGTCATCCTGCGTGTGGGTCCGTTCTGTCATGGCGAGGTCAAGAACGGCGGACTGCCGGACTGGCTGTTCGGGCGTGAATTCGCGGTTCGCTCCAATGACGAGGGCTACCTGAAGTATGTGAACCGACTGTTCCGGGAAATCGGCAATCAGTCTGATGGGCAGATGTTCAAGGATGGCGGCCCGGTGATCGGGATTCAGCTGGAGAATGAGCTGAATGCTGCGGCCGCTCTCTGGGAAGAGACCGCCAAGCAGGGTGACGAATATCTCAGCGGCGGCGCAAGCGGGGAAGCCGGATCGGAGCATATGCGTCTGCTTAAGAAGGTTGCGGTGGATTCCGGTCTGATCGCTCCGATCTATACCAGCACCGGCTGGGGCGAGGCGCCGTTCCTGGAGGATGAGGTGCTTCCGCTGTATGGCGGGTATGCATATACTCCGTGGAGCATCAGTGATCCGAATCAGGTCCAGAAGCCAACGCCGGAATATGTATTCGTGAACTTCCATGATGACAAGGCGCCGGGCGGCGAATTCAATCCGCCGTATGCGCGGACGAAATACCCGTTCGCCTGCTGTGAGATGGGCGGCGGGATGCAGACCTGGTATCTGTCCCGGTTCCAGGTGGAGCCGGAAAGTGTAATTGCCATGACCTTAATGAAGCTTGCCGGGGGCTGCAACTTCATCGGGTATTATATGTTCCACGGCGGAACGAATCCGGTGGGAAGAACGGGATACCTGAACGAGAGCACCACCCCGAAGCTGACCTATGACTTCCAGGCGCCGATTGGCGAATTCGGCCAAATTCGCGAGTCGAATCATCTGCTTCGTCCGCTTCATTATTTCCTGCGCCGGTTCGCAGACCGGCTTGCACCGCTGGCAACTGTGCTTCCCGAGGGGGCAGAAGCAGTTACGCCGGAGGATGCGCATACGCTGCGTTATGCAGTCCGCACGGACGGCAAGTCCGGGTTCCTGTTCGTCAATAATTATCAGGACCATGTGGAGATGGATACGCATGAGGAGGTTGTGTTTACGGTAGAGCTGGGAGAGGAGACGCTAAGCTTCCCGCAGCGGAGTAAGCTGACGGTTCAGCCCAAGGCTTCCTTCCTGCTGCCGTTCAACTTCGCACTGGATGGTCTGAATCTTAAGTCTGCTACAGCCCAGCCTGTAACGGTTGTCGAAAGCGAGGAAGCGGCTACCTACTTCTTCTCCATGCCAGAGGGGGTAGACGGTGAGTTCCAGATCGACGCGGCTGCTGGCATTCTTGATGTGACTGCGGATGCCGGGGACGTAGCAGAGAATGGCGGCTACAATGTGCTGATTCCGCATGACCAATCTTCGATGATTGTGATCCGGCGGGACGAAGCCAGAGAAGTCCGCATCTATGCAATGAGCGCTCGTGAAGCTGCGGCTCTGTGGGAGCTTGAGGAGAACGGTCAGAACCGCATCATCTTCTCACCGGCTCCTCCTGTTCAGACCCCGGACGGGATGGAATTCATCAGCCCGGGACATCATGCGTTCACATTCCGCGAATACACGGGTGGAGCTGAGGCGGCAACGCAGTGGAATACAGCGCAGGCGGATGCAACGGTCAGCGCACATACAGGAGGCTGGTTCCAGGCTTATGAGGTACAGGTACCGCAGAAGGAAGTCGCGGTTACGCTGCGCCGGATTCAGGACCACAAGGTTGTCCTCCAGTTGCCCGAGGATGTCCTCGAGAGCACGGAAGAAGTACTGCTGAGCATCGACTATACCGGAAATGTAGGCTATGCCTTCGCTGCCGGACAACTGTTCCACGACCATTTCTATAACGGCTTGCCGTGGGAAATCGGCCTGTCCCGGTTCCGGGAGGTGCTGCGCCGGGGTGAGATTGTGCTGGAGACCACGCCGCGCCGCACCGGTGCCGTCAAGCTGGCCGACGATGCCGCCATGGCCGTGGAGAAGGTATTCGAGGGCGAAGCCGTTGCCGTGTTCCATAGTGTGACCGCTACGAAGGTGTACCGGATCGCGCTTAGACGGTAAAGAAACGACTTCAACGTCCCTGTGGCCCATCCGCCCCGTGGACCATCGCCCCCTCTTTACCTTCGCTGGGAGGCTGGTGCGGTACTTCGCGGTTCTATGCGGACTGGGAGGCCCTTATAGTCCTGAAAGGGCTGGATTCGCCGAACTTGCGGACTCAGTGGACCTTAAGCTGCTTATTTGCAGTCATTGCGGGCCCGAAATTGCAAAATAAGTGCATCTGAGTCCGCAGGCGCGAAAAACAGGGCAGTATTAGCGAAATAAGGTCATCTGAGTCCGCATCTCCTGGGGGAATCCGGGATGGGTGGCAGGCTGCGCGGAAGGGATTTTGGAACTGGAGGAGCGGCAGCGTCCGCCTGAAAGCTTTCCGTAGGAAAGCTAGCTTCGGAAGCATAGTCTGTTTGGATTTCTACTGCGGCCAGCAATTTGAATCGGGAAATCCAAACCTAACAGCGGCTGGAATTCCAAAATCTCCGCAGTGATGGTTATACCAGGGAATCAAAACAGAAAAAGGCACGGCCCGAGCGAATTCGCTTAGGCCGTGCCTTATTTACCGTTCGGAAGCGGGCAGAGTAGAGGGGAAGTACAGGATCAGCCCTTAACCGCCCCTGCCACAACGCCCTTCACAATGTATTTCTGCAGGAAGATGAAGACCACGATCGAAGGAAGCACCGCCATTACCATAGCGGTCATGGCATACTGCCAGTCCGAGGTATACTGGCCCACGAAGGTGTAAGCGGCCAGCGTTAACGTTTTCGTCTCCGGCGAACCATTGACCATCAGCAGCGGGAGCAGGAAGTCATTCCAGATCCACATGACATCAATGATGACAATGGTCGTGGTGACCGATTTCAGCAGCGGGAAGATCACGCTGAAGAACAGGCGGAAGCCGGAAGCGCCGTCAATCGTCGCGCTCTCATCAATCTCCGTTGGGATTCCCTTCACGAAGCCGTGATAGATGAACACCGCCAGCGGAGCGCCGAAGCCCCAATACAGGAGACCCAGTCCCCAGGTGCTCTCCGACAGGTTCAGGTTCTTGGCGGTCTGGAGGACCGTCAGCATGATCGACTGGAACGGGATCAGCATCGGCATAATGCACAGGAAGTACAGGACACCGCTCCATCTGGTTTTGGTCCGGGCCAGCTTATAGGCGGCGATGGAGGAGATGAATACAATACCGAGCAGGCCGACACCGGTAATGATGAAGTTATTCAGGAACAGCCGCGGATAGTTGATGAACTCCCAGACATAGGCGTAGTTGCTGAAGGTCAGCTTCTGCGGCAGGGCGATGACATCGGTCATGACCTCGCCGAAGCTTTTGAGCGAATTGATAATCGTCAGGAATAGCGGGTACAGGAACAGCAGAGACAAGAGGACCAGAATAACCTCCAGGATGATCTTGCCTGCCTTGTTGTGGTTGGTTGTCATTAGGCCTCTACCTCTCTCCGTTTAAAGACGGTCAGCTGGATGATCGTTACGGCAAGCACGGCAAGGAACAGAATGAGCGCTTTGGCTGTACCGTAGCCGTACAGGTTGTTCTGGAATGTATCCCGGTAGATATCATAAGCGATACTATACGTAGTTCCGCCGGGACCGCCGCCGGTCAGTGACAGGATGACATCGAACACCTTGATCGAATTGGTGAGCGCCATGAACACAGAGATCGTGATCGATGGGGCAAGCAGCGGCAGCGTAATGCTGAAGAATCGTCTCAGCGGTCCGGCACCGTCAACCGTAGCAGCTTCCTTGAGATCCTCAGGCACAGATTGCAGACCGGCAATGTAAATGACTAGATAGAACCCGATGGACTGCCAGATGGATACGCCCAAGATGGAGATGAAGGCCAGACCCGGTGTCCCGAGCCAGCTTAGATCGAAGATCGCCCAGCCTGTGCTCTCGCCCAGCGAGTTGAAGCCCTGCATGAAGATGAATTTCCAGATGAAGCCGACAATGACCAGACTGAGGATATACGGGATGAAGAAGGCCGCTCTCAGCCAGGAGGTGCTTCTCAGCTTCATGTCCAGCAGCACCGCCAGCAGAATCGCCAGCACGTTGACTATGACAATGTAGAGCACCGCATATTTAATCGTGAACCAGGCGGCATCCGAGAAGTTGGTATCGCCTGCGAAGATCTGCTTGAAATTATCCAGGCCGACGAACTTGGGGTGCTTGGAGATCCCGTTCCACTTGGTCATCGAATAGCGGATGGTCATGGCGAAGGGAATATAGAAGGCTACAGCGATACAGATCAGAACCGGGAGAGTAAAGATTCCGAATTCGAATTTCTCGCGCCATCTTTTGCCGAGTGTTTTTAACATGGATGCACCTCTTCTTGAGTTATAGGGTGGGAGTATTAGGCCTGTCTTGCCACACTTAACCATTCCGGTTAGTCTATATTGTGTATTATAGAGCAGACCCGTATCGTCAAAAATGGATTTAAGAGTACAGTTAAGGGTAAAAAGGTGAACGGACTGCGGAGGCCGGAAAAGTCCCCAAAACCGGCAGCGGGGAGAGCGGAGAGCATCATGAGAAAAGTGTGGGTTAAGCTGATCGAGCCTATAATGGCGCGGGTGTCCCGACGCCTGGCTAACAAGCTGATTCTGTTATTTACGATTATCATCATCCTGGTGGTCAGTTCACTCACCTACATATCCTATAGCATGCTGCAGCGGGAATCGGTCGATAACAGCATGGCCAGTACGGGCAATAATTTGCTTCTGGTCGGACGGAATCTGGAGAGCTATCTAAGCGGGATTGAGCAATTGTCTCTGCCGCAGATCTCCTACGATGAGTTCAATTATGCGCTTTTGCATGAATCGGAAGACTACAGCTCCCGGATGTACGTGGAGGATTATCTGCGGAATCTGTATTTTTCGCGCAATGATCTGGAGGCTGTATATCTCTATGTAATTAAGGAGCAGAAGTATTATTATGTCACCAAGGAGAACTATAACATCACCGTCCGGGTATCCGAGCATCCGCCTGTTGATGACCTGCCGTGGTATAAGCGGGCGCTTAAGAGTCCGTACAACCGTTCCTATCAGTCGTTTGTGGAGGAGCAGCCGGCCAGCTTGAACAGCGCCGATTATCCCGTTAACCATAACAAGGTGTTCATGGGCTACCACCGGCTGATCCGCTCCATCGTGTCGCGCGAGCCGCAGGCGGTGTTGTCGCTGTATCTGAATTCCTCCGTGACGGATGAGATTATGCGGGATATCCCGTTCAGCACCGGAGAGCATCTGATGTATATCAGCCCGGACGGGGAGCCTTTCAAGGTGGATGACAAGCAGTTCTACCGGGAGAGCAAGGAGGCGGGATTGGCGAAGCTGCTGACACCGGAGCAGAAGGGGCGCGTAACCTGGTCAGACAAGGAGCAGAAGTACCTGGTAATCTACGATATCAGTCAAAAGGAAGGCTGGAAGCTCGTCAAGCCGATTCCCTACACCCAGATCTATGAGGCGGCGACAACGACACGTACGTTAAGTGTGGGGATTGGCCTGCTGTTCCTGATCGTCTCTGTAGTGCTGGTTAGCTTCACCTCGAACCGGATTACCCATCCGCTGAAGAATCTGTCGCTCCAGATGCAGCGGTTCAGTACCGGGAGCTTCGATGCACAGGCTGCGGTTGCGGGCAAGGATGAGATCGCCTACCTGTCGCGCCATTTCAACAAGATGGTCGAGAAGACGAATGAGCTGATCAATGAACGCTATAAAATGAAAATCGTTGAAAAGAACGCCGTCCTGAAAGCCCTGGAGGCCGAGATTAATCCCCATTTCCTGTACAATGCGCTCCAGGCGATCTCCACCAAGGCGCTCAAGAACAACAACGATGATATTGTCGAGATGGTGGACAACCTGGCCCTAACCCTGCGATACTGCATTAGCGGCAAGGATGTTGTGCTGGCAAGGGAGGAACTGCGGCATATCGAGCGGTATCTGGCCTTGCAGAAGGCGCGGTTCGGGAACCGGATGCAGGTGGTATACGCCTGGGATGAGAGCCTGATGGAGCTGCGAATCCCCAAGCTGTCGATCCAGACGCTGGTGGAGAACTGCATCAAGCATGCGCTGGAAAAGGTATCGAGTACGGTTACCATCACCATTGAGGCGCATATCACCGGCACTCACAGCGTGATCTCCGTGCTGGATGACGGGCCGGGCATCAGCGGAGAACGGCTGGAGCAGGTGCTGAATTCACTTCAGATCCAGTGGGAGGACCGCGCAGCGGACACTGCCGAAGAGGACGGCATGGAGAGTATCGGGCTGAAGAATCTGAATACCCGGCTGAAGCTGTTGTATGGAGAAGAGTCGGGTCTGGTCATTCATAGTACAGAAGAGGGAACACGAATGGATATGCGGTTGCCGCGGGGAGGAGTAGGACAACATGTATAGAGTGCTGATTATTGATGATGAGGAGCCGCTGCGCGAAGCGATCCATATCCTGGGGGATTGGGAGGGCCTCGGTGTCAGTGAGGTGCGGGAGGCGACAGACGGGAAGGCAGGACTTGAGCTGCTGCGCCGTGAGCGGTTCGATCTGGTGCTGGTTGATATGAAAATGCCGGAGCTGAGCGGAGCAGAGCTGCTGCAGATTGCCGAGCAGGAATTCCCGGACCTGCTGCTGATTGTGATCAGCGGCTATAATGATTTCGAGTATACGCGCCAGGCCATCCGTTCGAAGGTGGTGGATTACCTGCTGAAGCCGGTGAACCGCACAGACCTTAACCTTGCGCTGCGCAAGGCGGTGGGGGTGCTGGAGGCCAAGCGGAAGCGGGAGAGCGAGTTCATAACCCGCAATATTACGCTCAATATGTCGCTTCCGAAGCTGAAGGAGAAGATGTATCTGTCCATCATTGACCGGAGCTTCAAGACCCAGTCCAATGAGGCTTTTCTCCCGCTGATCGGGGCGGACGGGGCGGCGAGCCACTTCGCTGTCGGCCTTCTGCGGATGCTTAATCTGGAACAGGTACGTAAGGAAAGATTCCATGGGGACCGGGATCTGCTGCATTTTGCCGTAACGAATGTGATGAACGAGAACACGGACGGGCAGTTCGAGTCGTTCAGCTTCGCCAGCCCCAAGGGGGAGCGCGAGTTCATTGCCATCTTCACTATGAAGGGCGGTTATGAAGCAGATGCGGCCTTCCTGTCGCTGCACCATATGAAGAAAGCAGCCTCCACCTTGAAGGAGCTGTTCGGAATCATCTGTGCCGGGGGAATCGGGCAGCCTTGCAGCGATTCGCTCAGCATTGCCGCTTCTTATGAGCAGGCCAAAGCATCACTAGATACGATCGACCTGCTCAGCCTGAAGGGCAGCCTGATCGCACAGGGCAGAGCAGTGAACCCGGTATCGCGGGATAATCCCTCCCTGACCGGACGGATGCCGCAGATCCGCAGCGCGCTGGAGAGCGGGAATGTGAATCATGCGCGCAGCATCCTCGGCGAATTCATCCGCAAATGCCAGGAGGCGGAAGGTTTCACGCTCGGGGAGGCGGACCGGACCCTGCAAGGGTTCCTGTTGCTGTTAAATGAAATTGCAGCAGGGCTGGATGCCATGCCGCCGGAGATCCGCAGCGGGAAGGACAGCAGCCTGGCATCCCTGGGCATCCTCAGTGATTTTGCCTCCTTCGGGCAGTTTGCGGGCGTGCTTCATGACATCTTCGACCGTTATGCGGGAGAGATCAGCCGGACGGTGGCCGGAGACCGCAGCGGCGTGCTGGAGAATATTAAGGCATACATTGATAACCATTATTTCGAGGACATTAAGATATCGATGTTCACGGAACAATATTTCTTGAGCAGAGAGTATTTGATGAAGCTGTTCAAGGGACAATATGGCTATGGTATTCACGAGTATGTGCAAAAGGTAAGGATGGACAAAGCCAAAGTACTGCTGACCGATCCTGCCCTCAAAATTCAGGATATCTCTGAAATGCTGGGATACAAGGACAAGAACTATTTCAGCAAGGCGTTCCGCAATTACTATGATTGCTCCCCTTCTGAATTCCGGCTGCAGCTGCCAGGGGTAGAAAAGTGAAACGGTTACATGGACACTTTTTTACCCTTATCCGTTCACTTATGTACATTCTTATCCTTTTTCTTTTTATTTAGAATGATGAGCAAGACCACAAGATGCATAAGGAAAAAGGGGGCAACAATATGTTAAAACGATTCATGGCATTATCTGCGAGTCTGCTGCTGGTGGGCGGACTGCTGGCCGGTTGCGGCGGAAATAACAACAATAATGCCGCTAACAACACGGGTGGAGCAGCCGGAGCAGGCAATACGCCTACGGATTCCTCCAAGCCCGTCACGATTAATATGTTCACCGCCTCGCCCGAATACACGGATGCCTTCAATGCTTATATTGCGGAATACAAGAAGGTTAAGCCGAATGTTACGATCAATCTGGAAATCATGCAGGCGGACTACAATACGGTGCTGAAATCCAAAATTGCCGCAGGCAGCACACCGGATGTGTTCCAGACCACGGCGGGCGGGGATATCGATACTTTTGCCGAATACAGCGCTGACTTGACCAATGAGCCACTGGCCGCAGCGATGACGGATGCAGTCCGCTCGAACATGAGCTCTACAGATGGCAAAGTCCTCGGACTGCCGGTGAAGGGCAACCTGTTCGTCCTGATGTACAACAAGAAGCTGCTGGCGGATGCCGGCATCACGGAAGTGCCTAAGACAACAGCTGAAATGGACGATGCGATTACCAAGCTTGAAGCCAAGGGCATCACACCCTTCGCCAACGCCTATAAAGAGTGGTGGGTATGGAAGCATATCTTCCAGCACTTCGTAGACGCCGCAGCCACCGATGCCGGAACCGATGCCAAGACGCTCGTAGCGGACTTCATCGCCGGGAAGACGACCTTCAAGGATCATCCGGTGCTGAAGGACAACTTCTTCAGCTTCATTGACACAACCGTTAAGCATGGCACAGACAAGCCGCTTGAACGCGACAGCAATGCTGAGGTCAGTGATTTCGCCTTGGGCAAAACAGCCTTCATGACCGGTAAAGGCGCGTGGGATGAAGAAGCGATTAAGAAAATCACCCCTGACTTTGACCTCGGCATCGCCGGGTACCCTGTCAGTGACAAGCCGGAGCAATCCCAGATTATCACCGGTGCCGACCAGGCACTGCGGATCAATAAGGATTCTGCGGTAGCAGCGGAAACGATTGAATTCTTCAACTGGCTGTATACTTCCGACTACGGGAAGAGCTGGTTCTCTAACGTAGCGAAGGTCATTCCTCCAATCAAGGATGCCCCGATGCCTGACTTGCAAATGCCTAAGGAAATGGAAGAAATCCTGAAGACGGAGAAATCCGGCGACCTGTCGGTGAACTACTCTCTGGATACGTTCCACCAGAAATTCGGTGAGCTGATGCAGGCTTATATCGGCGGCAGCAAGACGAAGGATCAGGCGATTGACGAAATTCAGAAGGCCTGGATCCAATTCGGGTCTGCGGAATAAAATTTTGATTTGACCTTAACGGCCTCCGAAGTAAGCTTTATTACTGAGGGGGCCTTCTTTCTATGTAACGCAGATTTTTAGGCGGGGGAGGGGGTGTAAGTGGCTGGACGTAACTGCAGTGAATGTTTGGGCCTCCGGCCGCTGTTGTCTCCAGATTTCTTGATTTTACCGCTGGTAGCGGTTGAAATCCGGAGACAAAGGCGGACGCTATCGCTCCTTCAACCCAAACTTCACCTCCGTTACTTCGCCACTTACACGAGCACCGCAGGAAATCAGCAGTTACGAATAGAAGAGAAGACCTTATATTCAGGATGGGCCAGGAAGTGCAAAGAGACCAAAGAGAAACAAAGAGACCAAGATAACAACCTTTGTAAGGAGGCAAATTAGACATGGACAGCAGGCTCATAGACATAGCCGAGAACGGGCTTTATCTTACGATTGAAATTACTGGGGAGCAGGATGTGCGGCTGCTGCATTTTGGCGCAGCGCCGCTGGAAGCAGGGAGCATAGAAGACAAGCAGATGGCAAGCTTCCGGCTGCTGGAGCTGCAGCTGTCGGGGGAAGACCGGGCGGAATATCACGGGCGGACGCACCGCGCGTCTTATCCGGGATTGCGGATGGTGTATGACGGGCATAAGGACACGGTGAATCCGCTGGGGCGGAAGCTGGAACTAACGCTGGCTGACCCGCTGACGGGTGTGAAGGCAGTACAGCATTATCAGTTCTATTCTGGCGTGCAGATTGTGCGCTCATGGACAGTACTGATTAATGAAGGCGACGCAGAAGCGGCTGTGGAGTACCTGTCTTCGTTCGCACTTACAGGAGTGGACAAGGAGGGCAACGGAGACCGGAATGACAAAATCGAAGTGAGTATTGCTCACAGCGGGTGGCAGAGTGAGCTGCAGTGGAAAAGCTACAGCCTGCCCGAGCTGGGTATGTCCCATCTCGCTGACCGTGGCTCGAAACGGATTGCCGCCAGCAATACCGGGTCCTGGTCAGCGGCGGAGCTGCTGCCAATGGCCGTGCTGCGCAATAAGGAGAGCGGGAGCAGCCTGTTCTGGCAGATTGAACATAACGGCTCCTGGCACTGGGAGCTGACGGATCAGGCCGACCAGCTCACGCTGCTGGTCAGCGGTCCTACGGAGCATGACAACCACTGGTGGCTGAAGCTCGCCCCCGGCGAAGCGTTCACCTCCGTGCCGGTGGCCGCAGGTGTAGTAGAGGGCGGGTTCGGAGAGGCGGCAGAGCAGCTTACCGCGTACCGGCGGCTGATCCGCAGACCGAATGAGGATAATGAGCTGTTGCGGGTGATTTTCAACGACTACATGAACTGCCTGTGGGGAAGCCCGACAACGGAGAGGCTATTGCCGCTGATTGATGCTGCTGCCGAGGTCGGCTGTGAATACTTCTGCATCGACGCGGGCTGGTATGCTCCCGGTGAATGGTGGGACGGGGTCGGGGAGTGGGAGCCTTCGGCTGAGCGCTTCCCGGAAGGTATCAAGTACGTGCTGGATGTAATCCGCAGCAAGGGGATGATTCCGGGTCTGTGGCTGGAGCTGGAGGTGATGGGCATCAACAGTCCGAAGCTTGCGGAGACCGACGACAGCTGGTTCTTCATGCGCCATGGCAAGCGGGTCAAGGACCGCAGCCGCTATCAGCTCGATTACCGTAATCCGGCGGTCATCAAGCATGCTGACAGCGTGATTGCCCGGCTGGTCGGGGAATACGGCGTCGGGTATATCAAGATGGACTATAATATCAATGCTGGAATTGGTACGGAGACGGCAGCGGACAGCTTCGGGGACGGTCTATTGCAGCATAACCGTGCCTATCTGGCTTGGCTGGACAGTATCTTCGCCCGTTATCCGCAGCTCGTCATCGAGAACTGCTCCAGCGGCGGGATGCGGATGGACTATGCCATGCTCAGCCGCCACAGCATCCAGTCCACCAGTGACCAGGAGGATTATGTGAAGTATGCTGCCATTGCCGCAGGTTCTCCGGCTGCACTGACTCCCGAGCAATCGGCGGTCTGGTCGTACCCGCTGCGCGAAGGTGACGATGAAGAGGTCATTTTCAATATGGTTAACTCGCTGCTGCTTCGCGTCCACCAGAGTGGTCATCTGGCTGAGTTAACGCCAAGACGCCGGGCGCTGGTGAAGGAGGCACTGGATTATTACAAGTCTATCCGCGCCCACATTCCGCAAGCCTTCGCCTTCTGGCCGCTCGGTCTGCCCGACAGTGGCGGGGAATGGGTCAGCTTCGGCCTGCGTCATGGAGACATCCGCTTTATCGCTGTATGGCGGATTGCCGGAGAAGCGGCGGCGGTCAGGCTGCCTGTTCCTGAGCTGAGGGGACGCGATGCGGAGGCCCGGTGTGCGTATCCTGAGGCGCACGGGTCGCAGTGGAGCTGGGACGCTGTGGAAGGCAGCTTGAGCGTTACGCTGCCCGCAGGCAAGACTGCCAGGCTGTTTGAGCTTCGTTCGTAGGGCGAGCTTCGCATACCAAGAAGAGGCTGAACAGCAGATATGGGGCGTTCTGCACACAAAAAGGGGTATTTCTGCGCCGGAGGATGGCTGCTGAAATACCCCTTTTTGCTACTTGATGAAGCTTAGACTTTTCCGCAACAAACGCCGGGTGTAATAAAAGGACAAGAGAAGGAGGAACGCGAGAACTAAGCTGAAGGGCAAGCTGAGAATGACCGGGACCGAATAGGACGGGGTCAGATTCATCCCTATGGCACTGACTCCGAAGGTCCGCAGCAAGCCCGCTATCGGGGCGATGACGGCACAGATGAAGCTCCCGGCCACCCAGACGCCCAGCACGGGCAATGCAAAGAGGATGACGAAACCTTTTGCCAGATAGTTCAGCAGTAAGGGCATTGCACCAGAGGAAGATTTCATTTCGTGTTACCTCCATCGTTATGTATTCATCTGAATAATCTTGCCTACCTGCGAACGGGGATGAACCGTCAGCGTCTCACGGTAACGGATCTCCCGGATTGAGCATCCCGGTCCGAGTGTAACCTTCTGTCCGCACACAAGGTCTGCCTGCGTCCGGTACAGGGTGATGTCAGCGCCTTCAATGATCTCGCAGCGCAGCTTGCGGAAAGGGCTCAGCGGAATAGGGAGCAGCTTGAAGGAGGGCGATACGATAATATCACCTTCAGAGGTCATGTGCCTGATCTTGCACAGGGACCCCAGCTTGATCCGGATGGTGCTTGTGCAGGATAAGCGGTCTATACGCACGCAGCCCTCAGCCTTGAATTCTTCTGCGGCAGCCTCCCCGGTAACAGACAGGTATCCGTTGGCCGTGATGCTCACGCCCCTGAGTTCAGTAACGCGCAGACTGCCGAAGCTGCTCAGCTCCTGCGCATGGCAAGATAACCCTATGGAGCATTCTCCTCTAAGCTTCAGGCGCGCTGTGCTCAAGCTCCCGCTGACATGCAGGTGGCCCAGCACCTCCACATGGGAGGCGTCCATATCTCCCCGGCAGATCCGGGAGCCGTTGATTTTAAGAGGTTTATTAGCTTCCGGCATCGGGTTCAGTGCAGGCATAGGTTCGTTCACCGCCGTTTTATAATATTTAAGTAACTATAATATATATTAAATGAAATATATAATCAATATATGTTCTCCGACAAAAAAACTGCACTTCCCTAAGGGAAATGCAGTCTGTTCGTAAAGTATAGCCGTTGGTGTTACTCTAACATTCCGCCCATCAGTTCATCGATTCTCTGGAGGGTTGAGGAGATTTTGTCGAGGTCAGTCAATGCAAAGGTGTCGAACAGAGAAAGGATGTGCTGCTTGCCTGATCCGGTGAGAACAATATTGACGACTCGGCGGTCTTCCTTCGTGCGCACTCTCTCGATGTATCCCAGATCCTCCAGCTTATCGCACATGAACGAAGCGGCTCCCGGCGTAATGACTAGACGCTCTGAGATATCCGTAACATTAAGGGAGCCGGTGAGCTGCAGCAGGAACAACAGCATGATCTGATTCTGCGAGAGCGCCCCCTTCTTCGTAATCCGGTCTATGAACGCCTGCGACTTCTGCTGCACGCTGGCCATATGATCCATGACGGTATAGACGGCTTGTTCTTTCTCTGCTTCTTTGCTCATGGAAACACTCCAATATAGTGTGGTAATTAAAATATATAGATTGTATAACTTTTTTGTCAAGTAAGTAAGGGAGAACATAGTTCTTAAGGATCAGCCGTAAGGTAGGAGAAGAATAGCTTCAGCAATATATCTACAGTATTACGGAGGAAAATAGTACGAAAAGAATAAAATGGATATAAAACAGTATTGGTTATATATTTGTCGAAAAAACTCTAAACTTTGTCGAATTATTTGTCGATAAATATCAAAAGATGTAGAAATAAAATTGACAGGAAAGAAATAGCACTTTACAATGCTATTATAGAGTAATCATTTCTACTTATTAGAAGCTTTGATAGCTTTTAACACCGAATGATGATCCAAGTGTTATTTCAAGGGAGGATGCATAATGATGAAAGCAACAGGTATAGTAAGAAAAGTAGATGAACTGGGACGTATTGTGATTCCGATTGAGCTGCGCAGAACAATGGGAATTGACATAAAGGATCCGCTCGAAATTTTTGTGGACGGCGAAAAGATCATTCTCAGAAAATATGAACCTACTTGCATCTTCTCCGGAAGTGCCGAGAACCTGATCAGCTTCAAGGGTAAGATGGTCAGCAAAGATGTGCTCGATGAACTGATCTCAAGCTTCGACAACGTATAAGTTAAGCTTCTGAGGCAGTATGCAGTATGAACAGAAGGGACCACAGTGTAAGCACTCTAAGTGTTTGCAATGCGGTCCCTTTCTGTGATTATGGGTTCGTAGACAACATCTGCTGCTTCCTATATCATTAGGGCGTGTGACCGAAGAACAATTGGGAAGGGATGATTCACCTCATGAGCAACGAAGAACAGACACAGGCGGGGAACAGACCGCTGCCGAACTTAAACCAGCCGGAAGCTATCGTATTCGATATGGATGGTACGCTGTTCCAGACAGAAAGTCTGTTATTGCCCGCCTATCATAAAATGTTCGATATCCTGCGGGAAGAAGGCCTGCATTCCGGCCCGACTCCGCCGGAGGAGCGCATTCTGGGCAGTCTAGGCATGCTGCTTGCGGATATCTGGAAGAACGTAATGCCGGAAGCAGATGAGGCGGTACACCGCCGGGCGGATGAGCTGCTACTGCAGCTGGAGATAGAGGGGCTGGAGGCCGGAGGGACGGTCCTGTACCCCAAGGTAGTCGAAACGCTGCGTGCGCTGCACGCGCGGGGAGTGAAGCTGTTCGTAGCCAGCAACGGGCTGGAGGATTATATCCATAGCATCGTAGTCGTACACGAGCTGAAGGACCTGTTCGAGGGGCTGTACAGCGCGGGCGGATCAGGAACAGCAACCAAGACCGAGCTGCTCGGCCTTCTGCTGGACAATCACAAGATCAGCAGCGCCTGGATGGTCGGGGACCGTTCCTCCGATGTACAGGCGGGCAAGGGCAACGGACAGACGGTCATCGGCTGCGCCTATGCCGGATTCGGGCGGCAGGATGAGCTGAAGGGCTCTGACGTTATTATCTCTTCCTTCGATGAGCTGATTGGGCTATACGACAACAGCGCAGCACCTGTCCTGTAATCCGGCAGAACCGAAGTGAGTATTCACTATTTGTAAAAAATCTTATATTTTAAGCAAAAACCGGGTGTTCTTTCCGCCGTATCTTGGCGTTAAGGGCATCCGGTTTGATGTCTGAAGGAGAAGGTACGGATACATCTCGAAATTTCATACCTTTTCTCGAATGGGGAGCATTTCTTTGCGGCTGCCCAGATTTTATACTGTTACTGTAAGCGTTTCACAAAAGATAAGCCCTTGGGAGCTTGACGGAGCGGTTGCGGTGGCCGGATGCTGTATTTGGAGGGGATGGGGTTGCACAAGCTGTTTCTGGTGGAAGATGAAGCCCTGATCCGTGCGGGCCTTAAGCATTTGATTGAGAAGGTGATCGGCGGCTATCAGGTGGTGGGGGAAGCAGAGAATGGACGGCTTGCGCTGGAGGCGCTCAAGAGTGTGAAGCCCGATGTTCTGATCACGGATATACGGATGAATGAAATGAACGGTCTGGAGCTGATCAAGCGGATTCGTGACCAGTATCCCGACATGTACATCCTGATTCTGAGCGGGTATGCCGACTTCGAATATGCGAAGCAGGCGATCAAATACGGCATCAGCGATTATCTGCTGAAGCCGGTTGACCGCACAGAGCTGGCCCAGGCACTGGGAGATTTCAAACGCAGGCACGGAACGCAGAGTGATGCGGAGGCGCAGCCGGGTGAGGGCGAATCAGACCAGAAGGGCAGGCAGCTGATCCGCAAGGTGAAGGAGCTGGTCGCATTGCGGCTGGATCAGGAAATCTCGCTGCAATATATGGCAGAGCAGGTGCATCTGAATCACCAGTACCTGTCGGTGCTGTTCAAGTCGGAGACCGGACAGAACTTCACGGATTATGTCTCGCAGTGCCGGATGAACCGGGCCAAGCAGCTGCTGAAGGAGACGAATCTCAAAATCTATGAGGTGGCCAAATTGTCAGGCTATTTAAGCTCCAAGCATTTCATGGCGGTATTCAAGGACTATACCGGCAAGACTCCTTCACAGTTCAGGGAACAGCCGGATTGTAATCGCTAACATTAAGCAGGAGGGGAACCAGGATGAGGAATTATGAGGTTATTGTGGCGGGAGGCGGAGTATCCGGCTCCATCGCTGCTATCGCGGCGGCAAGAGCAGGTGCCAGAACATTGATTATCGAGGCAGGAGGCTTCCTCGGCGGAACCCTGACGGCTGCGGGGGTCGGGCCGATGATGACTTTTCATGCCGGGAACAAGCAGGCGATTCAAGGGATTACCGATGAGCTGATTCAGCGGTTACAGGCGCTGGGCAAATCGCCGGGACATATCCCGGATGCGACGAACTACACCTATTCGGTGACACCGTTCGATGCCGAAGCGATGAAATACGAGCTGGATCTGATGCTGCAGGAGAGCGGAGGCGAGGTGCTGTACCATACGATGCTTGCCGGGGCGAAGGTATCGGGCAGACGGATTGAGTCGCTGACCTTATGCAATAAAGCGGGGCTTAGCGAAATCTCGGCGGATGTGTTCATTGATGCTACCGGAGACGGTGATCTCTCCGCATGGTCCGGGGTTCCCTTCACCAAAGGGCGTGAATCCGATGAACAGTCGCAGCCGATGACCCTGAAGATGAAGATGAGGGGAGTGGACACGGAGAAGATCAAGACGTATATCCGGGAGCATCGTGAGGACTTTCCGCGAATGAACCAGGATATCAGCGTAATGGACTCGGCGGCAAGATTATCGGTCGCAGGCTTCGACCGGCAGTTCCGTGAAGCGAAGGCGCGCGGCGAGATCAGTATTCCGAGAGAGGATGTGCTGTTCTTCGAGACCAGTAATCCCGGTGAGATTATTATGAACACGACGCGAATTCTCGGCAAGGACAGCACGGACCCGTGGAGTCTCAGCGAGGCCGAGGTTGAAGGACGCAAGCAGTGCCGGGAGCTGGAGATTTTTCTGAAAAAGGTTATTCCCGGCTTTGAAGATTCTGTAGTCGTCTCCACCGGTCCGTCCATCGGCGTCCGCGGCTCCCGCCAGATCAAGGGTGTGTATACATTGACCGCGCAGGATATTCTGTCGGTGAAGCCCTTCGACGATGTGATCGCCCATTCCGGCTACCCGATAGATATCCACAGCCCGGACGGCGAGGGAACCGCAACGGATCATCTGGAATGGGGAGCGATGTACAGCATCCCTTACCGTTGCCTGATCACCAGCGAGATCGACAACCTGATTGTCGTCGGAAGATGCCTCTCGGCCACCTTTGAAGCCCAGGCAGCTGTGCGGACAACGCCAACGGTAGGGGCTATCGGTCAAGCGGGCGGCACAGCGGCGGCACTGGCGGTACAAGCAGGAGTTCCAGTGCAGCAGGTGGACTATAAGAGACTGCAGGAGACGCTTATGGCACACGGCGCTTATCTGGAAGTGTAATTTAGTTCTTATAACAACGTATATTACTCATAAAACTTTAGGAGGAATAGGTTTGGAAACCGTTCAAATTATCGGAATTCTACTTGTATTCATTGTGTTTGTGGGCCTGATGATGACCCGCAAGCTGACCACGCTGCTGGCATTGCCGATGATGGCGATTCTGCTGGCCGCCATTGCGGGCATCCCGCTCCTGTCGGATAACCCGGACACCTTCACCATCACGAAGGGTGTGCTTGCAGGCGGAGCCATGAAGCTGTCTACCGCCATCGCCGGACTGATCTTCGGCGCCTGGTTCGGCCAGATTCTCAGCAAGGTCGGCATCACCAAGACCATTATCCGCAAGGCAGCGGAGCTGGCGGGTGACAAGCCGCTGGCGATTGCTATTATCTTTTTCCTCGCCGCCTCTGTAATCTTCTCGGCCGCGAACGGCCTGGGTATGGTTATTCTGGTCGGGACCATCGCTATTCCTATTATGCTGACAGCCGGGCTTAAGCCCTTTGTAAGCGGTCTGGTAGTATTGCTGGCGAATGCGGTCGGCGTGGTATTCAACGTCTCCACCTGGGCGATCTATACCGATGTGCTGAAGGTGCCGACGAACACGATTGCTTCTTATTCGCTGGTCTGTGCCGTCCCGCTGATCGTGATTGCCCTGATTATGATCGTCTATTATACCCGCAAAGACGGCAAGGTCCGCCGCGCCTGGGCGATGCCGCTCAAGCCGGAATTCCAGGCTCAGGACAGCAAGAACGTAAGAGCGATTGCGCTCATCAGTCCGCTTGTTCCGGTGCTGCTCGTGTTTTTCCTGAAGGTGGATATTGTCTCGGCGGTCTTCATGGGGGCTCTGGTCACCCTGCTGCTGGCCACCCCTAAGCGTCCATTCCATGTGTTGTCGAGTGCGCTGGTGGAAGGCATTCAGGATGTAGCCGGTGCGCTGGGTCTGATGATCGGAATCGGGATGCTGCTCAGTGCGGTAACTGCGCCCCAGGTGGCCTCGTTAATCCAGCCGCTGATCGAAGTCATTATTCCGACCAGCCCGCTGATGTACATTCTCGTCTTCACACTGCTGTCTCCGCTCGCAATCTACCGTGGACCGCTCAATGTATGGGGGCTCGGCAGCGGAATCGCGGCACTGATCGTGGCCGGAGGCATGGCACCTGTAGCAGCGATGCTCGCCCTGCGTATCGTGAGCAATCTGCAGGCTGTCAGCGATCCGACCAACTCGCATAATGTCTGGATCGCCGATTACACGAAGACAGATATTATTGAGACGCTGCGCAAGACGCTGCCGTGGATGTTCGTTGCGGTGATGATCTCGATGATTATCGCGGGTATGATTGCCTTTTAGCCTGCGGCAAGTGAACCACGGATTGTAGAGACCTAAGCTTCATGAAGAGGAGAACCTGCTATGAACCATAAACAGATCAGAATCGGCATTGATGTCGGAGGAACCTTCACGGATGCAGTTGCGATAGACAATGAGACCTTTGAGGTGCTGTCCAAAGTCAAAATGCCCACCACGCACCACGACAAACGCGGAGTCGCCAGCGGGATTGTCCAGATCATTCAGCGGATTATGAGCGAGAACGGGATTCTTCCCGGTGATATCAAGTTCATCGCCCACGGGACTACGCAGGCTACCAACGCGCTGCTGGAAGGGGATGTTGCCCGTGTAGGCATCGTGGGGATGGGCACGGGGCTGGATGCCCGCAGTGCCCGCTCCGAGACCAATGTGGCGGATATCGAGCTGGCTGCGGGGAAATTCCTGACCACTTATCACAAATTCATTGACTCCAGGGAGCTTACGGCAGAAGCCATTGATGATGCGATTGATCAGCTGCTGGCCCAGGGTGCGGAGGTCATTGTAGCTTCAGAAGCCTACAGTGTCGATGATCCGGCCAATGAGCTGAGGGTGATGGAAGCGGCGCGCAGCCGGGGAGTGTACGCTACCGGCGGACATGAGATCTCCCAGCTCTACGGGCTGAAGACCCGGACCCGCACAGCAGTCGTCAACGCGAGCCTAATCCCCAAGATGATGGAGACGGCCAATATGACCGAGCAGGCTGTCAAAGAAGCGGGAATTACCTCCCAGCTCATGATCATGCGCTGTGACGGAGGGGTCATGAGCATCGACGAGGTACGCAAGCGTCCGATCCTGACCATGCTGTCGGGGCTGGCGGCCGGAGTGGCCGGCGCCCTTATGTATGAGAAGATCTCGGACGGTATTTTCTTCGAGGTCGGAGGTACGAGTGTGGATATTTCCGTGATTAAGAACGGCAAGGTGATGATTGAGAATGCTCAGGTCGGCGGGCATAAGACCTATCTGCGCTCGCTGGATGTGCGGACGCTGGCCGTGGCCGGGGGGAGCATGATCCAGATCGGCGGGGGGAAGATCACGGATGTCGGACCGCGGAGCGCACATATCGCCGGTCTGGAATACGAATGCTTCACCGGCAAGGAGAATCTGGAGCAGCCCGCGATCGGTCTTGTCAGTCCGCGCGAAGGAGACCCGGATTATGTCACGGTTCGTAGCAGGGGAGGACATGAATATGCGCTGACCCTGGCAGGAGCGGCGAATCTGCTGAACCATGTGCCGGAGACGGATTATGCCCGCGGGAATATGGAGAGCACGCGGATCGCCTGGCAGACGCTGGGTGCCCATCTGGGGATGTCTGCCGAGGAGGCGGCAAGGGCCGCGATGGATATTGCTATCCGCAAGGTGATGACGGTGGTGAATCAGATGATCAGCGATTATGAGCTGGACACCGGATTCATTACGCTGGTAGGCGGCGGAGGCAGCGGAGCGGTTCTGGTCCCGGCCATGGCTGCGAAGGAAGGCTTCAAGCACCAGATTGCAAACAATGCGCCGTATATCTCCACGATTGGCGTCGGGATGGCGATGGTCCGCGAGCAGATTGAGAAGACTGTCGTCGGCGCGACGGAGCGGGATATCAAGCTGATCCGGGCAGAGATTATGGACAAAATCGTCCAGTCCGGGGCGAACGAATCCACGGTCGATGTCACGATCGAGATTGACTCCCAGCGCAATATTCTGCGGGCGATTGCCACCGGCTCCACCGAGCTGCGCTCGAAGGATCTGGCCAGCCGCGAGGTGCCGGTGAATGAGCTGATGCGGACGGCGGCGGATGCGCTGGGCCAGCCGGCGGAGCAGACGGAGCTGAAGGCAGCCTCCGGCAGATGGTATCTGTTCGAGTCCAGCGAGATTAAGAAGTCCATGTTCGGGCTGGTCAAGAAGAAGCTCAGCCATGTCGGCGTGCTGGACCGTGAGGGGGTGGTGCGCTTCAAGAAGACGAATGCGTATCATCTGGCTTTTTTGAAGAAAAATATGGCCGACCGGTTCGCCTCGTTCCTGGAAGAGAATACGATCTATTCGGACGCCAATGCCACGATCCCCAAGACCTTCATCTTCTATAAGGAAAAAATGCTCGATCTGACCGGGATGCAGACCAAGGAGCAGCTGTTCTCCATTCTCGAAGTGGAAACACAATTGCTTGAGGACAACAGCGAGATGCTCGCTGTCGTCTATCAGTAGGAGGTGTACCTAAGGATGAAGACCGCAGCGAACACCGTGCCGGACGACCGCGTGCTGGGTTATGCCGAGCTGAAGAATGATCTGCTGTTCCACCGGATACCGCAGGGCAAACGGCGTTATTATGTGGAGCGTCCGCTGGCCATCGGGAAGGAGCAGGCTCTGGCGTTCAAAGCCCGCTATGGCACGGATGTCGGAGCCATCTGCAGGGACAGGGGCATCCGGGTGAATCTCAATGAACGGAAGGGCACCATCGGGCAGATCCGCTTCCGCGCCCAGATTGAGCTGTCGGATAAGGAACGCATCATTACACTGTACCGGTCCTCCATGGAGGAGCTGCGGCAATGTGCCGGTGTGCTGCTTCCCGGCCGTTCCTTCAGCCTGAAGGAAGTTACCGACATTCATCTCGCCCATGAGCTGTTCCACGATCTGGAATTCACGGAGCTGGGATACACCAACAAGCGGCTGGATGACATCAGCAGCCTCTCTCTGGGGCCGCTGCGTATCCGGGCCAGCGTGACCCGGACCTCGGAGATTGCCGCCCATGCGTTCAGCCGTTATCTCCTGGACCTGCCCTGCCTGCCGAATCTGCTGGATTACGCTTATATGATTCACAGCGGCACCCTCACAGCCGCCGAATTCTGGAGGCAGACATACGTTTGGGCGAAGGAGCTTGAGAACGGCTGAGCCGGATGCTCTGAGCGGCTGCCTCCCGCTGGTAAATACACCTGGCGAACGGCTCTGACTTCATCCTCAAATTATGCTATCTTGGTGTAAGGAATCAGAGTCCGGGAGGCTGCCTGACATGCCGTTCAGAAAAGGAACCAATAAAAAAACACTCTATGTGCCGCTGCGCACCAAATTTATCATATTATTCTGCCTGCTGATCACCATTCCGTTTGTGGTTATCGGCACCATCAGCTATAAGAAATACACCGCCGGAGTAGAACGCAGCACGGTGGAGCTGTCCGATCAGGTCGTAAGCCAGATCAGTATTAACCTGGAGCATTATATTAAGGAGCTGGACCGGCTTACCCTTACGCCGCTCTACGATGAGGATATGATGCAGATTCTAAGGAAGCACAGGGGCGCGGGACCCGCCAGCACCTATCTGAGCACGGATGAGACGCTGAAGATGAATCTGTTTATTTCTTCTCTGGCTTTTGACAGGGGGGAGATCGAGAGTATTCTGGTGTTCACCAATGACGGCGGAATCTTCAGCAATCTGGATCAGAGCGTGCGGAAACGGTGGGACCGCAGCATGGCAGAATGGATGGAGACCATTGAGCAGGAGGACGGCGGCCTGGCCATCCTTCCTCCGCATACTGCCGCTTATTATACAGAGCCGAAGCAGGGGGTGATCTCTGTAGCCAGAGTCATCCGTGAGCCATACACTCATGCTATGCTAGGGATCGTCAAGGTGGATCTGATGCCCCGTGGCTTCGGTTCTATTGTCTCGACGGTCCGCTCCAGCGGGAGCGGCCTGCTGCAGATTACAGGCAAGGATCAGGTGGTCCTGTACTCTGGGGCTGGCAAGCTTCCCGACTCACGCGAATCGTATATTACGGCCTCTGCGGAGTCTTCATACACGGGACTCAAGGTCACCTCGCTGATTCCGCGTGCGCAGCTCCGGGAGGATGCCCGTGAGTTAACCAACTCTACGCTGGTGGTGTCCATCGTTGCCTTGATGGCGGCTTATGCGGCAGCCATCCTGTTGTCCAGCCGCCTGATTAAGCCGATTGCCCACCTGCAGTCGAAGATGAGACAGGTGAAGCGGGGGCTGTTCCTGGAACGTGCGACGGTCACCACCAGCGATGAGATCGGGCAACTGACCGAGGGGTTCAATACGATGATCGGCGAGATCGACCGTCTGGTCAAAGAGGTCTATGAGACCCGGCTGAAGGAACGGGAGGCAGAGCTGCTGGCGCTGCAGAGCCAGATTCATCCGCATTTTCTGTACAACACGCTGGAGATGGTGAACATGCTGGCCTTGCAGGGCAATACCCGCGAGCTCTCCGGTGTAGTGACCAGTCTGGGGAAGCTGCTGCGCTACACGGTAGGCCACCGGGAACAGATGGTGTATGTGCTGGATGAAGTGAAATTTGTGGAAGCCTATCTGCGCATTCAGGGCATGCGCCTGGGTGACAAGCTGCAAGCCGTCATTCACATTGATTCTTCCTTCGACTACTGTATGGTGCCGAAGCTGATTCTCCAGCCGCTGATCGAGAATGTCATTGAACATGCGATGGGACAAGACAGGCTGCAGCTCACCTTGACGGCTTCTGCCAGGGAAGAGGACCTGATTCTGTCGGTGAAGGATGATGGCCGGGGCATCACCGCCGGACGGATGCTGGAGCTTGAAGAACAGCTATATGGCCGTCAGCCCCGGGCCGCAGCCGATGCGGAGCAGGGAGGCTTCGGCCGGATACTCAAGGGGTTCGCGCTGCGCAATGTCCATCAGCGGCTGCGGCTGCTCTATGGAGAGCCTTACGGCCTGACACTGGATAACACGGCAGAGCGCGGCGTAACGGTCTCGCTGCGGCTGCCGATGAACTGGGAAGCAATGAACAATACCGGCCCCGCCGGGGACAGACAGGAGGAGGCATAAGGATGCGGACAAGGCTGCTAGGTCTGATGGCTGCGGTGCTGTTGGCTACAGGCTGCTCCTCAGGTGCAGGAAACGGAGCGCTTGAGAGGGCAGCGGGGAACGATGAAGCAGGAAATATGATGGCTGGGGTGCAGGAGCCTGTGAAGCTGAAGTTCAGCATCTGGGGCAATGATGCACAGAAAGCGATGGTTGAGGGGTTGGTGGATGAATTTGAACAGCTTCATTCCGGGATAGAGGTAGAGATCATGACGATTCCTTTTGCCGACTACCAGCAAAAGCTGTCGATTATGCTGGCCTCCCGTACGGCCCCGGATGCCGGTTGGCTGGCGGAACGGATGATTCCACAGTTACTGGAATCGGGCCAGCTGGTGGATATCGCAGCAGAGGTCGAGGATGACGCCGAGTACAACTACGCTGATATTTATCCGTCTACACTCGATATCTTCAGGCGGGAGGACCGATTGTACGGAATTCCGTTCTCTACGCCCCCGGTACTGATCTATTACAATAAGGACCTGTTCCTTGCCAAAGGCCTGAAGACGCCAACGGAGCTGTATGAGGAAGGGAAATGGAACTACGAGGAGTTCCTTAAGGCGGCGCGAAGCATCACCGACCCGCAGCGCGGCATCTACGGTGTGAAGCTGGTCCGCGACTGGAACAACTGGTCGGATGCGCTGCTGCCGCTGTTCTGGTCGCATGGGGCAGAGCTGTTTGACAGCGGGGGAGCATCGTTTGCGCTGAATTCCCCCGCAGGGAAGGAAGCGCTGCAGCTATACAGCGATATGATGTTCAAGAACAAGGTGCACCCGCTGCCCGGGGATGAGCTGACGTTCGACAGCGGCCGGATCGGTATGTATACGGACCGTTACAGCTATACCTCCAAAGCCCGGGCGGTCACCGATTTTGCCTGGGATATCGCCCCGATGCCGGCGGGCATTAAGGGGGCAGGGACTTCCCTCGGTTATGCGGGAGTGTCCGTATTCGAGACGGAGCATCCGGCTGAAGCGGCGGAATTTCTCAAGTTCATTACCAGCGCCGGGTCCATGAGCATCTCCGCGCAGTATTTTGTCCCGTCACGCAAGTCTGTGCTGGAATCCGATGTCTTCCTGCGGGTAGCCTCCAAGCCTTCACCGGAGAGCATTCAGCGGGCGGTTCTCGACCAGATCGCCACTGCCCGCATCGCACCGGGGCATAAGAATTGGCAGCAGATTGATACGAAGATCCAGCTGCTGATGGACGGGCTCTACACACAAACTTCTACTGTAGAGAAGCTGCTCGCACAAATGGAACAGGAGGTTAACCCGCTTATGAAATAGGCGGGTTGTTCTTCTGTGCGTGAGCGTGCATGCGTTGAGCCATGCGCTGAGGCACCCCTTGAGCCATCTGCTGAGCTATTCATTGAGCTATCCGCAGGCCATGCGCTGAACCGTCCGTTGTGCCGTCCCCTGCTGATTTGGAAGTGGAGGCGGCAGCACAATTACAATTCCTGCACATAATGCAACATTGCCTCTCATTAAGGGGCCATAATCAGAAAATGTTGCACAAAAAGCAGGAATACTCCGCATCTAAGTAACTTCACGTTAAGATTCCTGCATTTCCTGCAACAATTCTCCCGCACACCCCAGTATCTAGATAGCCAAGTTGCAATATCTGCAACATTATTAAGGCTGTTGGACTGTCAAACCGCTACAATCCCCGCCAAATTGCATACTGAGGATTTACTCATGAAGCTTACCTATGTTCAGAGCGGTTCACCCAAGGCGAGTCATCAGCACTTACTGATACATATAGGGCACCCCCTGCACAGGCTCATAATAACAAATATACGTATTTTGCATGACAGGGCGCAGCAGCCCTTTGTGGACCAGCTCCTGCAGTTGTTTACGCGCCGTACGGAAGCTCACATTGTATTGCAGCATCACATCTCTGGGACGTAATCCCTTCTTTTGACTCCAGGATAGTCTAACGATCTCCCGTTCGAGCGGTGAAAGAGACGGGCCGGACGGAATCCGCAGCAATGCAGGGGCAATGACCATTTGCAGCAGCATACGGCAGATCTCCGGGCGATTCTGCACATCATCGAAGGAGAAGTGTATAATCCTCCAGCCCAATCCATTCAGAAAAGTATCCCGGTTCAGCGAATAGCTGAACTTCTCCCGGTCCATATCCTTCACATGGCTCTGATATCCGTCACATTCCAGACCGAATTTCCCGTATGGCGGGAGAAATGCAACATCCAGAAACTGTGATTTGCGGTTCCAGTCGTAGACTTCATACTCCGGATGCAGGTCATCCAGGTTTCCAAATAGCGGCCACCAGACATTGCGCAGCATCAGCTTCTCAGCATACTGGTGCCCCCGTGACAGCCGGCCTCTTCGCTCCCCTGATCGGATTGACAAATGCCGTTCTAATAGAAGCTGATGCGCTTTTTCAAACTCCATATGTATTTCCTCCTTCATGTTAACAAAAAAAGAACGCCCCTCTGCCAGTGATGGCTTGGGACGTTCTTCGTCTGAGCTCATTATACGCTGGCACATGGGCGAGCGGCAATAGATGCTTTATAGTCCACCACCCAGAGGATATTTCCTCCCAGATCGTTTATACTGAGTTTACATACATAACGTAATTTAGTACCTGCACACGCAAGTGCAGAGATGGAGGTTTGTTCGTTTGGAGTTATTTGAGTATATTTTGTTGATGCTGGCAGCCGTATCGCTGTCTAATCTGGTGAACCGGTTTATCCCCTCGCTCTCCGTGCCGATCATTCAGATTGTGCTGGGTATGGCCTTGACTTGGTTGCCTCTACATTTCGAGCTGGAGCTGAACCCGGAGCTGTTCCTCTTATTATTCATTGCCCCCTTACTGTTCAATGACGGCAGGCTTGCCGATAAAGTGGCCTTATGGAAGCTGAAAAAGCCGATATTGCTGCTGGCGCTGGGACTGGTTTTTCTAACGGTAGGAGTGCTGGGATATTTCCTGCACTGGCTGCTGCCGGTATTGCCCCTGGCTGCTGCGTTTGCGCTGGCTGCGGCACTGGCCCCTACGGATGCGATCGCTGTAGGCGCATTGGAGCAAAAAGTGAAAATCCCCCATCAGACGATGCAGATTCTTGAAGGAGAATCGTTGATTAACGACGCGTCGGGTCTGGTGTCCTTTCAATTTGCAGTCGCGGCTATGGTAACAGGAGCATTCTCTTTCAAAACGGCCAGTCTGAGCTTTATTGGCATCTCGCTAGGCGGTGTGGTGCTGGGCCTTGTGCTCACGCTCATTAAATACGGGATCGTCCGGTGGCTGCGCAGGCTCGGGATGGAGAATGTCACGTTACATATGCTGATTGAGATCCTGACGCCGTTTGCTATTTTTATGGCCGCTGAGGAGCTTGGGGTCAATGGAATTCTAGCGGTGGTAAGTGCAGGGATCGCCCATTCCTTCGGATACAAGCAGATGAATCCTGAGGTAGCCAAGCTAAGCGTCGTGTCCAAAAGCACCTGGTCCGTCATTATCTTTGTTTTGAACGGCCTCGTCTTCCTGCTGCTGGGTACCCAGCTGCCGGAGATTATTCAGACCGTCTGGAACAACCCGGATATAGGGAATATCCAGGTTATCCTGTATACCCTGCTATTAACCGCTGCTGTCCTCGGTCTGAGGCTGGTCTGGATGCTGGTCATGGATATTCCCGAAGGGGAGGAGCCGCGGGGACCCTGGAAGCTGGAGTTCAGGAAGGCGCTCATTCTCACGCTGTCGGGGGTCCGCGGTACGATTACTCTGGCGAGTACGATGTCACTGCCGTTTTTCCTGGATGACGGTTCCTACTTTCCGGCCAGGGACCTGATTATTTTCCTGGCAGCGGGTGTCATTCTGTGGACCCTGCTGGCGTCTAACTTTCTGCTGCCGCTGCTGCTTGGCTCCGATCATGAAGCGGAGCATAATGCCGAAGAGGTGGAGGCCAAAATTGAAATCCTGCGCAGCGTGGTTGCCGGTCTAAATGAGCAGGCTACGGATCAGTCCCGCATGGCTTTGAATCATCTGACCGGCACTTATAATGCCCGAATCCGCCTGCTGAAGAAGAATGAAGACGCTGAGGAAATGGAACGGAAGCTTGGGGTGACAGCACTCAAGTGGCAGCGGGAATACACCATGCATGCGCTCAAGCAGCACGAGGTGAATCCGTACACGGCATACCGCTATCTGAACCGCCTGAACCGGCAGCTGTTCATATACACCCGTGATCCGCAGTACAAGAATGACCTGATTCCGTTCAAAAGCTGGGAAGAAATCACAGGTGTCATTCAGCAGGTCCGCTTAAACGCGCAGGAGCGGCGAGAGGAATCGAACCGGCTACAGTCCGGGATTTTCGCTTACGTTCTTGAACAGCTGAGAGAGCTGCAGAATACGGGGGAGATGGAGCCTGAGGTAATTAGCTCCCTGATTCTTCGTTATGAGCGGGGGCGGCTCAGACTGACCCGGCAGGAGTCTATCTCTGCTACGAAGCGGGAGTTCGAAGAGTCGCTGCACGAGTTGTCCCGCGCGGGGATTCAGCTAGAACGTGATAACATTCAACTTATGTTCGAGGCCGGACGGATCTCCAGAGCTAGCATGAAGGAAATGAAACGTGATATTCTGTTCATGGAGCATGATTTGCGGGAAGAAATGGGCTGAATTCCATCTACAAGGAGATGAATCTATATCATGAATAATAAATTGGTCGCAGGTACCTGTGCGGTGATTGCTGCGCTAGGAATCTATCTGTACGCGGGAAGCGGGGGAGCGAAGACAACGGAAGTTGCCACAACTCCGGGCAGCAGTCAAAACATCAAGCAAATGGTGGCTGACTTCAGCTCGCGCACCTTGACGGCAGAGTCCGCTTCGATTACCTCTACCCAGCTTATTGTAGATAGCGGCGGTTCTAACGAAGCAGTCTACGGGCTGCCGGAGAAAGAGTTCTTCCTGTCGGTTGCCCCTTATGTGCAAAATACACATCCCTGTGCCACGCACAGCCTGACCGGCTGCCAGGGAGAGATGGTCGGCCAATCCTTCGGGGTAACGATCGAAGACGCGGACGGTAAGGAGATCATGAACCAGACCGTCAAGTCACAGCCGAACGGCTTCATCGACCTATGGCTGCCGCGTGATCAGAACTATAAGATGACCATTACGCATGAGGGAAAGAAGGCCCAGTCTGAGATTTCCACGTTTGAGAGTGATGATACTTGCCTGACTACTATGCAGTTAAGTTAAAGTAGAGCAATCCTGGTTCTGCCTGTGAGGTCTTCTCAATAGATGAACAATATAAATATTGAATTAGTTGGGGCCGTATTTGTACGTGGCTCCTTTTTTGTCGTTATTTAATATACATAAATCAAGAGCCAAATCCGATATTCGGTGTAAAAGGAAAATATATATAATCTCGGGGGAGATAAGTTGAGTGAGCGGACGATTATTAGGATTAAAGGACTAGCGCAGGTTGTAGTGGTGGTTATTATTCATTTGGTAATTATTTTCTTTTTGGATTTAAAAAAGGGTGAATGGGAGGAAGTAGGGGGTCTGCAAATTGCATTGACATATTGCGCTCCGGTTTTTTTGTTGTATGCAACTTGTATGAGGTCGTTGAAAACGAAGAAGATCAGGTATAATCTGATTTGGCTATTGACCAGTTTGCTTCCCAGTGCGGCCATCCTTTTTAAAATAAAAGAAATTGCGGGCGCGGAGCCGAGCGAACCCGTATTTATTGAATTGCATTTTGAACAAGGTTATTTAGAACTGATGCTTTTTTTCCCCTTTATCTATTCGGTCATCCAGTTAGTCTTGTGGGTTTCAATGTGGATCATGATATTATCCAAAGAATAATCATTTTGCCTCATACAATGTTAGCAAGGAGAAAAGACAATGGGGAAATTCATAAAGCCAATATACCAAGCCGTTCTTTATATGTTAGCAGCAATTGCAGTACATCTGATTTTAATCTATTTTCTTGAGATAAGAATTGAGGGATGGGCAACAGGAATAATAATATTACTTTGCAAAACCTACTTCCTGCCCTTCTGCATGTGTTTTATTAATTCTTTATTGTTTATTAGGGCTAATAGGAGAGGCGACCAAATCACCTGGTTTTTATTTACGGTCATTCCAAGCAGTTTACTTCTGTTTCTTTTCGTGGAGTTACAAGGTGTTGAACCTAGAGGATATGCTGTAGTATCTTTTGAGCTTTTCCAAAAATATCAGGCTGAAATGCTCTATGTACTTCCGCTGGGTATTTTAGTAATTCAATCCCTTATGACTTTATATTATCTAATCAATGTGAGAGTGTGGAAAAGAAATTAATCGTTTAAAATTATACCGAAGCTGAATGATGTCTGGCGATCAAGAAGACATTTAATTCCCTGTACATAAGACGAAGAACGTCCCAAGCTGCCGCCCGGCAGAGCGGGCGTTCTTTTTTGCGCACTCCTTTTTCCACTGAATCCTGGCAGCAACGAAGTAAGTATGTTAAGTTCTCAGTTTTATAGGCATAATTGTTGTAAGAAACCTTATCCTTCGATCAATGAAAATTCTTGGCTAATGAACCTGCTCTTGAAGCATTTATAGTCTTGTTAACGTTCCATTCACACTACTCTGATAATCTCTATAAGTGTTAGGCGGATGAAGTTCAACCTTAAATAGACAGATGATGCGGAGGGTAATAATGTTAATATTCATGAAAAAGAAGCTGATCGTCGGTATGGCTATGCTGGCTGTACTGGGGTTAGGCGCAGGCCTTATATTTCCCGGGAAACATGCCAATGCGGAGACGGGGCAAGCCGCTTCACCGGGGTCCCGGATTGAAGCACCTGCCAATCTTGAGGATACGGCGGGTCTGACTGCCTTTGTGGATGGAATGATGGAAGAGTATATGAACCGGCTGCAAATTCCCGGAGCGGTGGTCTCTATCGTCAAGGACGGGAAGATCATTTTGGGCAAAGGGTATGGAAGTTCCAATCTGAAGCAAGCGGCTCCGGTTGACCCTGCCACCAGCATGTTCCGAATCGCTTCAACGACCAAGCTGTTCACTTGGACAGCCGTGATGCAACTGGTGGAACAGGGGAAGATTGATCTGGACACGGACATTAACACCTATCTGAAATCCGTGAAGATTCCTGCCACTTATCCTGAACCGATCACCATGCGTCATTTGATGACCCATACAGCAGGCTTTGAAGAGGGCGGGGTCGGTTATCAGATCGTCACTGATCCTGCCGGATTGCCCGGTTCCATCTCGGAGACACTCAATAAACATATGCTCGCCCGGATCAGACCGCCCGGTGAGATGAGTGCCTATTCTAACTATGGAGCCACGCTTGCCGGGATGATCGTGGAGGACGTCAGCGGTATTCCTTATAATGATTATATTCAGAAGAATATCTTCGATCCGCTGGACATGAAGCATTCGACGGTCGTGGAGCCATTGCCGGAGTCATTCATCCCTAACCAGGTGGTAGGGTATAACAGCGAGAACGGCAGCTTTATTCCAGGCACACCTACCTTCGAGGGCGGATTTCGTCCTGCCGGCTCGGGTACCGTATCTGCATTAGACATGGCCCATTTCATGATCGCGCATCTGCAGAACGGTAAATATGGCGGCGGGCAGATTCTGAAGCCTGAGACTGCCGCATTCATGCATTCAACGGCATTTCAGCTCGATAAGCGCCTGCCGGGAGTCGCTCTCGGATTCGCAGAGAAGCGGGTGAACGGGGTGAGAATAATCTCTCATGGCGGCTCCGATCCCATGTTCAATACGGAATTATATCTCGCGCCTGCCAAGCAACTGGGGATTTTCTTATCCTACAATGGCGGTCAAGGCAGCGAAGCTGCGGCTAATCTGGTCCAGGCCTTGTTCAACCGGTATTATCCCGCTTCCGAAGTGAAGCAGCCGGAGTTCTCCGCTTCCGCGGAATCTGTGCAGAAATATGCCGGCTCCTATCAATTTACACGCCGCAACATAAGTGATATTGACAAGTTCTTTAACTTTTTTGCCCAGCTGAATGTTACGGTTGTGGATAACAAGATATCCTTGGGAAGCGGCAGTGAACAACAGCTGTACAGAGCAATTGCCCCTAACCTGTTCCAGCTGGAGGAAGGGACTGATCAGATCGGCTTCCTTACGGATGAGTCTGGCACAGTGACACATATGCTTCTGGACATGGCTCCGGAGATGCCGCTGGAGCGTACGCCGCTTTTGGATCAGAGTGAGTTTTGGCTCATACTGCTTGGTGTCGTCGGATTCATTTTCCTCACGGCCTTGCCTGGACCTATCTTCTTCAGACGCAGGTTCAAGGCGATGACGCTCCCCGAAAAGCGGGCCATCCGGTTATCTGCGGGAACTTCCGTTTGGGCGCTGTTGTCTTTTATTACTCTGTTTATGATTATTATGTCCATGGACATTATGCAGAAGCTCAGCGGTATCTGTCCTTTGCTATCTGTCAGTCTGGTTATGCCAATCATTATGGCGGGCTTGACCTTGGCAATGTTGATCTCGGCTGTACTGGTTTGGAAGAATAAGTATTGGACCGCCCTGAAGCGGGTGCATTACACGTTAGTGACGCTTTCGGCTATCGTACTGACGATCTTCTTCTACTATTGGAATCTGCTCGGCTGGCAGTTTGGATAACGCTTAAGAGAGAAGGATGACCGTGGCTACAATACTTATCGCGGATGATGATGACAATATCCGGAAGCTGATGTCTTTATATCTGCGCAAAGAAGGGTTCCACCTCGAAGAAGCCGGGGACGGCACCAAGGCCTTGTCGATCATAGAGGACTCACAGATTGATCTTGTCATTCTGGATATTATGATGCCGGGACTGAACGGCTGGGAGCTGTGCAGGGAAATCAGGCGTTCGGATGCGAATCTCCCTCTTCTCATGGTGACGGCCAAAGCGGAATCCGCCCACAAAATCAAAGGGTTTCGGCTCGGAACGGATGATTACCTGACCAAGCCGTTTGATCCGGTGGAGCTGGTGATGCGGGTAAAAGCGCTGCTCAAACGCTCACTGGTAGTTACTTCCCAGTCTGTGCAGCTCGGCAATGTGGTGCTGAACCGCCGGACCTTTCAGGTTACACGCGGCGGGGCACCGGTCATGCTGCCTTTGAAGGAATTTGATCTTCTGTTTCTGCTGGTCAGCCACCCCAGGCAGATCTTCACCAGAGAACAACTCATTCAGCAAGTCTGGGGACTCCATTATGAAGGGGACGGGCGGACGGTAGATGTGCATATCAGCCGGCTGAGGGAGAAGTTCAGCGGCAATGGCGAGGGTTTTCAGATTGAAACTGCCCGCGGTCTGGGATACCGGCTGATCCCTGAGCCATGATCAAGACATTGTATGTCCGGATCATTCTCACGTTTCTTGGCATTATTGTCTTTAGTCTGATCTGTTCCTTTTTCATCGGCTTGTATGTATTTCAGAAGCAGATAAGCTATGAGGGACAGAACGAGATGATCACAGTGGGCAGGGAGATTATTCACCGCTATGATGACGCCAAGCCTACAGATATGGATGAGTTCCTGCATAGTATGGTTAAAATATCGGCGCATCCTATCCACATGTACCATCCCTCGGGGGAACATAGCTTTTACGGTCTCTCGGATAGTCCGGCTGTGACCATCACCCCCGGCGCTGTCCGGCAAGTGTTGCAGGGAAAGGTCTATCGTTCCTCCACGGAAGATGATGATACGTTCATCGGAATGCCCTTCATGCTCAAGGGGGAGTGGCGTGCGATGTTGCTGCAGTATTCTGCCGAGAACGAACATCTTGTCAACCGGCTGGTACTCTTTGTGCTGCTGCTCGTGCTTGTGCTGGGAAGTGTATGTATTGTTGTCGCTGCCAGATATCTGGTGGAGCCGATCAAGGCTTTGACGAATGCCACCAGAAGATTGGCCAAGGGTGATTTCGAAGTGGATCTCAGAATGAACCGTGTGGACGAGATAGGGGAGCTGACCCAGAGCTATGTGGAAATGGCGGGGGAACTGAAGCAGCTGGAGCAGATGAGGCAGGATTTCGTCTCCAATGTCTCCCATGAAATCCAGACACCGCTTACCTCCATATCCGGTTTTGCCAGGGCGCTGCAGAGCAATGATCTGATTGCCGAAGAGGAACGTAAGGACTATCTGGATATCATCATTGCGGAGAGCGGACGTCTGTCCCGGCTAAGTGATAATCTGCTGAAGCTGGCTTCCCTGGATTCCGAGCATCACCCCTTCACGGCAGTCCCCTTCCGTCTGGACGAGCAGATCAGAACTATCGTGGTGACCTGTGAGCCGCAATGGTCAGCCCGAAGAATCGTTATCGATCTGGAGCTGCCGGAAGCTGTTCATATCACAGGGGATGAAGATCAGCTGAAGCAGGTATGGATGAATCTGCTCAGTAACAGCATCAAGTTCACGCCGGAAGGCGGGAGGATCAGCATCCGTATAGACCGCAGTACAGCGGAAGTTGCGGTCACGATCAGCGATAATGGCATCGGGATCTCCCCGGAGGAGTGGGGCGCCGTGTTCCAAAGATTCTATACCGTAGACAAGTCACGGAATGGAAGTAATAGCGGGAACGGTCTGGGACTGGCCATTGTCTCAAAAATCGTCTCCCTGCATCAGGGCAGTATCGAGGTAGACGGTGCGGCAGGAGTAGGCACGACGATTATCGTCAGGTTGCCCTTACGCCAGACATAATGAAATCCTTAAATTGACGGTCTGTTGCCCTGTCTTCCCCGGTAACTGAACCGCCCCGCTGGCGGGTAAGAATAACCGCTTTTTGTAAATACATGAAATACAGGTGGGTGGACTTCTGAAGAAGGTCCAGCCACTTTTTTTGATGCTCTGGAGCCACCGAGGCGCTCTCCAGGCTGATATACCGGGAATACCAGACTTCCATGGCCTTCTTGAAGTCAGGGAGTTCAGCCGGATTCTTGGAGAGAGTACTGTAGTAGACTCCAAAAAGGGCATCATAGTAGATCAGTGACTCCTGATGCTCTCTCAGCTCCAGGTATTGATCCAGAATCTTTTCCAGAGACTGTACTGGCTGTGCAAAATCAAAATCAAACAGCAGCTGTCCAAACATCTGCTCCAGATTATCGACATAGAGTTCAGCGGCTAAATCTTCCTTGTCCTTATAATGAAGGTACAATGTGCGGCGGGAGACACCGGCTTGTCCGGCGATCTGTGTCATATCCGTGCGCTCAATCCCCTGAGTACAGAACAGGCCCAGCGCGGCCTCCTTAATGAGCTCTTTGGTCATTTGCATTTGCTTTTCACGTAAATTCAATGATCTTCTCTCCTGTCTTCCTGCGAAAATACCGCTGCTGCAGGAGCTACTCCTGAGCAGGTGCTGACGCCCCCAAGAACTTGCTGCCTACCGAATAGCGCTTCTGCTGATTGACCACATCCCCCAGCCACTTCACAAGCTTCACACCATCCTGCTCCGCCTGATAGAAGGTCTCCCGGGTGGAAAAAGTGTGCGGGGTGGTCCCGTTCTCAGCATTCAGCCCGTAATCCGTCAAATAGTAATAATAATTAGGAACCGTTGCCGCTAGAGCAGCTACCGATTGCCGCATTTCCTCTGACCATTCCTTAATGAGCTTCTGGTCCCGTGGACCATTATGATCGTTAATCTTGTTCTGGAAGTGGATCAGAATCTCATCATATACCGAGTAGGCTTGTAAAAGCACCGTACCAACAGGCAGCAGCCGGCCATTCGCGCGAAAAGCAGCCCCGATAATATCTGCCTCCGGCGCATACCCGAAGTTTGCAGTGAAATCCGAGTCCCATTCCTGCTCCATCACCTGCGGCCACTTGTCTGACTTCAGGAAGGAGCTGTCCGCATATTGGAAAATCTCAGAATCCTGGTAATGTGATGCAATCTCGGGCGCCCAGAAGGCTGACCCGAATCCCCCCGCGCTCTCGCCTGCAATCAGCAGCTTATCTGGCTTAGCCACGTTCGCATAGATCCAGTCAAGGCTGCTGCGCACATTATTACGCCCGTTATACCGCATGGTGAAGGTGCTGCCGTCCTCTCGCGGATACGTAGCGGTGCGGTTACCAATGTGGAAGTCACCTGTTGAATAAGGGAGGTAGACCACATTCCAGCCGTGAAAAGGATTGTCCGTGTTGTCCGTATCCATCATCCCGCCGAGCAAAGTCAGCATATAGAACGGAATGTCAGCGAAATAGTTGCCTGTATCTCCGCCTTTAATAAAGTTCATGAGCTTAATAGGATGTGCAGCGCTCTGGGCATCCCAGCTGACCCCGCCGCCGGAAAAGAAGATGATCCAGTTGTTGCTCTCACCGGTTTTGGTCCAGATGAAATACTCTGATCCATCGCTCGAAAGGGTATTCCCGCCCAGCTTGACCTTGTTCCACTCGTAAGGCTTCACTTCCGTGATTACGGGAGTAGAGGTCACCGGCCGTTGGATTACGAAGGCGTAGACCGCAACAATGGCAATGACAACAACGCTCAACAATCCAATACCCGTGAATAACGTGATTTTCTTCATTCTGCTCATCTCATCGCCCCCTTACTAGAAGTATACGCATAGTTAACTCATTGCACAAGGTGTATACTTAAATCTTATGAGACAAGCTGAAAATAAGCTTTTGGCGGCCTGTTAAATCTATGATTATCAATATAAAAGCTTTAATTTAGATATTCCAAATATAGTATTTTATGATAGTATTATCTACAGTTCTGTCGGCCGATGGATCAATACTCCAAGAGGGATTTGAAAAAAGTGAAAAAAATGAAATTGAAACCGCTGTCAATTCTGTTTAGTTCGATGATCTCCGCTTCTCTATTTGCAGGCAGCGTATACGCCGCTTCTGGAGCCCGTATTCATGACGTAACCTCCCAAGTACAACAGGGCAGCTATCTGTGCTGGGCGGCTGTATCCAGCATGGCTGGACAATATCTGGGGAAATCCAGCGCCACCCAGCAAAATATAGTGAAGGCTGCAAAGGGCATATACATGGACACGGCCGGGACGGTCTACGATGCCCAGGCAGGACTTGCCGCCTATGGCGTAAGCTCATCTGCATCACTAAGTGTGCCGTCGTACAATAGTTTAGTCAGCAATATAGATAATTACTCCAATGTTCTTGCGTTCACGAGCAAGGCTGGCTCGAGTATTGGCCATGCCTTTGTAGTTAAAGGGTATTACTACAATACCACTAACAATATTCAGAACTTATATTATATTGATCCGGCAGATGGTTCGAGCAACGTTCAAGGCTATTCTACGTTCAAGAGCAATTCCACTTATAAGTGGGTTAATACAGTAAACAATATTAATTGAAATTAATGACCTAATACAAACAACAATTGGAGGGCTTTTTTTGAAAATTCGTGCGTTGCTATTAACCGCTGTCCTGGCTCTGTCACTGGCTGGAAATGCTGCATATGCCGATTCTGGTCTTGAGAAGGCTGGGGCAGAGATCAAAGGAGCCATTGAGCAGGAATATAAAGAGTATTATGCGGATAGCCTTGAAGCCCAGAAGGATAACTTTCATGGTACGGGCAAAACAAGCTTTCATGAGGCCACTCTAGGGGAAGGAATCCCCTATTACCAGTTGAATGTCCAGGACAACTCCATTTCACATGAAATGGCGGGTTATAAATTTCCTCTTTATCTGGAAGAGGCCCAGGTTGGAGTGATCGAAGCTACACTGGAGTCAGGGGCATGGACCATCTATAACATCAGCAATCATAATGATTTTGACAACACCGTGAAGCGGCTGGAAGCAGAGTATGCCGGAAAGGGCACTGTAGAGCTTATTGACGACAAACGCTACGAGCTGGATTATCTCTATATAAACAATGAGGTTAACGAGACCTATATTGATTTAACGAATGAGCAGAATATCAGTCCTTCAGAGGTTAGGGATGCGGTTAGCGAATCGGCAGATGCCTTGAATTCTATGAACCGCAATTCCAATGACGGGGCAATCCTGGTGGGTGGTGGCCATCATGCCGATTCTTCTGACGGTGGGCATAACTCTTTAATTACAGCTATCGTCCTGTTCGGACTATCTCTTGTCTTTGCTGTCCCGGTTGTAATCTCCGCTGTCCAGAGAAGAAGAGCCTCAGACGTATTGCAATGAGATTGGGACGAAACGAATGAACCGGCTCATAGGATTATTCCTAATGCTTAGCCTGGCACTGCTGGCCATAATGGGATGCAGCAACAAGGGGAGCGCCGCCGAAGGTGAGACTGACGAGCAAATCGCCGCCAGATATGTTGAGACTCTTGGTTACAGGATCGTTGACCCTACAGGAGAAGTTGCCCAATACACATTGGATCAGACCATGCTTGAGAATCTGGATTACATGCAGCTCTGGTCGGTGCAGAAGCAAGAACCTGATGCCTATTTCGGCAAAAAAATCATAACTTACCGATTCCTCGTAGAGAATCATCCCCTGGAACAGCAATATCCCCCGGACGAATACAGGATTGCCGTAAATGTCATGCTTGCAGATCATGAGGTCATAGGCGGCACCTCGGGTCCGCTAAGCACAATCAAGAATCTCGTCGTGACCGGCGGAGAGTACTCCATCGAAGGGAAGACGCTGAAGGAGATCAAAGGGCTGGATTATTCGCAGTGGATGGAGCATTGGAAGGAGAGGTATGGGGCTGAAGTGAAGCTAAGATAGTAAAAAGGATGCTAAGAGTGTGCATACACTCTTAGCATCCTTTTTAAGTTGATGGTTATAAATCTTAAAACAGCGAATCCTGCGTCTCCGGTAATAGAAATGTATCCAGATTCATCACACGAATTTGGCCAAATGGATCAATAAAATCCTTAAGATTATAAGTTACAATGATGTCGGCGTTATGTATAATGGCTGCAGCCATTACCGGATAATCATCCATGTCCTTCAGCGGCTTTTTACGTCCCCGTTCCTGCTTTGCTTCCTCCTGTAACATGGCAATTGTCTTCCCTAGATATTGTTCAATCACATCCTGGCCTTTATGTCTCCAGCCATACTCCTCTTGCATAATTTCTTCCACAATTAGTTTATAATCGTCTGAAAATTCAGGCCAGTTTATTTGCCCCAATGAATCCAGAAATTCCACATTAAAAATCCCCTTGAACATTTCGAAGAGTGGCATAAGTTTGTCATGTTCGAAAGCAACGGGTCTCATCGGCCCATCCTTTTCTGTACGGATAGCTATGCCTCCCGAGCGCAATAAACCATAGAATTCTGCCTGAACAGCTTTGGGCAGGCAGAATTCTACAAGGCCGTTGATATGCAAATCATATAACCGGTCGAATTCCTTGCGAACCCTGTGATTTCGGTAAATAAACCGATCAGCAAGTATGCAGCCATCCCAGATGACAATTTTAGTCTTCATCACGGTATAGATCCTTACGGTTAACGAGTTCCATCTCAGCAGCGTTATTAAAAATGAATTTTTCGAGGGCTGTAACTTCCGCTTCTGCGGGAGGATTTTTAAATTGCTTCTTGGGTATTCGAATATCCCTGCTATGCTGGCTGGTACGTTCCCATTCAATTTTATTTTGTTTAATCCATTTATATACTGCTTTATCCGACACATTAAAGCGCTCAGCAACCTCTTGAACGGTATAGAAATCATTTGATTGAAAAGCTTTGCTCAAGGAAGGAGTGAATTTAATGCGGCGGTTTTTATGACTTCCCTGTCTTCCCTTACGTAGCACACCTTTTGAAGAAATAATTACAGAAGACTCTAAAAGAGTCTGTGCATTGTAAATATCTTGAGCAGTAACATTGCCTGACTCCACTTTCTCCAGAAATTGAAGCAAATTTTCTTTTACCGTTGACACAAGTACCACCTCCTTCGTTCAGTATATCACAATAGAACGTAATTCAACCACAATTCAACTTACTCCTTAATTTTTGGTTTTGCATAAATTACGATATAATTATCCCTGAGATTACCAGTGGAATGATAAGAACTTGGAGGGATTGTATGACACTATCCAAATGCCTCAAGCTTTCAATGACATTGTTATTTGTCTTAATGATCTGTACAGCCTGCCAAAGTCATAAGGAGCAAGGAACGAGCGGCTATATTTCGTTAAATGAATTAGAGAGCTTAGCGGACAAGGGAGCCGCACTGAGTTGGAGCGATTTTGACAAGTATCCGTATGAGGATATCGGTTCAGGAGTGTATATAAGAAGGTACCCTATCGAAGGGGAACAACAGCTGTTAGTTAGAGGGAAAAGCCTGGAAAAACCGCCTGAGCAAATTTCTATTGTGGATCAAAAGGGTGAGGAGCAGGACATTCTGCTATGTGTTAATCTAACGTGCAGGTAAGTGAAACGACAACGTCAATCTAACGTATGATCCTTATTCAACTTTATCCGATATGGCTCATACGGAGGTGAACCTGGCTGGAGCATTTTTATGACTTAGTTCAATTGGCGTTCTCGATCGCTCTTATCTATTCCTTAGTATCATTTCCATTTGCTCATTTTTCTGTACGAGAGATTCACTGGGATCATGATATTGCTGCAGCGGGTTCCACTTGGTATGTGGCTGTCAGACTGTCGCAACCGAGCAGCATACAGCGTTGGATCATACGTACTGCCAGACGAAGAGAAGCACCGGATGAAGAGGACAATGTCCTTCCCCACATTGATAATCATACTTTCAATTAGGGAGGACAACGATGAAAAAGATCATGCGGCTTCAACCATGGGCCAAGCCCATTCTCGTATTGTTGACGGCAGTTATTCCGGTTATTGTGCTTAGCGGGTGTTCGACAGCAGTTCAAGAAAACTCGATCACAGCCGATTCAACAGGGATATTCAACCACTTTTTTATATATCCATTATCGTTCCTGATCAAATTCTTCGCCGATGCATTTCACGGAAACTACGGATTATCTATCGTGCTGATGACGTTCATCATTAGACTTGCGATCATGCCGCTCATGATGAATCAAACCAAGAAACAAATGGACATGAAAGAGAAGATGACCGTCCTCCAGCCGGAGTTAACTGCACTTCAGGAGAAGTACAAGAACGACGTTAGTACGGATGCCAAAAAGCAACAGCAAGCCGAGATGATGCAGCTCTACCAAAAGCATCAATTCAACCCCTTAAGTATGGGCTGTTTACCGATGCTTCTCCAATGGCCGCTCACGATTTTTTGTGGTTTAGCTTGGGGCAGACCGATATGATTTTGCCGCTTATTGCCGCTGCAGTGTATTTCGTTCAGTTCCGCTTGTCGCAATCCGCTTCCGGACAGAATCAGCACAACGTAAATAACCAAATGGCTTTCATCGGATTGTTGTCACCGGTTATGATGGGTGTATTTTCTTTTGGGATGCCTGCTGCGCTACCCTTATATTGGGTGGTTGGCGGTATCTTCATTATCGTGCAGACGATCCTACTGAAAAAAATGTACACGAAGCCAAATGCAGCAGGTAAAAACCTGCCTACAGGTGTAGAAGAATAATAAAATTCGATAAATCAACAGCAGTCTGGAGCTTTTAGTTCAAGACTGCCGTTGGTTTTTATATTGCCTTCAGGAGGGGTTGGAGAAAATATGGAGAAAAAAAGCTGGATTTTAGTGATTCTAGTAGTCTCTTTATTCGGAAATGCTGCATTATTTATGGATCGTCTACGAGTCAACAGAATTGAAGATTTGAAATATGAATTATTGAATGCTTACATTCAACGAGATCTAGTTCAACTTGAAGAAACTATACAGTATCAACAAGATAATCAATGGAAAAATGAAACGCTTGTTACACAGAAACTAGATGATGCCATCGATTCAATTATCTTACACAGTGGAATGGAAACAGATAAGGATAAAGAAGCTATTCTTATGAAATTGTACGATTACATGAATGAGTTCAGGGTTGGTGACGGTACTTTTGATGTTAGCCTAAACGATAAGCAGCGTGCTGATTACATCCATTTAGCTCAAAAGCTGCGTTCTAACGGATGGAATTCTAGAGTTGGATATGATACAAGCTGGGATTTTTTTGCATCAAAAGTCAATGAGTTTGTCCCTCAATCGCCTGAACAGCCAGCCTCAAAGCCTTAATTCTCCGCTCCAAAAGCGTTCTTTGTGGACTGCCCGCCTTTGACTTGGCATAACTGTTCTCAACTGAAGGGGTTAAACCAGTGAGAACCTTGCCGGCCTCTGCTAAATCTTCAGGTGTATATGGATGAGGCTTTTGATTCCAGACATTTTCCAGAACCGCTAAGCCGATGGATACCGCATGGAGGCGTTTGGTTACCAGGGTAGTATTGGCGCCACTTTGAGTCATTTGGGACAAAGCGCTCTCAAGTTTTTTGACTGTGGATTGCATAGAGGTTATGGATTCCAATTGATCTGCATTTGATACATTTTCCATATTCACTGTCCTTTCTTTGCTTCTGAATTTATACTTCATGCCAGTTTTATTCATAAGCTCTACAGGATACTCCGGATCAGGAGTATTTTTAAGCTCTGTTTCTGTTCCGACAAAAAACTCCTGGACCGTAGGTCCCTCTATTTTACCGGAACTATTAACAGACTCGCCGTCGCCTATATGGTGACCGTGGATCATTTGGTCTACATCTATTTTTTGCTGCTTATTTTGTTCATCATAGTAGTAAAATTCATCGAAAGATACTCCATATTCAACTGGAGTGGAAGTTTTTAAAATTCCTGATTCAGGAATGGTATAAATGTTTTTCCCATTAACCTGCTTGATAGGGTCAAGTCCCTCTTGATTATAGATAATCTGCACCCAGCCGACATAATTTTCTGGAATAAGATAAGTGTTTAGATTGCTTTTATTAGAGCTGCAAGCGACGAGGATCAGTGCTAACAGTATTAAAGGAATGAATAGCGGTAATAACGTTGTTCCGGTTAAGCGAAATGAATTCAATCAGAAAATGTATACCAGGGATGAATTGAAGAGTTTCTTCAATATCCAGCTGCTCAAAAGCTTAAACATGCCTTTAGACGAAATTAAACAAAGGCGTACAGAGAGAATTAAAAGAACTGTTAGAAAGGGTACCTGTACCCATAGATGAGCTGTCTGATTCCAATCAGTACCTGGAACAACAGCTGGAAATTTATAAAGGCTTATTACCTGTTGATATGGCAGAGTTTGTAGGGCAAGTGATCCAAGTCTTTTATAAAAATGTTAATGAATTAAAGGGAGAATAAATATATGAGTCCATTAAGTTCCAGACGGCATTCTAAGCTGTTGCTGCAAATTTTGTTAGGCTTAACGCCGTTTTTAATCTTAGGACTGATCCTTGTAGGGATTTTTAGGTGGGGAGAGATCATGCCCTTTATGGTTTCGCTGTTTGTCCCGGATGGGTTCTCTTATCTTTCAGTTGCCTTACTGGGCTTGAGTGTAGGTACAATTGTAGTACTTATTAGTTTGGGTCTCATCATAAAAACAAACACAGAGCTTCCTCAATCAGGAGGCGCAGAAATGATAAAAAAATCATAAGGACTCCAAGCGGTATTGCTGTTAGTTCACTGGGGGGAGGCTTGTTTGAAGAGTTTTTCTTCAGGGGTGTGTTAATCGGATTGTTTATCGGCTATAGCCCGATCATGGACTAGGTTGTAATTCTAACAAGCTCCTTTTTGTTCTGGATCATTCATGTACCACAGTATAAAGGTGTTTATGTAGCCTACCTGATCGTATTTATGAACGGGCTGATCTTCGCCTTATTATTTTATTCTACAGGTTCCTTGATTCCGGCCATTCTGGGCCCATGCGATTTACAATGTTGGCATAGGGATTTACTTTGCTCATAAGCATATAAAAGAACAAAATCACCCTAACAGGTGAAGGTGTGTTGGTTTCTCATTGCCGGGTAACTTTGATATGTGAGTTTTTCTCTCTCACGGACCGCTTGTATGGAGCCGTAAGTTGCACTTTTTGCAGGATTTCTCTATTAAAAGTTACCGGCTGAAGTATATTGTTGCATTATTTGCACAAAATTTCGGTGCAGAGAGTAAGTTAGCACTGGCTTTGTTGCATTTCGTGCAGGATTTCAGCATAGGCGGGTTTTATTGGGCAGTATTGCTGCATTTCTTGCAGGATTTCTGTAAAAATGTTACTGGCTGTGGGCAGGGGAAGCATCCTTTATCGCAGCAGCCCCAATGTGTTCGGCTTTCCGCATACATCTGGCCTGTGTACTTTCATGGTAGTGAACTGTATTCGTTTTTCATATACATCTGTTCTACAGAAAAAATCAGCCGTTCTCCGCAATCGCAGGGAACGGCTGTCTATATTACTCCTCAACCACCTTAGACGAACTAGGCGTATTCTTGTTCTTATACACCCACATCGCATATTCCAGCGGGCGGACCAGCGCTTTGTGGTAGGTGCTGTTGTCGCCGGAGCGGGCGAAGACCTCGCGGGCGGGCTTGGGGTTGACCTCCAGCACGTAGATTTTGCCCTCGCGGTCGATGGCAAGATCCAGGGCCAGCTCGCAGAGGGCGCCGAAGCTGTCTTCGAGATAGGCGGCAGCCTCGATCCCCAGCTTCTCGGCAGCGAGCATGGCCTTGTCGGCACGCTCTTCGCTGCCAAGCCACTGCTTCAGCAGCGTCTCGGCCTTCATCGCATGCCCGCCGCCATGGAGGTTCGAGGTGACACTGCGGGCGGCGCCCACCCGGCCGGCCATGCCGGTGAACTCCCAGTCGCCCTGGCCGTTCTTCTGCACCAGCATCCGGTAATCGTGAAACCGGCCGCTGGGCAGCCGTAGCGGGATACCCTGCTGCACGAGGAATTTACCGCTGATGCACCACTGGCGGACGATGGTCTCCAGCCGGCTCAGGGACACCTTGCGCGGGGCGATGATCTGGCGGCTCTGGCGGCGTCCCTGAATATCGAAGAGAGACTTGCCTTCACGCTGGCGTTCTATCCGCAGGATGCCGCGCCCCCCGGTGCCGTTAATCGGTTTGACATAGACGACGGGGCTGGATTTCAGCATCCGTTGCAGATCGGCAGAGGACTGGTAGAGCAGCGTCTCCGGCATATGGGCCCGGAAGCGGCTCCGCTGGGAGAAGGTCTGGTGCACCGTCCATTTATTACGCAGCGGGCGGTTCAGGAAGGTCAGATGGTCGTACCGCGCGCGGAAGCGCAGCAGCTGCTGGAAGCGCTGGCTGCGCTGAATCCGGCAGCGGTCATAGATCATATTCGGGAAGGAGCGCCATTTCCGCGACCATACTCCGCTTTTGACATCATAGACCATCGCATTGATCAGGTCCTTGCTGACATGCACATCTGCCGGGGTGAATACAAAGACATCCAATCCTATCCGGCTGCCTTCAATAATCATCCTCCGGTATACGCTCTTCTCTTCAAGCTGCTTGGCGTCGTTCAGATACAGGGTAAGGATGCCTAAGACGGGCTCTGACACAGGAGTTCACCTCCTTGCGGAAGAGTGGCGGGATCAACTGCGCTCAGGGGGGAACGCAAGAGCAGGGTGGGCTTGCCTGTAGGTCCGTTAATGAGGTCTACTGCGGCAAGCCCGCTGTTGAAACACATCTTGAGGCTGGCTGCATTGTCGCAGGCCACATGGCATTCCAGCTGCCCAAGGCGCTCCAGCTGTGCAGTAAGCAGGGCTGTGCCTGTGTGCTTGTTCCGGTACAGGGGATGGACGGCGACTACACAGGCCTCCTTGCCGAAACCGGACACGAAGCTGACGCCTGCAAGCTGGCGGCCGTTCTGACCCCGTAATGTGGCAACGAGCAGGGAGACCCCCGGCAGGGCAAGCTGATCCGGTGTCAGCCGGGCCAGCCTCCTGCATCCGCGAAGTGTAATCCGCTGCTCCCCATACTCACTCAGGAACTCAAGCAATCCGCTTCGCCTGGATTCCCACTGTGCGGGATTGCTGTCGTAGAGCGAGGATATCTGCATGGTGTCACTTCCTTTGACGAATAATGGATTATTTGGATTGGCGGGACAGATGATTGCCGTATTGGAAGATGCGTTCGAGCGACAGCTTGCGGATCGCCGGCTCGTCGAATTTCATCGGGCGGGAATTGGCTTCAAAAAACCATACTGCGCCTTCTTCATCGACCCCGAGGTCCATTGACATCTCGCCCAGCATGTTGCTGGAAGCCCGCTCAATCTGCCGGGCGACCAGTAGCGCAGTGGTAGAGACATCCTTCAGGATAAGCGCTGCCTGCTCTGCTCCGAAGGTTCCCTCCAGCATGCTGGAGGGATCTTCGATGCTGCCGCCGCGCGGCACATGGGTGGTGATGCTGCGGGCCCCGGCCAGCCGGGCACCGATGCCGGTTACTGCCCAGGCGCCCCGGCCGTTCTTCTGCAGCAGCACCCGCAGGTCGAAGGGGCGGCCCCGGTATCCGGCAAGCACGATGGCTTGCTGGACAATGTAGCGGGCGGATCCTTTTTCCCGGCCGATCCGGGCCCAGAGCCGTTCGACAGACGCGGCCTTATAGGTCGTGTTCTTTTTGCCGCTCTGAATCTGCAGCCGGTAGGGAAGGAGAGTGTCCGGCCGGTATCTCAGCCGCATGATGCCTTTGCCCGCCTTGCCCTTCTCCGGCTTGAGATAGAGACTCTCGTGATTCTTCAGCATCGCGGTAAGGGTCGCTGCGCTGCGCATGCGGCGGGTCTTGGGCACATGCCTCGAGGTTGCCTTGGATTCCTTGAGCCACTCGAAGAGGTTCCACTTATTGAAGAAGCTCGGATTGTACAGCGAGATTTCGGGATGCTCCAGACACTCGGCAATTTTGCGCGCGACCGGTGCCTTCTCCTCCTCCTCGCGGTTGGGAATCCGGTTATAAATGACCTGCGGCAGCGGAACCGGAATGGCATACCAGAGCTTCCCGCTGGCGGAAGGCACATAGCCGCTCACGATTTGTTCATTCAGCTTCAGGTCGCGGACGGTGATGACATAGACCATATAGCCCATTTCTCTGCCGGTACGGATAATGTCGCGGAAGTTACTGCGGTTGCCGCGGAACTGCTGAAGCCGGTCACTGGTGGTGAGAATGGCGATTACGGGCTTACTGGGATCGGGTATCCGGCTGTTCACAAGTCATCCCTCCTGCGGAATTTGCTGAGATACAGACAATGCTCCAGGATGTGCTCAATGGAAGCTTTGCCCTCAGCGCGCAGGGAGGGGTGGCGGAAGATAGAGCGTCCCGGTTTGGCATTGGCCTCGAACATCCAGATATCCTCATCCTGGTCAATGCCGAGATCGAACCCGATCTCGCCGAGCAGATGGCGGTGCTGGATCTCCAGAGATTCTGCCAGTTTGACGGCAGTAGTTTTGGCGCGCTGGAGCACTTCATCTGATCTGGCCCCGAACACACGGCCGAGGGCCTGCTGCGGGGTCAGTAGCGCTCCGCCATTCTTCAGATGGGTGGTGACACTGCCCCGTCCGGCTTTTTTGGCCCCGATTCCGACGACGACCCATTGATTGCTGCCGTTCTTGTGCATATGGAAGCGGAAATCAATCGGGCAGTTGTCAATCTCGATAAGGCGGATACCCTGCTGGACCACATAGTTCTGCATGCTCTGCCCATGGCGGCCCCGCAGCATACGCATCAGGCTGTCGAAGCTGGTGAAGCGCAGCAGCACGTTCTTGCCACTCCTGCGGTACCGGGCGAAGTACCCTTTCTTCGGCAGGTAGGTCAGGCGGTAGATGCCGTGTCCCAGGCTGCCGGCGGAAGGTTTGTAATAGACGAAGTGGTGACGGTCCAGCATATCCCGCATTTGTTCGGAGCTTGGGTTACTGTGCGTTTCAGGCACGAAGCGGTTCGCCGCCCCGTCGTTCTCCAGCAGCCGGTAAATATCCGATTTATTGAAAAAACTCCAGTTGAAATAAGGAATTTTCTTACGTCCGAAGCGCTCGCGCAGCTGGTTGATGTAAGGGGAGGTCTCAGCTCTGCGGCTGGGCAGGCGGTTATAGACTACATCCGGCAGGGGCACGAGCTTGCGCTCGAAGCGGCCGCTTGCCGTCAGGAAATATCCGTTGACCTGCTCCTGCTGCCAGTCGATATCCCGCGGCATGAAGGCGAAAATGTAGCATTTGTTGCTGCCTTCACGCAGCAGCTGCTTGATGAAGCCGGTACGGGAGCCGAAGGGCTGCGCTGCAGAAGCGGGTCCGTCTGAGAGCACACCGACCAGCGGCCCGAGCTGCACCTCGTCATTCTGCAGATTCCGCAGGTAGATGCCGCCAGCCTTCGGGACCTTGATGGCGCTTTTGACGCCCGAGGCCAGGAAGAGGTGCTTGCCGGCACGCTTGATCGGCTTGATCGTGGCCGGGATGGCATCTTTTCCAAGGCGCAGGCGGATGTTCTTCTTGCCGGATAATTTCAGGCTTCTCATCAGTTCACCCGAGACATATACTACTCGATCAGGCTGCTTGGTGAAATGGACATTGCAAAAAGTGAGACCCATTTATGAATCCTCCTTTGGAACCATAGATATCATTCTCCCGTGTGTACGGAGCTGCCCGGGAGGCAGCTTGTGGTAGCTGCTTGAGGTAAGCAGCAGATGGCGCGCATAGCGCAGCGGGTTCTCGGCAGCGAGTCTAGCAGCCCGGCGGTCGCCCGTCAGCCGGAACACCGTGCGCCCTGGCTTGGAATTAGCTTCCAGCAGATAGATTCTCCCTCCGGCATCGATGCCAAAATCAAGGCCCAGCTCTCCGAGTCTGCCGCAGGATTCTTCCAGCAGCGGAGGCAGGAGTGCAGACGCCAGGGTCAGCTCCTCCAGCAGGTCTCTTCCTCCCGCGCCGTATTCGTCCAGCAGGAAGGGGAGGGCGGGAACGGCTGTGCCTCCGCCGTGCAGATTGGAGGTCAGTGATCCCCGGGTGCCGAGCCGGACGGCCATGCCGGTCAGTGTCCAGGCACCGGTGCCGTTCTTCTGCATCAGCACACGTACATCGAACGGCTGTCCTCCGCTGCCGGTGAGATGCAGGTAAGGCTGTATGATATAGCGGTGCTGGCCGATGAAGCGGCCGATCCAGTCCAGACCTTCGTCCAGCGTACCGAAAACATATTGAAAAGGTTCGTTATTCCTGTCTCTGCCCCGCACCTTTACTCCGCCGCCCTCGCGTCTGCCGAGCATTACAGCGTGTACGGTACGCTTGCCGTGGGAGCCGGTTCTGGGCTTCAGAAAAACGCCGTATTCCCTTCCGGCGAGCATATTGCCAAGCGCTTCGCTGCTGCTGTATAGCTCAGTCTCCGGCAGCAGGACGCTGGCAGAAGGGCTGCGCCGCAGAATCTCATAGACTCCCCATTTATCTGGAAGTCCGCGTGACCAGGGCAGACAGCGGGTCAATACAGACAGGGCGGCCGCTGCTGCTCTTTTCTCCTCAGGTGTCCTGTAGAAGCAACGGTTATAGAGAATGTCAGGCGGCGGAGAATGCACAGGCTCCCATTGTCCGTTCTGCCATTGATATCCGCTGACATAGGAGCCGTCCGCAGCTACACCGTCCGGATGAAAGATCAGGACCTTCAGATCATACAGCGGGGCCGCACGGCAGAGATGACTGCAGAACTCCGGCTCTGCGATGGGAGGAATCCCGTGGCGACGGTCTGTCATAATGCCAAGGAACCCCATTGCTGTTGTGGTCATGATGTCCTCCTTATAACCCGGCCAGATAACGGCAGTATAGAATCATTTGTTTGACAGAGGGTCTGATTTTTTGGTCATTCAGCGGTGTATTGTCGTTCTTGGATGGCTTGGAGTTGACCTCCAGCAGCCAGATTCGGCCGGACTGGTCAAGCGCGAGGTCGATGCCGAGCTCCCCGAAATGCGCGGGAATGTAAGTCTCAACCCCTCTTGCAATGGCCAGCGCCGCTCTGGGCAGCTGAACCTGGGTGCTTTCTTTGACACCGGACGGAAGACTGCTTTTGCCGACGGCCTCCTTGACCGTACTGAGCGTGCCGCCGCGGGCAAGATTGGAGACGAAATGATTACTTCCGGCGGTCCGGGCCACAATGGAGGTGACGCCCCATTTGCCGGTGCCGTTCTTCTGCACCAGTGCCCGGAAATCGACCGGCCGCCGTCCAAGCTCCATCAGGGAGAGACCCTGCTGGATCTGGAAGCGGGTGGTTTTCATCTTGGGGGCAATGGTCTGAAATAGCTTCGCCAGACTGGTATAGCTCTGCTTTCGTGTGCCCATCGGAGTGGTGGACAGCAGCCGGTAGCCTCCGCCTTCCTCTTTGGAAATGCGCAGAATGCCTTTGCCCAGGCTGCCGCGTACCGGCTTCAGGAACACGCTGGGATAGCTGCTGCACATTTTTTTGAGTATGGCTAAGCCGGTCAGGGCATGCGATTCTGGCAAGTACCGCTGCAGGGCGGGGTCTAGAGCCAGCGCCTCGAATACCTCTGTCTTGTCTAGGAACTTTTCGTTGAAGAAGTGGGTTCCGTAGCGGGATTTTACATCTGTCAAAAAATGCTGTACGCTAGGTTTATTCTCTACCTTTCGCGTGGTCAGCCGATTGTTGATCACATCGGCAACAGGAAGACTCAGCTTCCGCCAGCCCTCATCGTAGACCCAGCCCTGGATGGTAGTGGTGCGTGATTCCAGCGCTTCCGGGGTGAAGAAATAGACATAGGTGCCTTGTGCATGGCAGGCATGGGTCAGCTCCCGGCAGAACATGGTGATCTGGCCGAAGACTCGCTCCGGCTGTTCGGGATGGTCCCGGCTCACCAGGACGCCAATCATCGGCCCCAGACGCAGAATGCGGCTGCCGGTGCTGTAGGAAGCGTTAAGCGTCAGGTGCTGTCTTAAGCCAAGCCGCCGGGCGAGTGCCTCACTAACGCGCAGACTGTCGGATTTGGGAACAGGAATTACGGTAACCTCCTGCCGGAAAGAGCCGAAGTTCAGCTGAATAGTTCCGTGCGCCGGTATTTTGAGCCTCTTCATGGATTTTTCGCCTAGCATTACAGCATTTTCCTGCAGGATGCCCGAGTGGACCGTTTGAACCGGGATCTTTAGCTTAGACATCGTGGATCTCCTTCCGGTAGGCAAGCATGGTGCCGGCAATATGAATCTTGAGGGTTACATATCATTCATCATATGGAGACATCTGACCCTTGGTGATTGACCTATTCCCGAAAAAGCCGTGCCGGGCGGATTAATATCGCCGGCAGCCAGGGGGCTGGCAGGCGCGCCCTGGACCGGAGGGCGGGAGCACAGAAGGAAGTAGGCGTGCCCGGGCGTAACTTACGCAGCTGCCAAATTTGGGCGCGGACAGCCCCCGGGGCCGCCAGGTGGACGGGCATAGGGCCGCTACCCGCTGAATGAGCGGGGCTTCGCAGCGAAGCAGAGACGAACATAACTTGGAGGAGGAATTAGAATGAACGTGATTGATAAGGCGCATGAATTGGCGCGTGCTATTAAGGACAGCAGTGAGGTATCGGATATTACCAGTGCAATGAAGGTGATCGAAGCAGATCCGGAGAGCAAGCAGATGCTCGACAACTTCCGCCAGAGCCAGATTGAGCTGCAGCAGCGGATGATGAGCGGGGACATGCCTCCGCAGGAGGACATGGAGAAGATGGAGAAGCTCTTCGAGGTGCTTAACCTGAACCTGGGCATCCGCCGTCTGTTCGACGCAGAGCGCCGCCTCAGTGTGGTCATCGAAGATGTGAACAAAATCATCACAGACAGCCTGTCCCAAATGTACGGCGCACAATAAACACCGGCAGCGCATCGGGGATTCGCTTTGATACAGTAAAAGGGTGATTTCAGGGCCATGTGGCTCTGGGATCACCCTTTTTGTCTAGTACAGCATCAGCTTTAAAACTGTAAGAATGAACCGCAGGGGTGTTAAAGACTGAGCATGAATATCGAGCTAATAGAGGCTGCTTCTGCACCTGTTGCTGACTTCTAGCCCGGCTGAAAAATTACGCAGCTTGTCTCATATTTCAGGACGCAGGTTCATAGAATAGAGATATAGATTCATTCTAACAATCTTCTAGAGCGAAGGAGCGGTCCTGCAATGAGAAAAAAAAGTAAATTCAAGCACTCTGTGTATCTGCTGGTTGCCCTGGCCATGCTGTTATACGCGCTGCCGAAGCTGTCTTTTCAGAATGGTTCCGGCTGGGTGCTGGGCTTCGGTCTTGTCTGGTGTGTCTTCGCGTTCCTGGTTATTGCCTCACATCTGCATTTTATTATCGGAGTGGATGAAGAGAAGCAGAAGCGTCTGGATGCCGTCCGTAAGGCCAAGCTGGCGCAGTGGCAGGGCAAGTGGAACGAAGAAGGCCGGGTGTCGCAGAGATCATAGTCCAGGTATAGAGCTAGTGGTGTAAAACTACCCCCTGTGTGCCCTTGCGGCGGACCGGGGGTTATCTGTGCGTGCCTCGCCTGACGGGAGTAAGTTACCCGGTGTTATATATATATTCCTAGCTGTATTCATTGATGTGTTTTTCCCGGAAAGGCCTGTTGTTTCGGCATACCTGCCATACATACCTGATGGCTTGTCATAGAGCTGTCATAACTTTTGAAAGATACAGTGTAACCTGTTGTACTCCGGTGTGGCCAGCATGTATAATGGGTACAGAATAGTACAGATCGGGGTATGGGGGTGTAACAGTTGGAAGGTCAAGGCGATAATATCACAAAGCATGAACAACTGCTGCAGCACATTGAAAGTCTGAAGGTAGGAACCAAGATCTCCGTCCGCAAGCTGGCGAAGGAGATGGGGGTCAGCGAAGGTACGGCTTACCGTGCGGTGAAGGAAGCGGAGAACCTGGGAATCGTCATCACCAAGGAACGGATCGGTACGGTCCGGGTGGAGAAGAAGCCGCGGAATATTTCCGAACAACTGACCTTCGGGGATGTCGTAGATATTGTTGAGGGGCATGTGCTTGGCGGAGCAGAGGGTCTGAACAAGCATCTTCATAAATATGTGATCGGTGCGATGAAGGTCGATGCCATGATCCGGTACATCGATGCCGACAGCCTGCTGATCGTAGGGAACCGCGATGATGTGCATTCGCTTGCGCTGGAGCAGGGGGCAGGGGTTCTTGTAACGGGGGGCTTCGGCACCAGCCGTGAGGTCAAAACGCTGGCCGATGAGCTTGACCTGCCGGTAATCTCGTCCAGACATGATACGTTTACGGTGGCTTCGATGATTAACCGTGCGATTTTTGACCGGCTGATCAAGAAGAAGATTATGCTGGTCGAGGATATCGTGGAGGGCAAGCTGCGGCTGAACACGCTCAAAATCTCCAGCACCGTAGGAGAGCTGCGTGAACTGGCACAGGCCAGCGGCGAGCAGCGGTTCCCGGTCACGGATGAGTGGCACCGGGTTATCGGGATTATAGGCCGGCGTGATGTGGAGGATCTCAGCGAAGGGCAGAGCATCGAGAAGGCGATGGTGCGCAGTCCGGTCACCGCTGCACTCCAGACCTCGCTGGCTTCGGCGGCGCAGATTATGATGTGGGAGGGGATCGATTTTCTGCCCATTGTGGACCGTAACCGCAAGCTCGTGGGGTCGGTCACCCGGCGTGAAGTGCTGCAGAGCCTGCGCGACGCCAGCAATCAGCCGCAGCTGGGAGAGACATTTGATCATCTGATCTGGAACGGGTTCGCGGATGAGCGGGATGAGGAGGGCAGGCTGTTCTTCCACGGCTTCATTACCCCGCAGATGGCGACCGATCTGGGGACGATCTCGGAGGGAGTTCTGTCCACCCTAATGACCCTGTCCGCCTGCAAAGCAGCCAAGGACATTACCGGGAACGACTATGTACTGGACAATATGTCAACCTATTTCATACGTCCGGTACAGATTGAGCATTCCATCACCGTCATGCCGAAGCTGCTGGAGATCAGCCGCCGTACCTGTAAGCTGGAGATTGAAATCAGCTATATGGATACCATTGTAGCCAAGGCCGTTCTGATGCTGCAGTCGATTGACCACGGGTAGCGGGGATGAGCGAGTAATGATGAATAAGGATTCATTTACGGAAAAATTTCAAAATAGACCAGGGCTGTCCTGCAGGTGAGCAGGATGGCAACTGGTCTATTTGTATGGGTGGGGGCTGAACCCTCAGCTTCTGCTGCGCATCCGGCTGTAGTAGCTGTAGCTGCGCAGTCCCGAGAAGACATTGAACAGGCCCAGCAGCAGAAAAGCAGTCTCAATGACCACGTTAAGCGTCGAGCCGCGGAACATGAACATCGACATGAGTGAAAGCGTGACCAGCATTCCGCCCAGCAGCATGTTCATGATTGAGCGCTTGGTTCCTTGAACGAGCGGGTCGGTGCTTCTGCGGGAAGAGATGCTGTACGCAGCGGCGCATACCATGAAGATAACGAGCAGGGCAAACAGCAGATACTTAATGAACATAATCATGAACAGCAGCTCCTTTGTGGAAGACCGGGCAGTCAGCGTAGCCTCAGCCGGGCACTCTGTATCCTGTGATTGTAATTTGTCCACTATTGTATCATGATTCGCGGCTCAGCTGCGTTTATACGGACTGATTTCCACCCAGATTTGCAGCACGCCCTCCATTACCAGCATGGTGCGGATTTTGACGGTGTATTCCTTCTCGCGGGCCAGATAGATTTTGCTGTCCAGCAGCAGGCGCGCCAGCTTGCCGTCGGAATCGATATCGAACATGCTGCGCCCGCGCAGCGGCTCCAGATCGCCCGCCAGCTTGCTGAGGACCTCCTTGGCTGTCACCGGGTCCAGCGCCGCCGCACCGTCCTTGACCTTGCTGTCCTCGGTGCGCACCTTAATCTCACGGATGACGGTGGAGGTGTTGTTGTATTTTTTGAGCGTCAGAATGTCTTTCCGGTATTGTTCAATCTCCAGCCGCAGATCCTGGTTATTGACCCAGAGCATGTTATAGCCCATATGATAAATCGCGTTATACAGGGCGGCTCCCACTATCATCCCCAGCACAAATACAGCAGCAATCTGCGAGAAACGGCGGTAGCGGTCAAACGGCGGAAGTCGCATGTATCTTTTCACCCCTTCGCTTCTACTTGCCGCAGACCCACTTGACCAGCTCACTGCCCATATGAGCGCCCAGGAAGGCGAACACGAGGTAGAGAATCTGCTTGATGGCCGGAGAGAGATTGCCTCCCAGCATATTGCTCTCAATGACCCGCATCGGGTCGATGGTTCCGCCTACAGCGGCAGCTAGTGCCCATATCTTAATCCGGTCTGCGATTTCCAGCATGGTATCGGTTGGCGGTTGAAGAGAGACGACGGCTCCGATTCCGCCCAGCATCGCTCCACCCAGCACTATGCCGAACGCGATGAAGAAGTCGAGGACGGCCTTGCTTAAGAAAATATCCATAAAAAGCTCCCTCCTTAGATCAGGCGGCGGCCTGGCTTTTGCCTGTCCATATGCGCTTAATCCATTCTATGGGCGGCTCCCCCTCTAATATGATAAAATAGTTTCATCTTATGTTTTGATTTGGAGCTGAAGGGAAGTGGGGAATATGAGCCCATTCGTGCATTTGCATGTGCACAGCGAATACAGTTTACTGGACGGGGCGGCGCGCATTACAGATCTCGTGCGCCGGGCCGGCGAATACGGCATGACATCGCTGGCGCTGACGGATCATGGTGTGATGTACGGGGCCATCCCTTTCTATAAAGCCTGCCAGGCGCAGGGAATCAAGCCGATTATCGGCTGTGAAGCTTATTTGACCGCAGGCTCCCGCCGTGAGCGGGGAAGCCGCAAGGATCAGCCGATCTACCATCTGATTCTGCTGGTGAAGAATATGACCGGCTACCGGAATCTGATGAAGCTGATCTCCATCGGCCATCTGGAGGGCCAGCATTACAAGCCGCGCATCGATATGGAGGCGCTGGCAGCACATGCCGAAGGCATCATCTGCCTCAGCGCCTGTCTGGGCGGAGAAGTACCGCAGCATTTGCTGCACGGCCGGGAGGATGAGGCGCGTAAGGCGGCGCTGCGGTATAAGGAGATTTTTGGAAGCGACTTCTATCTGGAGCTGCAGGATCACGGGATACCGGAACAGAAGCGGGTGAATCCGCAGCTGACTGCGCTTGCTGAAGAGCTCCATATTCCGCTGGTGGCGACCAATGATGTCCACTATATGGACAAGGAGGATGCGGAGGTTCAGGATGTGCTGATCTGCATCGGCACGGGCAAATCCGTGGACGATGAGGACCGGCTGAAGATCGGGACGGACCAGCTGTTCTTCAAAAGCGGGGAGCAGATGGCAGCGCTGTTTCCGCATGTGCCGCAGGCGATAGAGAACACGCAGCGGATCGCTGAAGCGTGCAATCTGGAGCTGACGTTCGGCAATCATATTCTCCCGGAATTCTCACCTCTGCCGGAAGGGCTGGATGCCGCTGCTTATCTGCGCGAGCTGTGCCGCAGCGGGCTGGAGCAGCGCTATGCGGATACTCCGCTCTGGGAATCGCCGGAGCAGAAGGAGACGGCCGAGAAGCGGCTAGACTACGAGCTGGGAGTCATTGAGAGCATGGGGTTCAGCGATTATTTCCTGATCGTGTGGGATTTTATCGCTTTTTGCCATCGAAATGGAATTGTAACCGGTCCGGGCCGTGGTTCCTCCGCAGGGAGTCTTACCGCATACACGCTGAAGATTACCGATGTGGACCCGCTGAAATATAATCTGCTGTTCGAGCGGTTCCTGAATCCTGAGCGGATCACGATGCCCGATATTGATATCGACTTCAGCGACGAACGCCGCGATGAGGTTATTGCGTATGTGGTGGATAAGTACGGCAAGGAGCATGTGGCGCAGATCATCACCTTCGGTACGATGGCGGCAAGGGCTGCTGTCCGGGATGTGGGCCGGGCGCTGAATCTGCCGTATAACGAGGTGGACAAGGCGGCGAAGCTGATTCCGGGCCAGCTTGGCATCAGCATCACCCGGGCGCTGGAGAGTACGCCTGAGTTGAAGGCGCTGTATGAGACGAATCCGAAGACCAGAGGCCTGCTCGACATGGCGATGAAGGTGGAGGGAATGCCGCGTCATGCCTCTACACATGCTGCCGGTGTGATCATCTCCAAGGGTCTGCTGACGGATGCCGTTCCGCTCCAGGCGGGCAATGAGAGTACGGCACTGACCCAGTATTCCATGGAGCATCTGGAGAGCGTCGGGCTGCTCAAGATGGACTTCCTGGGTCTGCGGACTTTGTCGATTATTGAAAGGTGCATGAAGTGGGTGAAGGAGATGACCGGGAGCGTGCCGGATTTCCGCTTCATCCCGGATCATGATCCGCTTACCTATGAGATGCTGGGAGCAGGCGAGACTACTGGCGTATTCCAGCTAGAATCGGCTGGCGTGCGGCGGGTGCTGAAGGACCTGAAGCCGAGTGGATTCGAGGATATTGTCTCGGTGGTGGCGCTGTACCGGCCGGGTCCGATGGAATTTATCCCGAAATTCATCGGGGGCAAGCATGGGGAGTTCGAGGTCGTCTATCCTCATGCGGATCTGAAGCCGATTCTGGCTGATACGTACGGCATTATCGTCTATCAGGAGCAGATCATGCAGATTGCTTCGCTGATGGCCGGCTTCTCGCTTGGCGAAGCAGACCTGCTGCGCCGTGCAGTGTCCAAGAAGAAGCGGGAGACACTGGATCAGGAGCGCAGCCACTTCGTGGAGGGCAGTCTGAAGCAGGGCTACAGCGAAGCGGATGCCCATGCCGTCTACGATATGATCGTGCGGTTCGCCAACTACGGCTTCCCGCGCGCCCATGCGGCCGCTTACGGGGTGCTGGCCTTCCAGACCGCTTATCTTAAGGCGCATTATCCGGTACAGTTCATGGCCGCTATGCTTACCGCCGTGATGGGTAACCACCGCAAGGTGGCGGAGTACGTACTGGAATGCCGCCGCTCCGGGATTGGCGTGCTGCCGCCTGATGTCAACGAGAGCGGTGTGCTGTTCACGCCGGTGCCGGGCCAGGGGAGCGGGCATATCCGCTTCGGGCTGGGAGCGGTCAAGAATGTGGGGACGCAGGCTGTGGAGAATATTATAACCGTCCGCAAGGAGCGGCCGTTCGACAGCCTGCTCGATTTCTGCCGCCGGGTTGACTTACGTGTCTGCAACAAGCGGGTCATCGAATCGCTGCTGCAGACCGGTGCCTTCGATGCTCTGCCCGGACACCGGGCGCAGCTGCTGGCGATGCTGGATGAGACGGTGGACGCGGCGGCCAAATGGCGCAAGGAGCGCGATGAGCTGCAGATCCAGCTGTTCGACGACCTCATTGAGACGCCGAACTGGGAGATCCGCTACCCGGATATACCGAGGTTCAGCGGAACCCAGCAGCTGGAGCTGGAGCGCGAGCTGCTCGGGCTCTATCTCTCCGGCCATCCGCTGGATGATCATGCGGGGCTGCTGGAAGAGCCGGGAATGCAGAAGCTGATGGATCTTGGCGAAGCAGCGGATGAGAGTATGACCGTGACGGCCGGTATGGTCGTGTCGCTGAAGGAGATCACGACCAAAGCCGGTAAGGCGATGGCTTTTGTGGAGTGGGAAGATCAGATCGAGCGCTGCGAGGTCGTACTCTTCCCTGAGGTGTGGAAACGCAGCCGCGCCCTGATCGAGAAGGGCGCGCTGCTGGCCCTGCGCGCCAAGGTGCAGCAGGAGGACGAGGGCTTCAAGCTGCTGGCCGAGGAGGTAGCTCCGCTCACCTCGGACAGCGTGCGCGCGCTGCTGCAGCGCCGCAGCGCCGGGGGCCGGCCCGCCTTCGGCGCGGGCCGCAGTGCCCCCGCAGGAGCGCCTGCGGCCGCTCCTGCCGCCCGCACGGGCGCCGGTGGCCCCGGCGCCCGGCCCGGTGGTGCAGCTGGCGCCGCCGCTGCACCGGGCACGCGCACACCGGCGGCCCAGCCGCCCGGTGCGCGCGCTTCCGCGGCCGCGTCAGACGCGCGGCCGGGCAGCCCTGCCCCGCTGCGCACGGGGCAGGCCCCGGCTGCTGAGCGCTTCGCAGACTCAGCGCAGAGCGCCCAGCGTGTCTTCATCAAGATCACGCCGGGCGCTGAGCTGAAGGGTCTGCTGCCGCGCCTCCAGGCGCTGCTGCAGAACCATCCGGGACCCGCAGCGACGCTGCTGTTCTACGAGCGCAACCAGAAGGTGCTTGCGCTCAGCGACAGTTACCGGATCGAGCCCTCGGAGGAGCTGTTCGCAGCCATTGAGGAGATGCTGGGTGCCGGAACTGTCCGCCTCAGATAGGAGCAGCCAAGCCATCCTTGGAGCATGTTCGAAGCGAACATGCAGACAGGTGTAATAATGAGCATACCCAATGCACCATAATCGGGGCATGGCAACCCTGATCTTTTTAGCACATTTGCCCCCTCTTCCGCATACATTAGGGAACCAATAGAGTGAACTTATGAATCTGTCAGGCTTCACTCTCAAGTTCAGCTAAATCATAGCGGGGCATTGTCCCGTGCGGAAGGGGAATGACATCATGTCCTATCAAATGGCGGAGGATCTGCTGGGGCGCCGGGGAGTATCGCTGAGCTCGATCGCGGAGATCGTCTATATTCTGCAATCGGTCTACTATCCGACTCTAACAGAGGAAGAATGTCTGGTAAGTGTCAAGTCGGTCCTGAGCAAAAGAGAGGTCCAGTATACGCTCATGACCGGGATTGCGCTGGATGAGCTGGCCGAGAAGAAGCTGCTGCCCCAGCCGTTTCAGGCGGTAATGGAAGCGGATGAATCGCTCTACGGGGCGGACGAGACTCTGGCGCTGGGCATCACGAGCGTGTATGGAATGATCGGTCTGACCAGCTTCGGCTACCTCGATAAAATAAAGCTTGGAATTATCGGCAAATTGAATGATGATAAGGGGAGCATTCACGTATTTCTGGATGATCTTGTGGCCGGAATTGCGGCTGCAGCTTCAGCCCGGATTGCCCACCGGCATGAGGGTGCGAAGGTATATCCCCATGTGACCGGGACCGAATAACGGCTGCTCCTGATACGTTGTGTGCGGCCTCCCGGACCTGAGTCCTTCCTGCCAGACTTGCTTGCGGGAAAAAAGAAAACTGTGTTATCATAATTTCATTATATTCAGGATACGGCTGGATTCGAGATTAGGGAGGCCTTGCAGGGCATGTGGACGGTAATCTATATAGCGCCGACCGCCAAAGTGGCGGAGATGATCCAGAGGAAGCTTACGGAAGAAGGATTTCTGATTAAATGCCGTCCCATCAATATGTCCAAGCAGCAGTTTGAGATTCTGGTTCCTTCGGGAGAGCTTGAAGAAGTGCAGGAGGTTCTCAATCTGATTCTGCATCCCTGAAGAGTATGGCGTAGAGATTCAAGAGCATTCATGACAGCGGCAAGCTGCTATTTACGCAAATAAACGGCTGAAGAGGTGCGACCCTTGTTCAAAGATTTATTTCAGAAAAAACGGAAGTACGCCACTATTCCTTCAGAACGTCTGGAGCGAAGCGGCGGACCGGCAGAAGGCGAGCGCCCCAAGCGGGAGATTCCCGAAGGCCTCATGAGCAAGTGTGCCAAATGCGGAACGATCCAGTACAGCAAGGAACTGGAGAAGAATTTGAAAATATGCCCGTCCTGCGGCTATCATATGCGCCTGAATGCGGCGGAACGGATTGCCATGACGCTTGACCCCGAAGGGTTCATTGAGTTCGACAGCGAGATGGCGTCCATTGATCCGCTGAAGTTCCCCGGCTATGCCTCCAAACTGGAGCAGCAGCAGTCCAAAACCGGACAGGTTGAAGCCGTAATCACCGGCCAGGGCAGCATCGGCGGACATCCTGTTATTGTAGCTGTGATGAACTTTGAGTTCTTCACCGGCAGCATGGGGTCCGTGGTCGGCGAGAAGATTACGAGAGCGGTTGAAGAAGCGACAGAGCGGGAATTACCGATGCTGATCTTCTCCACCTCCGGCGGGGCCAGAATGCAGGAGAGCATTCTAAGTCTCATGCAGATGGCGAAGACAAGTGCCGCGCTGGCCCGGTTCAGTGAAGCGGGCGGCCTCTATATCTCCATCATTACCGATCCGACCACCGGCGGGGTATCCGCTAGCTTTGCCAGCCTGGGCGACATTATTATTGCCGAGCCTGGAGCGGTATTCGGCTTTGCCGGACGGATTGTCATCGAGCAGACGATCCGCCAGAAGCTGCCCGAGGATTTCCAGACGGCAGAGTTCAATCTGCAGCATGGACAGCTGGATATGGTCGTGCACCGTAAGGAAATGCGCTCCACACTCACCAAGCTGCTGGAGCTGCATGATGTGAAAGGGGGATTTTAGGTTGGCAGGAGAGTTGCCTTTTGAAATGCCTCTGGTAGAAATGCGCAAAAAAATCGCCGAACTCAAGCAGTTTGGCGAAGAGAAGGGCATTGATTTCAGCGATGAGGTAGCCCGGCTTGAAGAGCGCTACAGCGAACTGGAGAATGAGATCTATTCCAATATATCCCCGGCCCAGAAGATGCATCTGGCCCGGCATCACGTACGCCCGACCTCGCTGGATCTGATCGGGCTTATCTTCACGGATTTCATCGAGTTGCATGGTGACCGCCTATACGGTGACGATCTCGCTGTAGTCGGCGGAATCGCCAAGCTGAACGGCCGGCCGGTGACCGTCATCGGGCAGCAGCGCGGCAAGGATACGAAGGAGAATATTCTGCGCTTCTTCGGCAGTGCCCATCCGGAGGGCTTCCGCAAGTCACTGCGGCTGATGAAGCAGGCGGAGAAGTTCGGCCGCCCGATCATCACCTTTGTCGATACCAAAGGGGCTTACCCCGGCAACACCGCCGAGGAACGCGGACAATCGGGAGCGATTGCCCGCAATTTGTTCGAGATGTCTCAGCTGGCCGTACCGGTGATCTGCGTGATCATAGGCGAGGGCGGCAGCGGCGGAGCCTTGGCCATGGCTGTGGGCAACCGTGTGCTGATGCTGGAGAATGCGATCTATTCTGCGATCTCTCCTAACGGTGCAGCGTCGATTCTGTGGAAGGATGCAACCAAGGCGGAGCAAGCGGCAGAGGCCATGAAGATTACGGCCACCGATCTGCTGGAGATGGAAGTGATCGAGGAGATTATTGCTGAGCCCAGAGGCGGTGCGCACCGGGATTACGAAGCTGCGGCTGAGGCGGTTAAGGACACGGTCTGGCGTCACCTGCAAGAGCTGTCTGGTATGGATGCAGCGGCGCTGAAGGAAGACCGTTACCTGAAATTCCGCAAAATCGGCGAGTTTTCCGAGTCGCTACTAGAGCAGGATTCCGATCAGGAAGAAGTGCAGATTGTGGAGTAAGCGGGGAGATTCTCTCCGGGGAATGAGCGGCATGGCCGATACCTCCGGTTTGCACTTTTTAACATATTCCAGCTTATTCCAGCCCGTAATCGGGACAAGACCAATTATACAATTAATCCCATTCCGATCATCCTGTTCTTCTTGCAGGATGATTTTTCTTTTATCGGCCATCCTATATTATTCGACTTTAATTTACAGCAAAAACAGGCACTAACATTGATTTTGTGTTCAACATGCAGTAATATTCATAAGGGCGCAATAAAACGTGCATGTCTTTACATGTGATAAAGTTCCTATACAGAGAGCGAACCTTATAGTAGATTTTGTAGTTGGAAAAGACGAGACAGAGAGAACGAAAAAACGGAGGAAAACCTAATGCGGAAAAGTAAAATTGTATGTACGATCGGACCTGCAAGTGAATCGTTGGAGAATATCAAAAAATTGATTTTGGCTGGTATGAATGTGGCCCGTCTGAACTTCTCCCACGGCGATTTTGATGAGCATGGAGCCCGGATCAACACGATCCGTCAAGCATCCAAGGAACTTGGCAAGACCGTTGCCATCCTGCTCGACACCAAAGGACCTGAGATTCGTACAGGCAAGCTGGAAGTAGAACCGATTGAACTGGTTCAGGATGAGTATCTGACATTGACTACGGAAGAGATCCTTGGCGACCACAACCGTATCTCCATCACTTACAACAACCTGCCTAACGATGTTCAAGTAGGATCGACGATCCTGATCGACGACGGCCTGATCGGCCTTACGGTTGTCGACATTCAAGGCACTGAAATCAAGACCCGTATTGTTAACGGCGGTACGATCAAGAGCAAGAAGGGTGTTAACGTACCAGGAGTATCTATCTCCTTGCCGGGTATTACGGAAAAAGATACCAATGATATCATTTTCGGGATCGGACAGGACATTGATTTTATTGCCGCTTCTTTCGTACGCAAAGCCAGCGACGTTCTGGAAATCCGTGAACTGCTTGCGAAGCATGATGCTTCCCACATCCAGATCATTTCCAAGATCGAGAACCAGGAAGGTGTCGATAACCTGGATGAAATCCTGGCAGTATCCGACGGCCTGATGGTTGCCCGTGGCGACCTTGGTGTAGAAATCCCTGCTGAAGATGTACCTTTGGCTCAGAAGCTGATGATTCAGAAATGTAACATCGCCGGCAAACCGGTAATCACAGCTACCCAAATGCTGGATTCCATGCAGCGCAACCCGCGCCCAACCCGCGCTGAAGCAAGTGACGTAGCGAACGCAATCTTCGACGGAACCGATGCAATCATGCTGTCCGGTGAGACTGCTGCCGGGAAATATCCGGTAGAATCCGTACTGACTATGTCCCGTATTGCTGAGAAAGCAGAATCTGCTCTGAACCATCGTGAGATCTTCATGAAGCAGCAGATTGCTCAAGAAACTACTGTAACTGAAGCGATCAGCCAATCCGTAGCGATCTCCGCTCTGGATCTGAATGCCAAGGCGATCATTTCTTCGACTGTAACTGGCCACACTGCACGCGTGGTTTCCAAATATCGTCCTAAATCACAGATCATTGCTGTGACTACCCAGGAAAGAACCATGCGTCAGCTGGCGCTGGTATGGGGCGTAACTCCTGTATTCGGTCCTGAAGCTCATTCTACTGACGAATTGCTGGAAACAGCTCTTAACGGCGGTAAAGCTTCCGGTCTGGTTAAAGCCGGCGATCTTGTAGTCATCACTGCAGGTATCCCGCTTGGACGTTCCGGTTCCACTAACCTGGTGAAGGTAGATACGATTCCAGCCGACTAGGATTTGGAAGAGCATCTGCAGCACGAATAAGATATAATAAAAAGAGCAGTGGCGCTTGATTGCCGCTGCTCTTTTTTGATATCGATGATGCAAATGGATATATTGGACCTGAGTGTGTGGAGCAGGACGGCAGGTCAGGGAGTCGTATAAATAGGGTTCCTGGAATACACGGCAGGGGGACTTTTATGATAAATTCGTCTGACCGAAAAGGCGCTTCCGCAAGAGCGCGGAGGAGAAGGCACGGCCAGCAGCTTCTTATTCTGGATCATAATGCCGCCGTCTGAGACCTTTAGTCTGGGGCTACGTCCATTGACTTGGCAACAGGTGAAGCAAACTGTGGATAACTTGGACAGCGGCGCGATATCGAACCCTACCTGCGGTGCTTCGACAATCCATTCGGCAGAGCTTTGCGGTCCGTTATAGCGCTGTACGGTGCGGAAAACCCAGCATTTGCTGAGATTGCGCAGGGTGATGCACCATTTGCCGGGACTTATCTTGACAATGGAAGCGCGCATATGGTTGCCGGGAGAGACGGGGAGAGGAATTACGGTCTCGGAGGCGGGGAGAATCTCCCACCAGGCATAATACCGGACTTTTCCGTTCACCGACTCATGGCCGGTGCCCGTCTGAATAAGGCTGCTGTTCTTGAAGCCGTCGATGCCGATCCAGGCCGAGGAGAACGTAGGTTTTACCGTAGGCTTTACATAAGGGACGATCCAGTCGGCGGATATCTGCCGGTAGCTGCCTTTTTTGCCGGAAATGGCATAACCGCTCCAGTTGCTTGACGTCCAGCCGAAGCCTGAACTGGCGGCTCTGCCCGTATTGAGTTTATCCTTCAGACAGGGTTTGCTTCGTGTTAATCTATTGACTTGGCCCACTTGTCCACCGCCTCATAATAGGTTGTGCTCTATTTAATGCAGCAGGCGGCTATGAAGGTTGGGTATTCTGTTAAAAAGAATGAGAGAGGACTTGTAATCCCCATGGAAAAAATAACAAAGCTGCGCGGGTTCTATCTGTTTCTGGGACTGGCCGGGGGCTCCTTCGGATCTTACCTGTCGCTGCTGCTGAAATCGAATGGACTTGAGGTCAGCCAGATCGGCGTGCTGATGGCTATGGGTACGCTGATCGCCATCTGTGTCCAGCCTTTATGGGGAGTGGTCTCCGACCGGTATAACCAGGCGCGGCTGGTGCTGATTCTGAGCGTGGCGGTTCCGGCAGTGCTTGCGGTCCTATACCGGTCGGAATATTTTATCGTGCTGATGCTGGTGTATACCGTGTCCACGATCTTCTCCTCTACACAGGCGCCTATAGCCGACTCCTACGCCATAGTGGCCGCGAACAGGGCTGGAGCCACTTACGGCAGCATCCGCATGATGATGAGCATAGGCGCCGCCGTAGGGGCCATTGCGGGGGGACAGTATGTATCCAAGTTCTCCGTATCAAGCATCTGGCTGCCGTTTCTGCTGCTGAATAGCGTCGCTGTAGTGATTGCCTTCACCCTTCCCAAGCAGGCGGAGGAGAATCATATGATGAGCCAGTCCTTCTCCCAGGGGATCAAAAAACTGCTTGGCAACCGCATATTCCTGGCCTTCCTTGGCGGCAGCTTTCTGGTCAATCAGACCATGACGGCGTTCGGGACCTATTTCGTCATTGCCTTCCAGTCGGTCGGAGGGTCCACCAGCTCTGCGGGGATCGCTCTGTTCCTGGCGTCGATTACCAATGTTCCGTCCATGTTCTTCGCTTCCCGTGTGATCCGCAGGCTGGGCATGGAGCGGACGCTGCTGCTCGGTGCGCTGATCTATGTGCTGCGCTGGGGAATTCAGGTGGCCTTCCCGTACCCTTCGGTTATGATCGGCGTACAGGTGCTTCACGGCCTCTCGTTCGGGTTCTTTTATATCGCGGCGGTTGAATATGTATCGAAGATTACCTCAGCGGAGATGCAGGCGACCGGGCAAAGTGTCTTTAACATCGTATTCTCCGGGTTAGCCGGCATTCTGGGCAATCTGTTGAACGGGATGCTGCTGAATCAGGGCGGGGTCGAGCTGATGAACCTCTCCTGTATGCTTAGTGCGGCTGCGGGCGCGGCCCTTCTGTTCTATGTCGCCCGAAGCTCACGCCGCAAACTGCCGCTGAAGTCTGCATCCGGCGGGATCGGCGCTTAGCGGGCTGATGGCTGCCGGATAGGCTGTATTTTAGAAAGGAGCATGAATATGAATCCGCATCAACCGGGATGGGCCAGCCGCTGGCACAGTACCTCCATCCGCGTACGTTATCAGGAGACCGACCAGATGGGCGTCGTCTACCATGCCAACTATTTGATCTGGTTTGAGTGCGGCCGCACGGAGATGTTCCGTGAGCTGGGCTTCGACTACCGGAGGCTGGAGGGCCTCGGTCTGCTGCTGCCGGTGACCTCTGCAGATTTGCAATTTAAAAGCCCCGCGCGATATGATGATCTTATTACCGTGTATGCGCGGTTAACCACCTTCTCGGCTCTGAGGGTTGTGTATGAATATGAAATCCGCCGGATGGCGGCGGGTCAGGAAGGGCAGGAGCGGACCGCAGGCGAGCTTCTGGTCAGCGGCTCGACGAGCCATGTCTGGCTGAACGGGGAATGGCGGCCGGTGCGGATCGACAGGGCACAGCCTGAGCTGTTCCATGCCATCCTGGCTGCGCTGAAGGAAGAAGAATAGCGTTAATGGAAGAAGAAGGAGGAGCAGTATGATCAGGAACAAATGGCTGTGGGCCGCCCTATTTGCAGTCCCGGCCGTGGAATTATTCGGTTTCATCTATGTCTCAAGTTTTCTTGGAGCGCCCAAGACGCTGCTGATCATGCTGGCTACTTCGGTCATCGGTTTGCTAATGATGCGGTTCGAAGGCAAGAAAGTGCTGCAGGACAGCAGAACACATATGCAGGAAGGCCGGGTGCCCGGACGGACCATGCTGGACGGCTTATGTATTTTCTTCGGCGGTCTGCTGCTGATTCTGCCGGGATTTGTCACGGATCTGATCGGCTTTACTCTGGTATTTCCGCTGACCCGGCCGCTTTACCGGGTTTTTCTGCTGAAATGGATCGAGAAGAAGATGAAGAACGGCACGTTCACCTTCTACCGCAGGTAAGTGGGTAATAAGGAAGTAATCGGGTTTGTCAGAAGGTGTTCAGTTGCAGGGTGCTGCGGCCGGATGCCTTTTTGGCGTTAGGGAGGGGTGCTATAGGCAGTTTCCCGGCGGCGGAGGGCCACCGCTAGTTTCGAGCGCCGCCCTAATGCAGCCTGCCGCTGAGGATATAGCTGCGCAGGGCGCGGAATACGCCGGCGCGGGCGAATGCGTCGAGAATAACGAGCAGCACCGGGCCGAGGATCAGGCCGAGCATGCCCATTAGCTGAAGGCCGGCGAACATGCCGATCAGCATGGCGAGCGGATCGACGCCGATACTGCTGGCGAGTACCTTAGGCTCAAGCACCTGGCGGGTGATCAGGATGACGCCGTAGAGCACCAGCAGCCCGATGGCCAGCGCCATGTTACCGGTCATGTATGAATACAAGGCCCACGGCAGAATGACGATGCCGACGCCCAGATAAGGAATCAGATCGACGATACCGATGGTCAGGCCGATGGCAAAGGCTGAGCTGACGCCCAGCAACAGCAGGCCGATGATCACAATCACCGCTGTTACGGAGATCAGCACCAGCTGGGCGCGGATGTAGCCGAACAGCGCCTTGCGCAGATCCTTCCAGATCTCCGACACCGGTCTTAGCAGCGGGGCTGGGAGCAGGGCGGTCAGCTTGGCATTATGCCGTTCCCATCCGGTGCTGAGGAAGAAGGCAGCCAGCACGATCACAATTAGAATGGTGCCAAGGCTCGGCAGCGAAGAGATCAGCTTCAGGATGAGATTGAAGAACCCGGTAATCATCTGCGTCACGGCTTGGCCGACAGTTTCAGTGGTCCGGTTGATATTGCTGTCAATGGTGGCGTGATAGCCGGGGTTGTCGTGGTAAAACTGGTTGATTTGGTTAATAATATTCTGAATGCTGGCATTGCGGCTCAGGGACAGCAGCAGCTCCCGCCACTGGTCGGTATGAAGATCGAAGGTCTGAATCAGCCCGATCAGCTCTTTGACCAGTCTTGTGATGAGGGCGGTCAGTACAAGAGCGGTGCCTCCGATGTAGAATAGCAGCGAGAGGGATACAGCGAGCCAGCCGGGGAGCTTCAGCCCTTTAAGCACCAGGACAAGGGGATGCATAAGGTAAGCCAGCAGCCAGGCGACCAGCAGGGGATACAGGAGCGGCAGCAGTACATAGACAGCCAGCAGAATCAGGGCGGCGGCAAGCACGACCCAGAGGCCGCGCAGCAATCTTTTAAGCACAAGTGTATCGATCTTCGGTCCCTCCCACTCTGGCGGATTCCAGGAATAACGGCTCGTCTTATGTATATTCATAGGGGGTGTGAAAAGACTAGCAACGATAGAAAAGGGCAGAATGCAGCCATAACCCTAACCTGGAAGCGCAATCATGAAACATTCCTTGCATTCGTTTTTTTCTATCCCTCCGATAAAATCATTTGATGTGCTGTAAAGCTTCCACGTTGTTCACATAACCGTCAAAATCCGGTATGATAATTAAAGGTTAAAGAGCAGAAAATTAGTTGCAATCTTCTGAGCCGGTCCTGAAGCTTTTTTTCAGAGAGTTGAAATACTAACAAATGTAAATGTTTACATGAGGTTTGAAGCGGCACTATACACTCTTGTTGGCAAAGGAGAGAGATACTATGACAGCTACCAAAGGACTTGAAGGCATTGTTGCAACGACCTCCTCGATCAGCTCTATCGTAGATGGAGTGCTCACTTACCGCGGCTATGATATTGACGATCTTGCAGATCATGCCACATTTGAGGAGACTGCTTATTTGCTGTGGTTCGGCAGTCTGCCGACGGTGCCGGAGCTTGAAGCTCTGCGGCGCGACCTCAGCGCTTATGCTCAGATCCCGGAGCAGGTGCTCACTCAAATGAAGCTGTATCCCAAGGAAGCCAACACCATGGCCGCTTTGCGCTCAGCCGTATCGAGTCTGGCGCTGTACGATGAAGCAGCCGATGATATGAGCAAGGAAGCGAACCAGATCAAGGCGCTGAAGCTGCAGGCGCAGATTCCGACTGTAGTTGCCACACTGGCACGCATCCGCAAAGGCCTGGAGCCGGTAGCGCCCAAAGAGGGCCTGACCATCGCCGAGAACTTCCTCTATATGCTGTGGGGAAAAGAGCCGGATGCGGTGTCGGTTAAGGCGCTGGATACGGCGCTTGTGCTGCATGCCGACCATGAGCTGAATGCTTCGACTTTTGCAGGACGGGTGACGGTTGCGACCTTGTCCGACATCTATTCCGGTGTGACCTCGGCGATCGGTGCGCTTAAGGGGCCGCTGCACGGCGGGGCGAATGAAGCCGTAATGAAGATGCTCGAGGAGATCGGCAGCCTGGACGCGGTGGAGCCGTATATTCAGGGCAAGCTGGAGCGCCGCGAGAAGATTATGGGCTTCGGACACCGCGTCTATAAGAACGGCGACCCGCGCGCCAAGCACCTGATGAAGATGTCCAGCGAGCTGGGGACGATGAAGAATGACACCAGTCTCTATGACATGTCGGTCAAGGTGGAAGAGCTGATCACCAGCCAAAAGGGGCTGAAACCGAACGTGGACTTCTATTCGGCTTCGGTCTACACACAGCTGGGGATTGAACGGGAGCTGTTCACCCCTATCTTCGCGATCAGCCGGACCTCGGGCTGGACGGCCCACATTCTGGAGCAGTACGAAGACAACCGTATCATCCGTCCGCGTGCGGAATATACGGGCATGTCCGATATGAAATACGTCCCTGTAGACGAGCGATAACAGGACGGCAGGCAGGGCGGCCCTTGCGGGCTGCTCTACCCCTTTAGTACAATGAATGATATGAATGCTTGTACATCATACTTTTAGGAGGAATATCTACAAATGTTGAAACTGGAACAATACGATCTGCCCACAGAAGGCGAACAAATTACAATCGAAGACGGCAAGCTGCTGGTTCCGGATCAGCCGATCATTCCATTCATCGAGGGTGACGGGACAGGCCGTGACATTTGGAAAGCCTCCAAGCGGGTGCTGGATGCAGCTGTAGAGAAAGCCTACGGCGGTGAGAAGAAGATTGCGTGGTACGAAGTGTTTGCCGGCGAGAAGGCCTTCAATACATATGGTGAATGGCTGCCGAATGACACGCTGGAAGCGATCCGCGAGTACATTGTGGCGATCAAGGGCCCGCTGACCACTCCGATCGGAGGAGGAATCCGCTCCCTGAACGTGGCGCTGCGCCAGGAGCTTGACCTGTATGTATGTCTTCGCCCGGTGCGTTACTTCGACGGCGTTCCTTCTCCGGTGAAGCATCCTGAGCTGGTCGATATGGTTATTTTCCGGGAGAACACTGAGGATATCTATGCCGGTATTGAGTATCAGGAAGGCTCCGCTGAAGTGAAGAAGGTTATCGAATTCCTGCAGAAGGAAATGGGCGTGAACAAAATCCGCTTCCCGGAAACCTCCGGTATCGGCATCAAGCCTGTATCCGAAGAAGGTTCGAAGCGCCTTGTTCGTGCGGCAGTGGAATATGCGATCAAGCACGGACGTAAGAGCGTGACCCTGGTTCACAAAGGCAACATCATGAAATTCACGGAAGGCGCATTTAAGAACTGGGGCTACGAAGTGGCTGAACAGGAGTTCGGCGACAAGGTCTTCACCTGGAACCAGTATGATGTCATCAAGGAACGCGACGGTGAAGCGGCTGCGAACGCTGCCCAGAAGGAAGCTGAAGCAGCAGGCAAGGTCATCGTCAAGGATGCCATTGCAGACATTGCACTCCAGCAGGTATTGACACGCCCGACAGACTTCGATGTCATTGCGACGCTGAACCTGAACGGGGACTATCTCTCCGACGCACTGGCTGCCCAGATCGGCGGCATCGGTATTGCTCCAGGAGCGAACATCAACTATCTTACGGGACATGCCATTTTTGAAGCTACTCATGGTACTGCACCTAAGTATGCAGACAAGGATGTAGTGAATCCGGGCTCTGTCATTCTCTCCGGCGTTATGCTGCTTGAGCATCTGGGCTGGCAGGAAGCGGCTGACCTGATCTACAAGGGAATGACTGCGGCGATTAACAATAAGACGGTTACTTATGACTTTGCCCGCCAAATGGAAGGCGCGACGGAGCTGAAATGCTCTGCTTTTGCCGACGAAATCATCAACCATCTGTAATTAGGCCAGGACGGATAGTACGACAAGTATAAGCTGCACATCTGTGTAGCTTATACTTGCGTCAGGCCGCTTCAAGGTCAACATCATATTCGGAGGGAGGGGTACTATGGCCATCAGACGTTCTAAAATCACTATCGTAGGTGCCGGATTCACCGGCGCGACTACGGCGCTTATGCTTGCCCAGAAGGAGCTTGGCAATGTAGTGCTGCTTGACATTCCTCAGCTTGAGAATCAGACCAAGGGCAAGGTGCTGGATATGCTTCAAGCGGGACCCGTGCAGAACTTCGATGCTCAAATTACCGGAACCTCCAGCTATGAGGATGCAGCAGGCTCGGATATTGTCATCATTACGGCAGGAATCGCACGGAAGCCCGGCATGAGCCGTGATGATCTGGTCAACACGAATGCGGGTATCGTGAAGTCGGTCTGTGAGAATGTGAAGCGTGTGGCTCCAGAGTCCATTGTGATCATTCTGAGTAATCCGGTGGATGCCATGACCTATGTGGCGTATCATGCGCTCGGTTTTCCCAAGAACCGCGTAATTGGACAATCCGGTGTACTGGACACGGCCCGCTATTGCACCTTCATCGCTCAGGAGCTTAATGTATCGGTGGAGGATGTACGCGGATTCGTGCTGGGCGGCCATGGGGATGATATGGTGCCGTTAGTGCGTTATTCCAGCGTGGGCGGTATTCCGATCGACACCCTGATCCCGGCAGAGCGCATTGCGGAGATTGTGCAGCGTACCCGTGTCGGCGGCGGTGAGATTGTCAGCCTGCTGGGGAACGGCAGCGCGTATTATGCTCCGGCTGCCTCGCTGGTTCATATGACGGAGGCTATTCTCAAGGACAAGAAACGGATCATACCGGTAATCGCTCTGCTTGAGGGTGAATACGGCTATGAGAACCTGTTCATGGGAGTTCCTGCGCTTTTGGGAGCGGAGGGCATTGAGCGGATTTTTGAACTGGAGCTTACGGCGGAGGAACAGGCGGCACTCGATCAGTCCGCTGATTCGGTCCGAGCGGTGACTTCTTCGGTAACTATGTAACCCCGGCAATCTGCCGGAGCCCCTCAAATTGAAATTGGAGGAGATTATGATGGGTCATGTTTTCTTTTTTCTGCATATGATCGGGACGCTGGCACTTGGCTTCTATCTGGTGCTGCCGTTTATCTTAAGCGGGACGGCTAAGCTGTCCTCCCCGGCGAAGGAAGGCACCTTGAGTGCTATTGGCGGATTCAACCGTTTTGCCCAATACGGCCTTGTGATCCAGCTGCTGACCGGCGGCTATATGATGACCAAGGGCGAGTATTCTGTACCTTGGATGATCATTGTTACGGTGCTTCTGCTGGCTATGTTCGCGTTCGGCGGGATTATGACCAAGCCTCTGCGCCTTGCTGCGGCAGGCATGAGAGAGAACCGTGATGTTTCTGCGGAGACTGCCAAGATCCGTACTATGAGTCTGCTGCTGATGGTTTCGCTGGTGATCATGATTTTCTTCATGGTCTACAATACGATTATCTAAATAGCCTGCTGCCGGATTGGCAGTGTGGTGCTAACAGCTCTGGAAGCCTCGGCCTCCAGGGCTGTTTCGCATGTCTGGATGCACATGGTTGGATATTGTTCCCAACGGCTATGTATTCCGATACACTGTGATTAGGTGCTTGGTTCATTTGGCATCACATACATACTTAGGAGTGAGCGCAGTAATGATAGGAAGAAAATTAGTAACGGTCGGGCTGAGTCTGGGCTTGCTGCTGGGTTCAGCCGGGCATATGTCTGCGGCAGCCGATTATGAAGGACACTGGGCGCAGAAGCAGATGAGCCGCTGGCTGGAACAGGGATGGCTGAAGGGATTCGCGGACGGGTCAGTCCGGCCGGATCAGGCGATCACTAGAGCGGAATTTATCGCGTTAATCAACCAGTTGGCCGGGCTGACGGCTGAGAGCAAGGTGAAGGCTGATTTCAGCGATCTGCCTAAGACGAGCTGGGCATACGAAGAAATCTCGAAAGCGCTGGAAGTGGGCATCATCAAGGGTTACGGAGGCACGATTCGTCCGGGCGATCCCGTTATGCGCCAGGAGGCGGCGATTATGGTGAGCAGAATGATGTATTTTGAGACGGGAAGCACGGAGGTATTATCCATGCTCAGCGATAAGGATCAGATTGCAGGCTGGAGCCAAGCCGATGTCGCTGCAATGATCAATGCCGGAGGAATGAAGGGGTACCCGGACGGGCGGTTTGCTCCAGAACAGGCGATGACCCGGGCCGAAGCGGTTGCACTGCTGGATTACTACAATGTCACAAGCGGCGGCTTGCAGAGTGTAACTATAAGCCGTTCTGAGGGGCTTGGAAGCTTTGAACCAGGAGCCATCAAATACTATAACAATGTCACTGTATCCGGCTATGATGTGCTGCTGCAGAATCTGAAAATTTTTGGAGACCTGGTCCTGGAGGAAGGGATCGGCAACGGAGAGGTGAACTTGGACAGTGTTGAAGTACTAGGCAAGGTCATCATACAGGGCAGCGGAGATCCCTCAGTGCAGCTCAAGAACACAACCATGAACCAAGTGATTGTGCAGAAGAATAGTGGAACTGCCCGCCTGGTCACCGAAGGTACAACCTGGGTGAAGGCATTGTCGGTACAGTCCGGTGTAAATCTGGAAGAGGGGGAGGGTACCGGAGAAGGGTTCACAGATATTGATCTGCCATCCGGTCTTGCGGCCGGGATCGCAGTAACGCTTAACGGTAATTTCGTAGACGTGAATATTGAAGGCCAAGGACCAGTCCTCCACCTGCAAAAAGGCTCCATACGCACGCTTAAGACTGCTGCCTCTGCATCAGGGGTTAAGATAGAGCTGGATGAAGGGACAACGGTGACGCAGGCGATTCTGAATATGTCAACGAAGGTTACGGGTGCGGGTAAGGTTCAGGATGCAATTGTGAAGGAAGATGAATAGAGTTCTGAATAAAAGACTGCTCTTCTAACCGGCGTCATGAGGAGCATAGAAGAATGTATGCAAAAAACCGAATACAATTTGCTGCTGCGAAGACATATTGGCCCATGTATGCGAAAAACCGAATACAATTTAAGCTGCGAAGGCATATGGGCCGAATGTATGTGAAAAACCGAATACATTTAGCATTATGATGATTCTCCTCATCGCTAACGCCGGATGCAGCCAAAATCAGGCAGATGGAGAAGTGTTAGTTAAAGAGCGAGGCACCGCTTAGCGTAGCATTAGGTATCAGCATCGTTACCCTGGTCTATATCCCGTTACTCCCCAGGTACTCCCGGTCCAGTATCGCATAAAAGTATTGGTTGACCCACTGGTTGTTCCAGTGTATTTCTTCCTGGAATACGCCTTCGCGGACCATGCCTAACCTATCCAGCACTTTGATGGATGAGGTATTGTACTCATTGCACATTGCTACGACTCTGTGGGCCTTCCATTCTTCAAAAGCAAGCTTCAAGGCCAGCTGCGCCGCTTCGGTGCAGTAGCCTTGCCCCCGGTATTCAGCGAAAAGGCTGTAGCCCAGCTCCCAGCTCTCGCGCTCTTTTATATACCAGTGTATATGCACTTCCCCTACAGGGGTTGCTTCGGGAGTGGCTAGCCTAATCAGGAATTGTCTGTGCCAGTCGCTATGGATTCGTTCCGCCACAGTCTTCCGGACCGCCTCTTTGTCGGTTGGAAGCATATCCTCGAAGGGCCAGAGTGAGGCGTTGCTCTCCAGATCTGTGATGAAATCGATATCGTCCGGGGTGACCGGAGATAGTGTAATTCTTGCGTTCATTTTTGCAAAACCTCCTGCTAGTGTGATTTCGATACGATCTTGCCGTCTTTCATTACCCATCTGACCTGACGCAAGTTGTTAATATCCGCCAGCGGATCTACCCCGACGACAAACAGGTCGGCTCTCTTGCCTGTTTCAATAGTACCCAGCTCATGAGCAAGCTGACAGATCTTAGCACCGGTTGAAGTGGCAGCCACAATAATCTGCATCGGGGAGAGGCCAGCCTGACCTAACAACTGGATCTCCTTCCACGGCATCCCGGCTCTGTACCACGGAGGAGCTTCTTCGATAAAATCATCCCCCAGTCCAACCTCTCCGCCTGCCTGAATAAATCTCCGGACATTATCCAGGCCTTGCTCCAGCAGCGGCGCTCCGAATTTGTCCTGGAACATCTGGAGTACGGTGAGTGTGGGGACGATATGGATGCTCGCGCTCACCATTTGCCGGATCAGTTGATCGTCCAGCCGATCGTAGACCATATGGGCAGCATCGCTGATCCCTGCATTCACCAGCATCTGAAGATTGCGTGCACTTGTAACATGAGCAGACACGTAAGCACCCATGCTTCGGGCCTCCTGGCAGATCGCTTCGAGAATCTCCTGATTCAGCTGGGGCAGTCCGGCAGTGGCGGGATCGTAGCCGTCTTCCAGCGCTGTTTTGATGAAATGTATTCCTTGTCCCAGGACTTCACGGACCTTAAGCCGCGCCTCCTCCGCACTCCCTACCCCGATAGGCTCCTGACCACCGTACCCGCCTGGAGCCGTGAATACTTTGCCGGACGTAAGAATTCTGGGAAAAGCACCGCCCTCCAGCTGCTGCGTGTGAGTGACCACCTCTTCAATCGATGCTGCCGTAGTCATCCCCTCATCGCGGATCGTAGTAATTCCTTCTGCAAGGCACGCGGCCAAATATTCCGTATGATATCCGTGCAGCGGCTCATTCTGTATGTACTTGAAGCTGGTATGGGCATGGGTGTGAATAAACCCCGGCAAAATGACCATACCCTCAAGGTCGATCACTGTTGTGGCGGAGTCATACCCGGTTCTCCCGTTAATGTCATTATGCTGTGCTATGGTGCCGAAGCGGCCATTAACAATCTCAATGCTTACATGATGCAGCGGCGGCTGTCCGGTTCCATCGATTACAGTTCCGTTCGTCAGCAAGATGCGCTCATTTCCCATGATAGAAGCGTCCCCTCAGTTAAGGTAGTTGTCGTTCCTCACAAAGTATAGGACATTCCTCTTAGCGGATATAGATAATATTCTCTTTGGAAACGTTCCTTACTTACTGGCTATCGTTCCGCTATGGGTGCCGGTGAATGTAGATTGGTTGTTTGGGCGGCTGCCGAGTGTGGTAAGTAACATAACGTAGAGCCAGGCAGGCACACTGCCTGATGCATAAACACCAGGCCTTAAGCCATGCTAACAAGATGTGTTCAACATTATTGTGAACTGCGAAAGGAGAATGGATTATGCCAGACACAAGTAAACAACCTATCAAAACCCTGCCTCCGCAGGTACAGGATCAGCAGCCCGGAATTGAAAGTGAGATGAATCCGCTTCCGGAGTTTGAGACACCGGCGTACAAGGCAGCAGGCAAACTGCTGGGCAAGGCCGCACTCATTACGGGAGGTGATAGCGGGATCGGGCGTGCGGTTGCCGTTCATTTTGCCAAGGAGGGCGCAGATGTGGTGATCTCCTACTTGAACGAGCATGAGGATGCGGAAGAGACCAAGCGCCAGGTGGAGCAGGAGGGCAGAAAGTGTATTCTGATCGCCGGGGACATCGGGGACGAAGCCTTCTGTCAGGACCTGATTCATCAAACGGTTGAAGGACTTGGCAAGCTCGATATTCTAATCAACAATGCGGCGGAGCAGCATCCGCAGGATCATATTGAGGACATCACAGCGGAGCAGCTGGAGCGTACGTTCCGGACGAATATTTTCTCCATGTTCTATCTGACAAAAGCAGCTATGCCTCATCTTAAAAAAGGCGCTACGATCATTAACACCACCTCCATCACGGCGTATCGCGGCAGCCCGCAGCTGCTGGACTATTCGTCCACCAAGGGAGCGATTCTCAGCTTCACCCGTTCGCTGTCGATGAATCTGGCCGATAAGGGCATCCGCGTGAATGCGGTAGCGCCCGGACCGATCTGGACCCCGCTGATTCCGTCAACCTTTGACGCGAAGAAGGTCAGTGAGTTCGGTGGCACCCAGCCGATGAAGCGCCCGGGGCAGCCTGAAGAGCTGGCACCGGCTTATGTATACCTGGCCTCGGACGATTCCTCTTATGTGAGCGGACAGGTTATGCATGTGAACGGCGGCGAGGTCGTCAACGGATGATAGCTCTAACAGGAATTATATGCTAATATACAAAAAGCAAGGCCAAACAATAGCATAGAACGATCACTAGGGGAGCCGCAAGGCTGAGACGGGCGTATCTGCTTGGACCCTTTGAACCTGATCTGGGTTATACCAGCGTAGGGAAGTGGAGAAACGAATAATGCAGCGGGGGTTCCGGCCACCGGTATCCCTGCTTATATTCCAGACTGCTTCCTTATGGGGGCGGTCTTTTTTGTGTTTGTGTGTTTATGGAGAATGGAGCGGAAGAGAGGGGCGAAGGCGTTGCACGAACTTCATGTCATCTCAGACGGGCGGCTGCAGCCTGAAGCGCTGGCCGAATGGGCCGTGGCGGTACATCCCATGGTGGATTATATTCATCTCCGGGAAAAAGCCATGTCCGCCCGCGAACTGCTGGCTACGGCGCAGCAGATGCTTCAGGCCGGGGTTCCGCCTTCGAAGCTGGTCATTAATGACCGGATCGATCTTGCCCTGGCCGCCGGGGCAGGTGGTGTACAGTTAGCCTGGCATAGCCTTCCGCCAGCCGCAGTGCGCGGCTGTGCACCGGGCCTGCGGATCGGCAGGTCCGTGCACTCCCGGGAAGAGGCGGTGGAGGCTGGAAGGCAGGGAGCGGACTTCTGCCTCTACGGGCATGTGTTCCCGACGGCCTGCAAGCCCGGACAGGAGGCACGCGGACTGGAGCAGCTGGCGGAGGCCGTCCGCTGGAGCCGCATACCGCTGATTGCGCTCGGAGGGATTACCCCGGACAATGCCGGAACAGTGCTGGCCCAAGGGGCGGCTGGCATTGCTGTCATGTCGGGGATCTGTGGAGCCCCGGACCCGGTCGCAGCGGCCCGGGCATACAGGGCAGCGGTTCAGAGGGCGGCCGAGCTGGCTGAGACGCCGGATATGGATCAAGCACAGGGCACAGCAGGAGGTGAACAGACGTGGATGTGACCGTTAACGGGAAGAGTCAAAGGATCGAAGAGAGCTGCCGGACACTGGCGGATCTGCTGGCCCGGCCCGAGTGGGCCGGTAAGCTGGTGATTGTCGAGCTGAACGGTGAGCTTGCCGGCAGAGAGGTTTATGGAGAGACACTGCTCAGCGAGGGGGACCGGGTGGAGCTGGTTCATTTTGTAGGCGGAGGTTAGGGATAGGCGGGCAGAGGAGAAGCGAACGAGCAGGCAGATTGGCAGTTTAGATACAGGCGATAACTTATCCCAGGAGGCGGTATAATGCAAGACCCTTTGACGATTGGCGGAGTGACTCTAACCAGCAGACTGTTCATTGGTACCGGAAAATACAGCCGTAACACCCTCATTCCCGAGGTCATTGCACGCTCAGGCTCACAGGTCATTACCGTTGCCCTGCGCCGGGTGGACCCGGAGAGCAAGGACAATATTGTCAGCCATATTCCTTCCCATATGACCTTACTGCCCAATACCTCCGGTGCGCGCACCGCAGAGGAAGCAGTACGGATTGCCCGGCTGGCGAGGTCGGCGGGGCTGGGCAACTGGGTGAAGATTGAGGTCATCAACGACCAAAAATATTTACTGCCGGATAATATGGAGACCATCCGGGCAACCGAGATCCTCGCAGCAGAAGGCTTCGTGGTGCTTCCGTATATGAGTCCTGATCTGTCCGCCGCTCTCCGGTTGAAGGCTGCGGGGGCGGCGGCCGTGATGCCGCTGGGAGCGCCAATCGGGTCCAACCGCGGACTGCAGACCAAGGAGCTGATCCGCATTCTGATCTCCGAGACGGATATGCCAGTCATTGTGGATGCCGGAATCGGCAGACCCTCTGAGGCGGCTGAGGCAATGGAAATGGGAGCCGCAGCGGTGCTGCTTAATACAGCAATTGCCACCGCCAAAGATCCGCTGCTGATGGCAGAGGCCTTCTGCGAGGCGGTATCCGCAGGGCGTAAGGCTTTTCTCGCCGGACTGGGGCCCGTGGAGGAGACGGCGGCAGCCTCTTCACCGTTGACCGGGTTTTTGGCCTGACAGATGTAATAGGGAGGGGGAACGGTTATGAGCTTTTATGAGACGATGACCCGGCTGGAGCAGCTTCCTTACAGGGCGTTATGGAGCCGGTATACGGCAGAGGATGTGAAGCGCGCACTTCGTGCAGAGCAGGTTGATGAAGAGGGGCTGATGGCATTGCTGTCACCGGCAGCGGAGCCTTATCTGGAGGAGATGGCGCAGAAGGCACACCGGTTAACGCGTACGCATTTCGGCCATGTGATGCAATTATTTACACCGATGTATCTCGCTGATTACTGTGTGAATCATTGTACCTATTGCAGCTTCAGCTCCATTTATGATTTTCCGCGTAAAAAACTAACGCTGGAGCAGGTCGCCCGGGAAGCAGAGACCATCGCAGCCACGGGCCTGCGCCACATTCTCATTCTGACCGGAGAATCCCGGAGGGACAGTCCGGCCGGTTATGTGAGGGACTGCGTGAATGTGCTCCGGCGCTATTTTTCCTCCGTCAGCATTGAAGTGAATCCGCTCTCGACAGCAGAATATGCTGAGCTCAGAGACGCCGGTGTGGACGGTCTGACGCTCTATCAGGAGGTCTACCACCAGGAGACTTATCGGGCGCTGCATGTAAAAGGACCCAAACGCGTCTACCGCAACCGTCTGGATGCTCCCGAGCGGGGCTGTGAGGCCGGGTTCCGTTCGGTCAATATCGGAGCCCTGCTCGGCATGTACGAATGGCGCCAGGAGGCTCTGGCCACTGCGCTGCATGCGAGGTACTTGCAGGACAAGTACCCGGAATGCGAAATCGGATTGTCCGTTCCAAGATTTCGGCCATACCTGGGGGAATTCAATCCCGCAAGTGATGTGACCGACCGTGCACTGGTGCAGATTATCCTGGCGTACCGTCTGTTCCTGCCGCGCTCTGGCCTCTCACTGTCCACACGCGAGCCTGCTGCTCTGCGCGATCATCTGGTCCAGCTCGGCATCACGAAGATGTCGGCAGGGGTATCCACCGAAGTGGGCGGACATTCCCTGGAAGGGGGAACGCCGCAGTTTGAAATCTCGGACAACCGCAGCGTGGATGAGATCGCCGTGATGCTGCGCTTGCGAGGGCTGGAGCCGGTGTTCAAGGACTGGGATATCCTGTCCGAGCCGGCCGGCTTGGCTTAGCCGAAAAGAATTGGATGGATGTAGTCTGGAGTAACTGACTGGATTGACCAGACTCACGCAACTGACCAGATTGACTGGACGCAAATAACCCGCCGTGAGGCGGGTTATTTGCATAATCTAAAGATTACAGGGCTTCTCGCGCCAACTTCTCCTTCTATCGTGAAGACGTACGGTCGAATGTAGGCGAAAAACCGAACACAATCGTAATGTGCTGGAGAAACACTACATGGATCGATTGTGTGCTCCTCAGGGCTGACACCGGATGCGGTCAGAAAGCAGTCGACTGGAAAAAATAGGGTTCCGCTTAAAAGCGGCATTCGCATAGCATTGTTAACACGTTAGTGTAACAGCCAACGCTAGGAGCCAACATATACGAATACTGTACTCTATTTACTCTATGGATTCAGGTTGTCCGGCAGACTGTCCCTGACTCGCGCTGGAAGACAGCTCGTCCAGCGACATCTCGAAGCCCGGAGCCATGTGTTTAAGGAAATATTCCATCTCAGGCATCCCCAGCACATGCAGCTTCGCGGCGGTCTGCTCTTTGGCGGCGGCGAATTCTCGGTTACCTGCGGCGACCTCCCAGACGCATTTCAGGTAAGCGTCCAGCACATCCGCTGCCTTGACGTAGCGTAGCAGTCCGGCATCTTCGGAGCCGGGCGGGCTGGTGTGCGGCTGCAGGAGCGGCGCATAGACTGCGCTCAGCTCTGGCGGAATCATGGCCGCCAGCCGGTCGGCGGCCACCTGCTCCATCTCGCGGAAGCTGGACAGCAGACGCGAGTTGTTATGCTTCACCGGCGTGGCGATGTCGCCGGTGAAGACCTCGGTGGCGTCGTGGAACAGCGCCATCGTAGATGCACGGTCGGCGTTCAGCGAGCGGCCGAAATGGGCATTGCCTATGGTGCACAGCATGTGCGCCAGCAGGGCGACCTGGAATGAATGCTGCGCCACGTTCTCCGGGGCGGTGCTGCGCATGAGGCTCCAGCGCTGGATATATTGCAGCCGGTAGAGATAGGCAGAGAAATGGTAGTTCAATTTTGAAGTAACCCCTTTCATGAGCAGCTTAATGTGCTATTATAGTAACTAATTGTACCAGAGATAGGGCCGCTTGAACCAGATGGAGAGGAGACTGAATGAAGATGCAGCATTTTGAAGAGAGCATTTATAATTTGATTGTAGAGACCTCCACGAACTTGCCGGGTGATGTGCGCCGGGCGGTGGCCAGAGGGCGGGCGCTGGAAGACCGGGCGACACGCTCCGGACTGGCACTAACCACGATAGCGCAAAATATCGGGATGGCGGAGCAGCAAATATCGCCGATCTGCCAGGATACGGGGATGCCGACTTTTATAATTCATACGCCGGTGGGCGTGAATCAGATAGAAATGAAGAAGGATATTCACAGCGCGATTATCCGCGCTACGAAGAACGGGAAGCTGCGGCCTAATTCCGTGGATTCGCTAACCGGCGAGAACAGCGGGGATAATCTGGGGGCAGGGACTCCGGTGATTCACTTTGAGCAGTGGGAGGAAGATAGCGTTGACGTCCGGCTGATCCTGAAGGGCGGCGGCTGCGAGAATAAGAACATCCAGTACAGCCTTCCGGCAGAGCTGGAGGGACTCGGCAAAGCCGGACGCGACCTCGACGGTATCCGCAAGTGCATCCTGCATTCCGTATACCAGGCGCAGGGTCAGGGCTGTAGCGCAGGCTTCATTGGCGTAGGCATTGGCGGCGACCGTACCACGGGCTATGAGCTGGCGAAGAAGCAGCTGTTCCGCAAGGTCGAGGATGTGAATCCTATTGAAGATTTGGGCAAGCTGGAGAATTACATTATGGAGAATGCCAATAAGCTCGGAATCGGCACGATGGGCTTCGGCGGTGAAGTGACGCTGCTGGGCTGCAAAATCGGAGTAATGAACCGGCTGCCAGCCAGCTTTTTCGTCTCGGTAGCTTATAACTGCTGGGCCTTCCGCCGTCAAGGCATTCTGGTCCATCCGGCTACCGGTGACATTCAGGAATGGCTGTATGAGAGCGGCACCGGGATATCCGTCGAGGGAGAAGCTGCACCGCAGCCTGTTGCTGAAGCGGTGGGAGTAGCTGCGGCAGATCGGGCAGTTTCCGGCGTGGTGCCAGAGGATGCGACGATTCCTGCGGCACCGGCCATTGTATCCGGTACGGGTGAAGCAGCTTCCGATCCGGTTGTCCCGGTACATGAAGCGGCATCCGAACCGGCTGCGGCAGCTTCTGCCGGATCAGGCGGCTCGCGCGAAGTCCGCCTGACCACACCAATCAGCGAGGAGGACATCCGCAGCCTGCGTGTCGGTGATGTGGTGATCCTCTCCGGCGAGATGCATACCGGCCGCGATGCCCTGCACAAATACCTCATGGATCACGACACCCCTGTCGATCTGAACGGTGCCGTCATCTATCACTGTGGCCCGGTTATGCTGAAGGATGATGAGGGCTGGCATGTGAAGGCGGCCGGACCGACAACCAGCATCCGCGAGGAGCCGTATCAGGGGGATATTATTAAGAAGTTCGGTATCCGTGCCGTAATTGGCAAAGGCGGTATGGGCCCCAAGACCCTCAAGGCATTAGGCGAACACGGCGGCGTCTATCTCAATGCTATTGGCGGAGCGGCGCAGTATTATGCAGAATGTATCAAGAAGGTTAATGCGGTAGACTTCATGGAATTCGGCATTCCTGAGGCGATGTGGCATTTACAGGTGGAAGGGTTCGCAGCAATTGTGACCATGGATGCCCACGGCAACAGCCTGCATGCCGATGTGGAGAAGGATTCCGCCGCCAAGCTGGCCCAGTTCCGGGAGCCGGTGTTTAAGTAACAGGACCTCAATCAAAGAAACAGCGGCAGTCATGGACGAGTAAAGTCCGCAGACTGGCGCTGTTTTTAAATATAAGATGCTTATTGAATTAGCGTATAGCGGAATTTTTCAATATAGGATTCTTTCTTATGCTCGACACGTTGTAAATGGTCATAGAAGCTATGGGTGAATTTAAACACATGACCATAATCCCAATCCTGCCCGCTATAGTCCTTTTCCCAAAACTTAATGTCGGTCGGCAATACGTCCGCACGCTCAGCCGGCTGCAGGGGTAAATGATCGACAGGTGAAACCAGTTTGATGGGTTCTCCAGGTACAAGGTTACGGCTATGGCGCAGAACTTTAATCAGTTTCATTACAGGCGGTAATCCTCTTTGGAAAAAGGAGACATGGCCAAGGTCAAACAGGATGTTTAACGCGTGGGAGAAAGTCAGCATATGACCCATCAGATCATGATGTGCTTCTGCCCGGTAAATGACAGGGAAATCAGCTAATTCTTCCAGGACAAATGAAGAAAGCTCAGCGGGATTCGATATGACCGGAAAGCCGTCCTCGTCTGTAATCTCCATCCTCTTCACCTCGGAAGCAGAGAAACCAATCCATGAACGCCCCGGAATTGTCCGCTCAAACGAGCGGATAAGATCGGTTATTCCTGCAAGATCCTCCGCACTTCCCCAGCCCTTAAGTTCATGAATGGCCAGCAGACACGATGCGCTGTAAATCACATTATGACCGACCCAGTGTAACTGATCAATCGTTGTATCAAGGGCCTCAAGTATGGCATTTACAGCTAGCTGCTCGTCACAGCCGGTACGATGTTGTGTGCCGTTCTCCCCAAGTATCCTTTGGATCATCGCTTCGGTCTGCAAAGCTACAAGTCGGACAAGTTCTGGTGCCGGATTATTCGTTTTAATAAAAAAATGACTGCCAATAGCGGCAGCACCAAAGTGAGCCTGCCAGATATCCCCTGTGTCTTTTTTACATGAAGAGATGAGTCTTAATCCGTCCCGCAGAATGGATGGGTTCAACATAATATCTGTCCCCCCTATATTGCAGCATTTTTATTTATCAGTCTAACACTATATTTTCTGGAGGCAACCGGTTCCTGAAAAGAACTTACAGCTATTCGGCTGTGCCGAATAATATTTTTTTCATGTTTTGCAGAGTCGGCATCCCATATAGGATGGGGCTTGTGGAAGTTATAAATTATATGTCTTGACAGCGCATACAGGGACATGTTAATTTTTATTGGGGAAACCGGTTTCCCTTGCATTAGAAAGATTGGAGTTATTGACGGCAGCTTATTCATTGCTGAAAGTGTGTTGCATCCGTTTTTATGAGAGGGAGATGAGGAATGAAAAGTAAACGTACACGCCTACTTGTTCCCGTACTAATCACATCTATGATACTGTCGATCGCGATGAGCATGTTCGTTCTGCCCCCGGCCAGGGCTGAAGCAGCCAGCATTGGAACAGTAACCGAGAATGACACGATTTATCAGATTATGGTTGACCGTTTCCATGACGGAAACACTTCCAATAATGCCACAGGAGCAGCCATCCGCTACGGGGAGAACTCTGAGGAGGATTTCCGTTACATGAAGGGCGGCGACTGGCAGGGGGTCATTGACAAGCTCCCGTATATTCACAATATGGGCTATACCGCGATCTGGATCTCACCGGTAGCCGAGCCCCAGATGACTAACCGTGAGAACAACGGTACAGGCAAGAACACTGCCTACCACGGCTACAATGTCAAAGATCCGAACAAGGCCAACCCTTACTTCGGCACCAAAGAAAAGCTGAAAGAGCTCGTAGACTCCGCGCATGCGCTCGGAATTAAGGTGATCATTGATGTCGTTCCCAACCACATCGGTGATTACATGCTCGGCACTCAGGCCTATTATGATATCCCGTCCCTGCAGCCGGCTGCTCCGTTCAATAATCCGGCCTGGTATCACCATAACGGGGATATTAACTGGTCACTTGCCGATGGACGGTACGATCAGTGGGCCCAGGATTATCTGGAGAATCATGATCTGGGTGGTCTGGATGATATCGACTTCGATGTTCCTGCCGCCAAGCAGGCCATCTTCAGCTCCATTAAAGGCTGGTTCGACTATACGGGGGCAGACGGTGCCCGTGTCGATGCGGCCAAGCTGATCAAGCCGACAGATATCGGCGAACTTCAGAACCTGCTGGGCGTGAATACCTTCGGAGAGAATTTCGACGGCAATGCCGAATTCGTCTCCCGCTGGGTCGGTACCAATAAGGAGTGGGGGATGCTCGACTTCCCGCTGTTCTTCTCCGTGCTGAACAGCTTCGCGTACGGGCAGTCTTTTGACGCCAATATTAAAGGCACCCTGGCTCAAGACTCCTACTACGGCGGCAATGCCAACCATATGGTTACCTTCATCGACAATCATGACCGCAACCGCTTCCTGACAGAAGCCGGGGGCAGTGTTGAGAAGCTGCAGAATGCTTTGTCCTTTATTTTCACCGTGCGCGGAACGCCTGTGGTCTTCCAGGGAACAGAGCAGAATAAGGGCAACGGCAACGGGCAGATCATGACGGGCGGGATCGCCGATACATGGAACCGCTGGTCAATGGTGAAGCGGGATGCAAACGGCAATGTGCTGGAGAATTATTTCAATGAGAATGCCAGTACCTTCAAGCATGTAGCCAAGCTGAACGAGATCCGCAAAAACAACCCGGCCCTCCGCACCGGCACCCAGCGCGAAATGTGGTCCGCACAGAATCTGTACGCCTTCTCCCGGCGGATTGATACGGGCACGAATGTCGGCCAGGAGGTCATCTCCGCATTCAGTAATGCATCCGGCGGATCACAGACGGTGACGCTGCCGCTGCGCGCCGAAAGCACGCTTACCGCAGGTACAGTTCTGGTGAACCAGTTGAACCCCTCCGATACTGTGACTGTGCAGGCGGGCGGTGCCACCGGTAAGCAAATTACAGTTACCCTGGGTGCCAATTCGGCCAAGATCTACTCCAAGACTCAGTCCATCGTTGATACGAAGGCTCCGACTGTTCCGGAGAATGTAACGGCTACGGTCCAGAATGCCTCCAGTGCGCTAGTGTCCTGGTCGGCCTCCACGGATAATGTCGGAGTTACAGGGTATGAGATTTACCGCAATGGAGTCAAGATCGGAACCTCTGCGACTACATCGTATACCGATAGCGGATTATCCGGCAGCACTAATTATTCTTATACGGTAAAAGCGTATGACGCCGCCGCCAATCTGTCGGCACTTAGCGCAGCGGCACTGATCGTCACACCAGCCGGGAACAGTGTAACGATATACTACAAGCAGGGTTACACCAATCCGTACATTCATTACCGCCCGGTTGGGGGTACCTGGACAGTCTCGCCGGGTGTAGCGATTCCAGCCGCTGAAGTGGCAGGCTATAACAAAATCACCATCAACATCGGCGCAGCCACCCAGCTCGAAGCCTGCTTCAATAACGGCAGCGGGACTTGGGACAGCAACGGCGGCAGCAATTACCTGTTCGGCACCGGCACCTGGACCTACACGCCTACAGGCAATATCCAGGCAGGCGGCCCGGTAACGCCAACGGCATCGCCGACAGCTACGCCAACCGTAGCTCCAACAGCGACACCAACCGTAGCGCCGACCGCGACACCGACCGTAGCACCAACGGTAGCGCCAACGGCAACACCTGTGCCAACCGCCACTCCGGCGGGCAACACTGCGACAATCTATTACAAGAATACGGCGTTCAGCAATTCCTATATCCATTACAAGCTGGATGGGGCGACGGTCTGGACGACTTCACCGGGTGTGCAGATGCAGGCCTCGGACTTCAGCGGCTACAAGTCTATTACCATTCCGCTGGGCAGCGCTACAGGTCTGACCGCAGCTTTCAATAACGGCAGCGGCACCTGGGATAGCAATGGCGGTAACAATTATCATTTTGGTACCGGCAGCTCCAGTCTGGCAGGGGGGAGCTTAACCACAGGTGAACCTCAGGCAGACAGCGTGACCTTCCGGGTCAGCGTTCCGGCCTCGACTCCGGCGAATGCTCAGGTCTATCTTACGGGTTCATTCAACAGCTGGAATGCGGCAGATGCAGCCTACCTGCTGACCCGTGGCAGTGACGGCGTCTATTCCGTCACCTTGAACCTTCCGGCAGGCAGCGCTGTGACGTATAAGCTGACACGCGGAAGCTGGGGCACGGTAGAGACTACATCCAGCGGCGCAGAAATTGCCAACCGGACGCTTACGCCGGCAGGCGGAGCGCAGACAGTGACAATAAGCGTGCAGCGCTGGAAGGATCAATAACGTTCAATATTGTGGCGCAATAAGTCTGAGTAGTATCGGTCAACTGCTGGGGAGCTAGCGGAAGAAAGATGATTTCTAAAGACTCCTCGATGGATGGAATGATGCTGGCAGACTGAAGGAGCTCAAGTACGCCTTCGGCCATAAATGTTGCATTTGTTGCAACTTACCTTTCTAGGTACCTGGGTGTGTGGGAGGATTGTTGCATAAATTGCAGGAATTGTTCCACAGATCCGCCTGAAGATCGTGAAATGCTGCTTTTTCTGCAACACTTTTGGTTTTGGGCTGATCTAATGAGGCGAATGTTGCATTTTGGGCAGGATTTTAGAAGTAACCGGCTCTCTCCCGCGAATAGCGAATAAACCAGTAGATGATACGCTGAAAGTTAGTGGGAGACCAAAGAGTCATTGGTTATAAGTGTATACAGAATTGCTCTTTATTTAAGAGGCATGATACTGCCCTTTAATAAAGGGCGATTTCTTTTTTAATTCATTATATGGACTGGGTTTAAGGGTTTAGGGTTTGCTGTATCTCCCACCTCTTAAACAGCGCAGCGGGCGGACTGATTGTGGAGAAGCGGCAGCGTTCGCCTTTGTGTCCGGATTTTCACCGCTAAGGTAAAAATAATAAAATCTGGACACAACAGCGATCGGAACAACAGTCCGTTTGCGGAGCGTCCATTATAGATCCCACAGCGCTCCATCCTCGGCCCAGGCTCTTGGATCTCAGATATCGCTCCATCCTCGCCCCTCAGTATATTCCAGCCCCGCCCCCCGCTCTCCGCACATTTTACACTCCGTTGATAATCGCCGCCGGAACTGGTATTTTGCCGAAAATGAAGGTAGAGTGTTCTAAAGGACATAATGACAAGGAAGAGGACTACTGCTGATGAAACCATTCCGCATTCGACTTACCATCATACTTATGGCACTGATAGGAATATCAATGACCGGGGCCGGGATCACCATGGCTCAGCTGTTCAAGGATTCGCATATTTCCGTGCTGGAAGAGAACATGTCCCGGGAAATAAAGCTGCTCTCCGGCACCTTTTCATTCATGGATACCAGCAGTCCGGATGCCCTGAACTACTATACAGAACAGGCAGAGAAGATCTCCAGCTTGACCGGATCACGCGTCACCTTCATTACGAAGCAAGGCCGGGTTATCGGCGACTCGGAGAAGAATCCGCGCGAGATGGACAACCACTCTACCCGCGAGGAGGAGCTGCTGGCCGCGAAGGAGGGGATTGGCCGGGCGATCCGTTACAGTGATACATTAGACCGTGAAATGATGTATGTGGCGGGTTCCGTGTCCTCGGATCAGGGCTTTGACGGGTATATCCGGCTGTCGATGGGGCTGGATACCGTAACTGAAGGACTGAACCGGGCGTGGATGATCATGGCAGGGGGGCTGGTGCTGCTGTTCATTGCCGCAACCTTGGTGAGCTACAAAGTGGCTTCCAGTATGACCTCACCGCTGGAGCAGATCACCAGAGTGGCACGGCGGATTACCGATCTCGATTACGATGCCCGTGTGCCCATGAAGCGCAAGGATGAGATCGGCCAGCTGGCAACAGCCATCAACGCGATGGCCGACAGTCTCCAGGCTCAGCTGAAGACCATTCGCGACAATGAGGACCTGCTGCAGAGCGTACTTGATAACATGACCGGCGGCATTGTGATGATTAACGCTGAAGGAGAGATTGCCCTGCTCAACCGGGCCGCCGAACGGCTGCTCGATGTGAAGAACAGCGAGATGACCGGGCATTCCTATAAGGAGATCAAGCATCACTATGAGCTTACCCGGCTGATCGATGATGGAGTATCCGCAGGTGTACCTGTTCACGAGGAGCGCAGCATTTATAATCCGGTGGAGCGGATTGTGCGTCTGGACGGGGTGCCTATGATCCAGGACGGCTGCTCCCGGGGCATGCTGTTCCTGCTTCAGGAGGTTACAGAGATCCGCCGGCTTGAGAAGATGCGCAGCGAATTCGTCGCCAATGTCTCCCACGAGCTGAAGACCCCTGTCGCTGCGGTAAAAGGCTTCGCCGAGACCCTCCTCGGCGGCGGTGTTACGGATGAGAAGACAGCGCGTTCGTTCCTGCAGATTATTTACGATGAGAACGAACGGCTGAACCGCCTGATCGGTGACATCCTGGAGCTGTCCAAAATCGAATCCAAACGCGTTCAGCTGGAATGCTCCCCGATTCATCTGATCGAGTTCTTCGACTCCGTGCTGGAAACGCTCAGCAAGGTAGCGGAGAAGAAAAAGATTACGCTCAGCTCGGATGTGCCTGCGGAGCTATTTATTGAGGGAGATGAAGACAAGCTGCGCCAGATCTTCATGAATCTGCTCTCCAATGCGATCAACTACACCCAGGACGGGGGCAATGTCAGAGTGACGGTGGTGAGTATCCAGAAGAAGGATGGCACCGAGAGCGTGCGCTTTACAGTCAGCGATACGGGGATGGGGATTCCGCGTAAGGATCTGCCCCGGATCTTTGAACGCTTTTACCGGGTGGACAAAGCCCGCTCCAGAAGCTCCGGCGGAACCGGCCTCGGTCTATCCATCGTGAAGCATCTCGTCGAGCTGCATCGCGGGTCTATTAACGTAGAGAGCGATCTGGGCATTGGCAGCTCATTTATCCTGGAATTGCCGCTGCTGCAGGAAGAGAATCAATAACCCTGGGGATCATAGCGGATCCTAATAGAGAATAAATTTATAATTTTACACCAAGTTAACATTGTGGTGCTATGATGTGCATGTGTGCAGTTTTGTAAAATTAATAACCTATGAAAAGACGGGGGAACCTATGGCACAACGATTGCTTGTCATTGAAGACGAACCGACACTGGCCCGGCTGCTGTCTTATAACCTGACACAGGAAGGCTACGAGGTGACGGTGGAGGATCATGGAACGGCAGGATATGACCGTGCGACTAGAGAACCTTTTGACTTGATCGTACTGGATCTGATGCTGCCCGGCATGAACGGCATTGACATTCTGGATAAATTGCGTGGACAAGGCATCCGCACACCGGTTATAGTGCTGACGGCCAAGAATGCGGAAGAGGATGTCGTCCGCGGGCTGAAGTCCGGTGCGGATGACTATATTACGAAGCCCTTCGGCGTATCCGAGCTGCTGGCCCGGGTCAGCGCAGTGCTGCGGCGTATCTCCGGCATTGCCGAAGAAGCTCCGCCCGAGACAGCGGTATCTGCATCGACGATTATTCTCGGACAGCTGGAGATCTATCCCGAGCGTTATGAAGTCTCGCTGGGCGGACAGAGCATCAATCTGCGGCCGAAGGAATTTGAAGTGCTGCTGTATCTGGCCCGGAAGCCGGGCGTCGTTCTGACGCGGGATGATCTGATGAATGCGGTCTGGGGCTTCGACTATATCGGAGGCCAGCGTACCGTAGATGTGCATGTCAGCTCCCTGCGCAAGAAGCTGGAGCTTGACCCTGAATCCGTGCATATCGATTCCATCCGCGGCGTGGGCTACAAGCTGGTCGTCAACAAGAAGAGAACACCGGTCATTTAACATGACGGTGTTCTTTTCTCACAAGATAAGCATCTTCTCCTCCGGCATTGTCTAACTGTACAAGGATTTTTACACTGCGTTAACAATTCTCTGGAGCTCTATTTACACTGAAAGCTTATCATGGGGAACGAAGATGATGAGAAGGAGACAACAGAAACTAATGAAATCCATCATTGACATAGAGAAGCTAGATCTCTACTATGAGTCATTCCATGCCCTGAAGAATGTGGATTTGCAGATTCCGGAGAAGCAGGTGACCGCTTTTATCGGACCCTCCGGCTGCGGGAAATCCACACTGCTGCGTACCCTTAACCGTATGAACGACATGATTCCCGGAACACGTATTGAAGGTAAAGTAAATATCGGCGGCAAAAATATCTACAGCGACGAGATCGAAGTGGAGAGTCTGCGCAAGCAGGTGGGGATGGTGTTCCAGCAGCCCAATCCTTTTCCTAAGTCGATCTATGATAATGTGGCTTATGGCCCGCGTCTGCACGGTGTGAAGAGCAAGGCCGAGCTGGATGTCCTTGTAGAGCAAAGCCTGCGCCAGTCCGCGCTCTGGGAGGAAGTGAAGGATTTCCTCAAGAAGTCTGCCTTAAGTCTGTCCGGAGGCCAGCAGCAGCGTCTTTGTATTGCCAGAGCCCTTGCCGTACAGCCGGATATTCTGCTGATGGATGAGGCGACGTCAGCGCTCGACCCGGTGTCCACACTCAAGATTGAGGAGCTGGTCCAGGAGCTGCGGGATAAGTATACGATTGTAATGGTCACGCATAATATGCATCAGGCCGCCCGGGTATCGGGACGCACTGTATTTTTCCTGAACGGCGTCATTGTGGAGGCTGCGGACACGGAGCTGTTGTTCTCGAATCCGAGAGATTCCCGCACAGAAGATTATATCTCCGGCCGCTTCGGCTAAGGATGACTGACTCGTAAGTCTCAGGTTCACTCCGTTCACCCGATATGACCATATGTTTTTGAGGAGGAGCACTTTCGATATGATTCGCAGAAAAGAATTCGATAAAGATCTGGAAGAACTGCGCACCCTGCTGCAGCAGATGGGCGAGCATGTAACGGATGCCCTGGATGGGGCGATACTGGCCCTGCAGACCCTTGATACGGTACGGGCACAGGAGATTGTCAAAGCCGACCTGCGGCTGAACGCTATGGAAGATCGGATTATGGAGATCGGCTCGCGGCTGATCATCACCCAGCAGCCGGTGGCGAAGGATCTGCGCCGCATTATTGTGGCCTTCAAAATCTCCAGCGATCTGGAGCGTATGGGCGATCTGGCACTGGATGTAGCCAAGGTGACGATGCGCATTCAGGGACAGCAGCTGATCAAGCCGCTTGTGGATATTCCGCGCATGGCTGAGCTTGTCACGATCATGACCACGGAGGCCATTCAGTCTTATCTCGACGAGAACACGGACCTTGCCTACAAAATGGCGCAGGATGACGATCAGGTTGATGGCCTGTACAGCGCGATGATTAACGAACTGTACACTTATATGGTTCAGAAGCCTGAAACAGTGAATCAGGCGATGCTGCTCACACTAGTTGGCCGTTACATTGAGCGGATTGCCGATCATGCCACGAATATTGGCGAAAGTGTAGTGTATCTGGTTACAGGTAAACGTCCGGATTTGAACCAATAATTGCATAATGTCGGCGCACAGACACAGCTTACCAGAGCTCTGTGCCTTGAACGTCAGGCAGCAAGCCTCCTCTCCGGGGCTTGCCTTTTTTTGTTCTAAAGTGAGCATCGCCTGGCAAACCTGTATTCGATACCATCAGCAGCGGCTAAGGGCCGGGACAGGGAGGGATCTTCTTGTCTCAGGTTCTGTTTTGGGCGGAGCATATGGTACTATGTAAGGAGAATGCAAGAAAAAGGCGAGGTGCTAGTGTGGACAAGCTGATACTCATTGATGGAAATAATATCATTTACCGGGCGTTCTTCGCCATGCCGCCGCTGACCAATACAGCGGGACAGCAGACGAATGCGGTATACGGTTTCACGACGATGCTGCTGCGTCTGCTGGAGGAGCATAAACCGACACATATGATTGTGGCCTTCGACGCGGGGAAGATAACCTTCCGCCATGAAGGCTATGAAGATTATAAGGGCGGGCGCCAGAAGACCCCGCCGGAGCTGTCCGAGCAGTTCCCGCTGCTCAAGGAGCTGCTTAAGGGGCTGGGGGTTCCGCAATTCGAGATTGCAGGCTACGAAGCTGACGATATTATCGGTACCATCTCCAGGGAAGCGGATGCCGCCGGCCGTCAGGTGATGATTGTGTCCGGGGATAAGGATATGCTGCAGCTGGCTTCCGAGCATACAACCATAGCAATGGTGCGCAAGGGAGTTACGGAAGTGGAGCTCTACGGACCTAAGCAGATCCGTGACAAATATGATCTCACCCCTGAGCAGATCATTGATCTGAAGGGGCTGATGGGCGATGCCAGCGACAATATTCCCGGGGTGCCGGGAGTCGGGGAGAAGACAGCGCTTAAGCTGCTCCAGCAGTTCGGATCGGTGGAGGGCGTACTGGCCGGAACCGGTGAGCTGAAGGGGAAAATGAAAGAGAAGCTGGAAGAGCACGCGGACAGCGCCATCATGAGCAAAAAATTGGCGACGATCTACCGCGAGGTTCCGCTTGAACATACCTGGGAGGATATGGTGTTCAGCGGAATTGTTGCCGATACGGCGGGTCCTGCCCTGGCGAAGCTGGAGTTCAAGTCTCTGCTGGAACGCCTGTCGCTGAGCGCCTATTCGCATGCGGCGGACGGCAGTCTGTCCGGCCCCGCAGCGGTGGAAGCGGCAGAGCTTACGATTACAATTGTTGACGAAGCCGGAATAGAGAAGCTGGTTCAGGCACTGCCGGGCATTTCCGCTCTACATGTGGAATCTAACGGGGAGAACCCGCACCGTGCCGAAGTGATCGGCCTCGGGCTGTCTTCACCGGAGCAGCATTATTTCGTGCCTTTTGCCCTGCTGAAGAGTAAGGCAGCGGAACCGCTGCGGAACTGGCTTGGCGACGATCAGGCACCGAAGAGCGGGTATGATCTGCACCGTGCCGATCTGGCGCTGCATTGGCAGGGGATTGCTTTTGCCGGAGCCGCTAATGATGTTCAGCTTGCCGCATACCTGCTGGACCCGACCGAAGCGAGCCAGAACTTGAATGACCTGACCACGAAATACGGCCTGCCCCGCTTATCGCCGGATGAAGATGTCTTCGGCAAAGGGGCCAAATATAGAATTCCTGAGCTTAAGATTCTCGGTGAGCATGTCGCCCGCAAGAGTGCAACCGTGCTTGGCATTGTGCAGAAGCAGCAGGTGGAGCTGGACAAGACGGATATGACCGGTCTGTTCCAGGACCTGGAGATGCCGTTGTCGCGGATTCTTGCCGATATGGAGAAACAGGGCATTGCTGTTAACAAGGACGATCTTATCCAGCTCGGCAAGGAATTCGAAGCCCAAATCTCCCGGCTGGTCACTGAGATTTACTCCGCTTGCGGAACCGAATTCAATCTTAATTCTCCGAAGCAACTAGGCGAGGTTCTGTTCGTGAAGCTCGGTCTGCCAGTCGTGAAGAAGACGAAGACCGGATATTCAACGGATGCAGAGGTGCTGGAAAAGCTTGCGCCTTATCATGACGCCGTGCGCCTGATTCTGCAATACCGTTCCATTGCCAAGCTGCAATCCACGTATGTGGAAGGCCTGATGAAGGAAATCTCGCCGGAGACCGGCAAGGTACACACCTTCTACCGGCAGACGATTGCGGCTACGGGCCGGCTGAGCAGCCAGTTCCCGAACCTGCAGAACATTCCGATCCGGCTCGAAGAGGGCCGTAAGATCCGTAAGGTATTCGTGCCCTCTGAGCCGGGCTGGTCGATTCTGGCGGCGGATTACTCGCAGATCGAGCTGCGTGTGCTGGCGCATATCTCGGGCGATGCGCGGATGAAGGAAGCTTTTGTCGAGGATATGGATATTCATACCAAGACCGCGATGGATGTATTCGGCGTCCCTGCGGAGAGTGTGGACAGTAATATGCGCCGCTCGGCCAAAGCGGTTAACTTCGGCATTGTATACGGCATCAGCGATTACGGCCTGTCGCAGAACCTGAACATTCCGCGTAAGGAAGCGGCCCGGTTCATTGAACAGTATTTCGAGGTGTTCCAGGGTGTGCGCCGTTACATGGATGATATTGTGGTCGAGGCCCGGAAGCAGGGATATGTGACTACGCTGCTGGAACGCCGCCGTTATCTGCCGGAGATCAATGCGAAGAACTTCAATCTGCGGTCCTTCGCAGAACGTACGGCGATGAATACGCCGATTCAGGGAACCGCTGCGGATATTATCAAGCTGGCCATGGTTCATATGGATAAGGCGCTGCATGAGCGCGGCCTGAAGAGCCGGATGCTGCTCCAGGTACACGATGAGTTGGTGTTTGAGGTGCCGGAGGAGGAGCTGGAGCAGATGAAGCAGCTGCTGCCAGAGGTGATGGCCGGAGCGCTGGAGCTGTCTGTTCCGCTGAAGGCAGAGGTAAGTTTTGGGAGCAACTGGTACGAAGCGAAATAGGCTCCCCGCACATGGCAGATATCCGGTATAATGGAGTGGAGGTGAGCCATGATGCCGGAATTGCCGGAAGTCGAAACAGTCAGAAGAACACTTAATGAGTTAATTACAGGCAAGCAGATAGAGCATGTCACCGTCCGGCTGCCGCGGATTATTCAGCGCCCGGATGATATTCAGGCCTTTGCCCATATGCTGGCAGGCCATAGTGTGGTTACCGTTGAACGCAGAGGCAAGTTTCTGCGTTTCGTATTTGACGGGCTGGTGATGGTCTCCCATCTGCGGATGGAGGGCCGTTACGGGATGTACCGTAAGGACGAGGTGCTGGACAAGCATACGCATGTTATTTTCCATTTCACAGATGGGACGGAGCTGCGTTATACGGATGTGCGCCAGTTCGGAACGATGCATCTGTTCGGGCCTGGGGAAGATCTGCTGCTGAAACCGCTGAATAAGCTGGGGCAGGAGCCGCTGGATGCGGATTTCACACTGGAACGGTTCAAGGAGATTGTCACGAAGCGGAGCACCAAGATCAAGCCGCTGCTGCTCAATCAGGAATATATAGTAGGGATCGGCAATATTTATGTAGATGAGTCCCTGCACCGCGCAGGCATCCACCCGGAGGAGACCGCGAAGTCCCTCACGGAGGATCAGCTGGCCAGATTGCACCTTGCTATTGTCGCAACACTGACGGAAGCGGTGAATGCCGGAGGCTCCTCTGTGAAGTCGTATGTCAACGGCCAGGGGGAGAGCGGGAGCTACCAGGATCAGCACAAGATCTACGGACGCAAGGATCAGCCGTGTGCCACCTGCGGCACGCTGATTGAGAAGAGTGTGGTCGGCGGACGGGGAACGCATTATTGTCCCAGCTGCCAGCCGGTACCTGTACTGATTCTGTGATTTTTTTATAGTGTCAGCGCTGCATTTACAGCCCGTTTCCGGGCCAGTTACACCTGAATAAGCCAGTTACATCAAAAGATAGGCACTCACTGCCCGTCCCGCCCATATAATGTGTGAAGATTGCTGATTATGGCGAAACGGAGCTCCGGCCAGGATGGCTTAATCCACCGGCTCCGGTTCTTCACGGGAGGGATTGCGGGTGCTGAGCCCATTGTTGTCACTATTGCTGCTTGCGTTTGCTCTTAGTCTGGATGGATTTGGTGTTGGCATTACATATGGACTGCGTAAAATGAAAATTCCTTTGCTCTCGATTGTGATTATCTCGCTCTGTTCTGGAGTGGTCATTTATGGTTCTATGCAGGTCGGCGTGCTGCTGGCCAAGGTGGTCTCGCCGCATGCCGCTTCCAGTGTCGGAGCGGTTATTCTCGTCTTAATGGGCTGCTGGTCCCTGTTCCAGATGCTGACGCAGAAAGAGAAGGAGCAGGAAGTGACTGCCCCAGGGACCGCAGACGAATATTCCGGGCGGGAAGCCAGGCTGGAGACGGCAGCTGCCGTACAAAGCGCGGAGGCAGAGCTGGAACCGCTGAAGCCGGCCGTATTCTCGCTGGAGCTTCGCCATCTAGGCGTGGTTATTCAGATTCTCCGCACACCGTCTTCTGCTGATATGGATGCCTCGGGGAGTATTTCTTCTATGGAAGCCATGATCCTGGGCATAGCGTTGTCGCTGGATGCCTTCGGGGCCGGCCTTGGTGCGGCACTGCTCGGATTCAGCCCGTGGTCCACCTCGCTGATGATCGCTGTATTCAGCGGAACCTTTCTGCTGCTGGGGATGAAGACAGGACTGAGATTATCCGGCAGCTACTGGATGAAGCATGCCGCTGCGCTGCCCGCGATATTATTAATTGTAATGGGTATAATGAAGTTATTATGAGGTGAGTACATGATTATAGGCTTAACCGGAGGCATAGCTTCGGGAAAAAGCACCGTGTCTGCACTGTTTGTCCGCAAGGGAGCTGCACTGGTGGATGCCGATGTCATCGCCCGAGAGGTGATGCTCCCCGGACACCCGGTGCTGGCGGCAGCGGTGGAGGCTTTTGGAGACCGTATCCTGCTGCCTGACGGCTCGCTGGACCGGGCGGGGCTGGGGGAGATCGTCTTCCGGGACCCGGAGGCGCTCCAGACTTTGAATAACCTGACCCATCCGGCCATCCGCAGGGAGATCAAGGCCAGGATGTATGCGCTTGAGCAGGAGAATCCGCAGCGGCTGGTCATTGTGGACATTCCGCTGCTCTACGAATCAGAGCTGGACTCCATGTTCGATCAGATTATTGTAGTCTATGTTCCGAGGAGGGTGCAGTTAGCCCGCCTCATGGAGCGCAGCGGAATGAAGCTGGAACAGGCTGAGGACCGGCTGCGGTCCCAGATGGATATTGAACTGAAACGCAGGAAAGCTAATTATGTGATCGACAATAGCGGTGATCCTGAGTCTGCCGAGCTTCAGGTTGCCCGGCTGTGGGACAGGCTGGGCCTGATATGATGAAGTGGCTGCGCAAAAAAAGAGTCCTGCTGCTGCTGTTCATCGGCTTCACAGCGATCCTGTTTCTCGGCTCCAACTGGATGTCATGGTTTTATCCCATATATTATAAAGAAGAGATCCGCCAGCACAGCCAGACGTATGAGATGGACCCGTTCCTGGTGGCATCCATCATCCGTGTGGAGACCAATTATAAGACCGGCCGCGAATCCAAAAAAGGCGCACTGGGACTCATGCAGCTGATGCCGGATACCGCCAAGTGGGCGCTCGAAAAGGCCAAGCTCCCCGAGGTGTCTCTGGAGCGGCTGAAGGAAGAGCCCTCCTCCAATATTGAATTGGGTACCTGGTATTTGTCTACGCTGTCCAAGCAGTTCGATGGCAACCGTATAGCGGTCATAGCTGCCTACAATGCCGGACCCGGCAAAGTGCAAAGCTGGCTGGATGAAGGGCAGTGGGACGGAACAGAAGCCTCTGTGAAGGACATTCCGTTCGGTGAGACCCGTCACTACGTGCAGCGTGTGATTTATTATTATGATCAATACACCGAGCTCTACAGTGAGTTCTAGGGTGCTTGTTACTTTTGCTGCTGTTATGTAAAAAGAAGCATCAAACGGCCGGAGGCCGTTCGATACTTCTTAGGCAAGCTTATGTCGCGCTTAACAGGTTATTATTTGTACTGACCTGCCAGTTGCTGTTCAGCCAGGGTTACAAGACGTTTAGTGATGTAACCACCGATCGAACCGTTTTCGTAAGAAGTTTTATTGCCTTGGTATCCATCTGGGGAGAGGGTGATACCTAGTTCCTGGGCAACTTCATATTTCAGTTGTTCCAAGGCACCGCGTGAGTTTGGAGCTACCAGGTTATTGGAGTTGTTATTTTGGCTCATTGCTGTTCACCTCCTATCGGTTGGTAACTGTATTATGTGCCGGACATGTCAGATTCATAACAACAAATAAACGGTGTTTTCTGGAAATTAATTTAAGCCCGCATAACCCTGGTGTATCAAAGGACCGGGCCTGACCATTCTAATGATGAGGAAGTGAAGTAGCTTATGAAATGCCCTTACTGTGACCACACCAATACCAAGGTCCTGGACTCGCGTCCGGCCAATGAGAATAAGTCCATCCGCCGCAGGCGGGAATGCGAGCTGTGCAGCCGCCGTTTCACCACCTTCGAGATGATTGAAGAGACCCCTCTGATTGTGATCAAAAAAGACGGCAGCCGTGAAGAGTTCAGCCGCGACAAAATCCTCCGCGGTCTGATCCGCGCCTGCGAGAAACGTCCCGTTCCTGTAGAGCGTCTGGAGGTCATTGTATCCGAGGTGGAGAAAAGCCTGCGCGGCATCGCCCTCGCCGAGATCGAGAGCCGCCAGATCGGCGAGCTGGTCATGGAGCAGCTCTATCCTGTCGACGAGGTAGCTTACGTCCGCTTCGCGTCCGTGTACCGCCAGTTCAAGGACATTAACATGTTCATGAAGGAATTGAAGGGACTGCTCTCGAAGACTGAGGAGCTGGACGGGCTGTAAGCTTCGCCGCTTAGGAGTGAAGGGTTCGATTGGTGTAGTGGGGCTGGCTCTGGGGTTAAGGGCCAGTTCCCGGGTGGGGCGTCTGTCCTCAAAAATAATTTCGAAAAAGTGTTGACACTAACAATGAATTTCTGTATTATATAGAAGTCGCCTACGAAACACATTGATGAATAAGCGGCTTGAACTTATCGGTCAGATCAGATTTTAGAATACATAATGTAATTCTAAATTGGTAAAATTATAAAAATATGGGGCCATAGCTCAGCTGGGAGAGCGCATCGCTGGCAGCGATGAGGTCAGGGGTTCGATCCCCCTTGGCTCCACCAATTTCATACGGACTCTTAGCTCAGTTGGTAGAGCAGTAGACTCTTAATCTATTTGTCCAGGGTTCGAGCCCCTGAGAGTCCATCACATTAAGAACGGCAGAGATGCCGTTCTTTTTGCTGTTTCAGGGAATCCATTCCCGAACCCCGAACCCCGAACCGCGAAATATGGTTTCCATCGATATCCTTCGGTTCTAAATGTGTCTAAAGGACTGCTACGGACCCCACAGCCCTTATGTTCTCTATTCAGCATAATTAAAAGGGCTAACGGACCGTATCGCGCTTATTGCTTCTTCACCACCATATATGAGATGAAATCCAGTAAATAGCGCCATCTGTGTCCGTAAGCTTGGTGAAATTGTGCTTTTTGTAGAAATAGGTGCGCCTCGGTCCGTTACAGCTGATTGATACCTCTACTTCTCACGCTCACAGCCACGGAATTCAAGTGTTTTTAGCATATCAGCTTTATAATTCATGCTCCTAAACATACGTTAAACTCTAAGCTGATATGTCCGATAACGCTGCTGTCCTCCGGCCACATCCAGTAACTGTTGTTCGACCAAATGATGCAGAATTCGTCTGGAGTGCCTATCCGTTACCCTGAGATGCTTAGCAAGCTCCAAAGGTGTGAATGCCCTGAGCAGACGTCTTGCGTAACGAAGGGTCTCCGCTTCCAGCCAAGTTAATGTGGAAGAAACATCCGTCGCAATGAATTTGCCGATAAAAGACAACACCAACTGCTGACATTGCTTGGGTTCTTCGATAATTGAAGGATAAGCGATAGGAAGAAAAGTCCAACTATCAAGTGCCAGTAAGCAATGCCGTCGGCATAGATCCTTGAAGCGTCTGACATCCAGATCTCTGGCGTGAGGTCCATAGCCTTGAATCTCAATCCCGCCTTTTGCACCTCCAGGCATATAAGCCAAGTCCAGATAGCGGTACCCGTTATTGAAATCACGCACTTCCCATTCTGGAAACAAATGATCGAAATTGCCGATTGCCGGAAACCATACCTTGCGGAGAAATTCAACTGTTCCGTGGCCTAATCCTTTGCCAAGTAACTCCTTGCGCCTGTGGTTGCTCTCATTCTTAAGATTGCTAACTAACCATTCCTCGTACTGCTGCTCAAATCGCGGCATCCGTACTCCTCCTCGAACGCTCAACTTAGTGTTTATTTTTCCCGCAAAAAAGCCGCCTCAATACTCAACCCTCTCCAAGAATCTAACTCGGAAGGGGCAGAGCATTAAAAGCGGCGTGTGCTTCACAACCTATGTTTCTTATTATAGCGCTACAAATCCAGGAATCAATAGATTCCACACCTGCTGTTTAATGTTCACCAGGGTCCTCAAAGGACATAACTATGGTTTGAAAATAGGGCTTGAATCCAAGCTTTGTATAAAGCGCATTGGCTTCGTGGCTTGCTCTCAAGGTTGCTGTATGTACACCTTTGTTATGTAAATCATGAAGAGCCTCTAGGCAGAGCGCGCTTGCAGCACCTTGATTTCGATACTGCTGCAGGGTTGATACGAACTCAATGGATGCCTGACTGCCGGTCTGAATGGCAGCGGAGGTAGCAATGGGAACGCCATCCAGGTAAGCAAGATAAAAAGACAACTCGCTGCGCGAAAGCCAAAATTCGTGATATGCCTGATCCAACATAGGCCAGCCATGCAGCGCCTCATTCACCACATCAATCCATAATGCAAATTCAGACGATGACGTAATCCTGTGTATATGTAGTCGCGGATTAGACTGTGGCAAGTTATGAATTTTTGCTAAATCTAGCGCCATACCCCATTCAGGCTTTTCGGGATCGGATAGATCCCTGAATCCTTTAGAGGCTAGAATAGTGGTTAGGCTTGCAGGCTTGGAGCTTGGCGGGATAAACCATATTTTTGGAGTTGCTCCTGATTTTAAGTCAGGCAGCAGCATGTCAATATGCTCGATTGCTGTATCCTCCTCAAGCGATACTTTAAAGACTAGTGAGGGACCGTCGAAACCAGGCAAAGGAGAAATCCATTCCACATCCCCCTGATGATATTGCATATGTTCTGCCAACGCCAGGGTATGCAGATATTTTTCCATTCCATCAATGATGCATTCCACATAATAATCGTGATTCATAAATCTCATCTCCAAATGGAATTTGAGGTAGGCGTCATCCAAGAATATTGCTGAGAAACTCTATAGCGCTTATCTCTTCCCTAAGAGCAGCTTGTTCCGTAAGCGGAGTCCAATGTAATTAAGCAGTACCTGCATCAGCAGGCTGTCTACTTGTGTGCCGGTGCCTTCGTATTGCAGCGACAGGTCAACGATGTTCTCTATACCTTGTAGCCTTACGTGAGCTATAGAGGCAGTCCGAGCACCTTTTTCCTTGGCTCTCTTCAACTGCTGCACCTGATGAAGATTATACTGCGGCATATAAATCAAGCTGATGACGGCCGACTTTTCGTTCACAGCGTCAATGGCTTTGACTTGATAATTGGGATCGATGAACGCATTGGTCTTCTTGCCCAGGAGCACCAGTTCCACCTGCAACCGCCATATCTCGGAATGCAAGGGAATGCCGATGAAGACGATCTCGTCACTGGATTCGATCATGGACAGCAGTGAAGTGATCGCCTGTTCATCCAGTCGGCTGGTGGTTTCCTTAATCTTCTCGGCCAGCATCTCGCCATAGGCTACCGGGTCAATGTCCTCATCCTTGAGTGCAGGATAGTATTTGCCGTCATATTGATATTGCAGAGGAGACTGATCATAGATCATCCGGAAGCTTGAGAAGTTGTCATAATACATCTGCCGCATGAAGCGGCTGACCGTAGAGACAGAGATATGGTTGGACTCAGCGAATTGCTGTATGCTTGAAGTCTGAAGCTGGTTATAGTTCTCCAGCATAGCTTTGGCGACATCAAAATAAATATCATCCTGGTCATAGGTGTTATAGCACTCCAGCAGCGCGAGAATATCTAGCATGATGTACAGACTTCCTTTATAGTTTTACTTCATTATAATCGGATTCGGGTGGAGAACATTCAGCACAAAATCGCCCATACCGGGTAAAGGTAGGGCGATTTTTTGACAATTGTGCGATTCGTTGTCTAATTACTTATGCGAGTACCCCGCAGCATGGATACCGGCCAGCCGACCGGAGGTATAGGCAAAGCCCAGCGTACCGCCTTCAAAATCAACATAAGCCTGTCCGTACATCCCGCCCGCATCAGCTCCGGCGACGTAAAGTCCAGGGATGGCCCGGCCGTCCGAGTCGGTGGCTTCGATCTTCTCATTGATGCGTACGCCGCCCAGCGTTCCGAGGTTGCGTCCGACATACTTAATGGCATAATAAGGACCTTGCTTGAGCGGAACCAGCCGCTTCGTATCGGAGAAGAACATAGGGTCATTGCCCTGGGCAATAGCCGTATTGTACTGCTTGGCGGAAGCGAGGAAGGTATCCTTGTCCACGCCGATCTCCTGAGCCAGCGCTTCCAGTGTACCTGCTCTGTGGACAACACCGGTGCCTTTCATTGAATCCAGCAGCGGAGTATAGTCCGTAGGTGTATTCTCAGCCGCAAGAATCGTATCTGTATCATTCGGTTCATTGAATTCCATGTAGAACTGGCGCTTGCCCTTCCATTTGGAGAAGTGGGGTTCGATGGCTGCCAGGCCCTTCTTCTTGATGGTGTTCAGCATGGCGGAGTCCAGAATCAGGAATTCCGTCTCTTTGGGCTGCATGTGAATCTCAGCGCCGTGTACAGCGAAGAGGGTAACCTTGGTCTCATCGGAGAAGCGTTGCCCAAGTGTATTGACTCTCAGGTTGGGATACTCGCTGAACTTGGTCAGGCTGTACCAATCCTTGTTGATCGGGGCCATCTTAGCGATCTCTTCAGGCGTAAAGATTTGCGCAAAATACTGAGTAGAGGTCATTCCGTATGGATCTGCACCAGCCTTCCAGGCCATCTGAATGCCGTCACCTGTATTTGTAGCAATCTGTCCCGGAGTGAATTTCTTGCCGAAATATTTCTCCATCATCTCGTTATTGCCTCCGAAGCCGCCTGTTGCAATGACGACAGCCTTGGCATTCACCTTCAGATGAGAGCCATCCTCTTTTTTGGCCATTACACCGGTTACCGCACCGTTAGAGTCTGTAAGCAGCTCAGTCACCGGAGTACTGAAGCGAACCTGTCCCGATTTGGCTTCAAAAGACTTGATCAGCTTGGTGATCGCCACCGTGCCGCCTTCCTGGTATCCGTGCAGCGTGGCAGGCATTCCGATATGCTCAAAGGCAAAGCCGGTGCCGGCATCCACCAGGGTCATTTTGGCGCCGTTCGCATTCAGCCAGTCAACTGTTGTCCCTGCTTCATCTATGATGTTGCGGACCAGCAACGAGTTCATGTAGCCATCGGAGGCCGCCATGTACTGGTCATAGAGCCATTGCTTGCTGACTGTAGCCTTCTTGTCCTTCTGCTGCTGAGAATCGGCGGCAAACATCCCTCCGGCCATGGTGCCTGCGCCCATAGGAGTAGCTGTTTTCTCTAGCAGCACAACCCTCGCTCCGCTGTCTTCTGCGGCAAGTGCCGCAGCTGTACCTGCTGCACCGGCGCCCACTACGGCCACATCAACCGTGATCTCTTCCACTTCCTTGTTCTCAGCAGTGGCTTTGGCCTGCTTCAAGACCGTCAGATCCCCGCCTGCCTGCTTGGCGCAATCCTCTACAGCCTCCAGAATCCCCTTGGTGGTCATAGACGCGCCGGAGACGGCATCAATTGCCAGGGTTTGTTCGCTGACGATTTTTTCGGGAACAATCTTGAGCGGCCCTTGAGCGATGCCTTCTGTTTCACTCTGGCTTAACACCTTTACGTTTTTAATAGCGGTATCAGTGAATTCTGTCTCAACCTCGATCGGGCCGTTCTTCCCGTTCCCCTTGGCTGTGTATTTCCCCGGCTTGAAGGAGAGTGCAGCGCTTTTATCGGAAGTGCCTGCCCCCGTGGTCTGGCTTGGGCTTGCCGCCGCTGGCTTCTGATCGTTCTCCACCGCTCCTTCGTCTGCCTTGTTTGACGCGCTGTTACAGCCTACCATCGAGATCAGCAGAATCGTGATCACAACCAGCAGAATCCCTTTGTACCCCCAGTGTTTTTTTTGCATCATGCAGTTACCTCCCTAATGATCTACGAGGAAAAAGTCCTCTGCTTGAAGGTACCATGTAACACATTTCACATGGAGGTCTGACTCAGACCGATTTCAGTCTGATTTAGAATTGTCGGAGAACACATCCGTCCTTGCTCGAATCTCCCGGACTCTTTTTATTGGAAATGGGACTCCAGCTCCTCTTTTACATATTGCATTAAAAGCTTCTTGGATGAGGATTGATACTCAACGTTGCGTGATTGCAGCAGACCTATCGTAATGGCGGCGTCCTTCAGCTCAACATGAAGTCTCACAACATTCGGCGGTAACTGCGTAGATTCGAGGACGGCTCCTACAACAGCGATCTGCTGGACGAAGCCCGCGATGGCTGAGATTTGACTTACTGTATGCAGAAAGGGAGTTTCGGTGTACCGGGAGAAATGCTTCGATAATTGGGAATGATATAGACAGGTAGCTCCCCCGGCCATGATTGGATAATCAAGCAATTCCTCGAAAGCGATCTCATCTTTTGCAGCCAAAGGGTGGTTGTTCCCTGCGATAAAAGATATCCGCTCCTGATACAAGGGTTCGAAGTGATACGAAGCTGGGTCAGCAGGCTCTCCACAGATGGCAAAATCCAATTGATTCTGAAGTAGGGCATGCGAGAGCGAAGCGGTATTTCCGATCACAAAATGGCAGGATACATTAGGTTTATGCTCCATGAACCGCAGAAGCGACCTTGGCAGTACCTCTTTCGTTAACGATTCCAGCCCGCCGATCCTAAGTGTACCGATCTCTTCTTTTTGCAGAGCTTTGGCCTGATCCGCAACATAGGTCCAATGTCGGATCAGACTATCGATTTCAGCAGCAAATATTCGCCCCGAAGCTGTAAGCTCAGAGTCCCAGCCCCGTTTGAACAGCTTGATGCCCAGTTCCTTCTCCAGACGTTGAACCTGATTGGTGATTGTGGACTGCGCGTAGTTCAGTTTGGCGGCCGCTTTAGAGAAGTTTCCTTCTTGCAGGATGGTTTGAAATGTAGTTAGTTCTTTTAGGTCCATAGCAGATATCTCCATCGGGTAATTTGAATTTGTGTATCATTTAATTCAATTATACAGAATGAGAAGCGGGGAGTACAATGAAGTTACACCAGTGAAGGAGTGAAGTGACATGCCTTTTGTCAGAGTCAGTTACTTGGAGAATAAATACGATGCCCAACAGCTGCCTATCATTAGCCGCGAAATTATGAATGCTCTAAGGGAGCATTTTAACGTGCCGCAAGATGATTTCTTTCAGGTCTTTCATGCCCATAAAGCAAGCGAATTTTATTACAGTCCGAGTTATTTAAACATAGAGCGAACGGATGGGCTGCTCTATATTCAGATTACGCTCAAATCCGGGAGAAGCCAGGAGCAGAAAAGGGGCTTTTACAGCAAGCTGGCCGAGACGTTGTCGAGTACACTGGGCATCAGGAAAGAGGACGTCTTCGTCGTGCTGGTCGATACAGAATTCGAGGATTGGACGTTTGGGAATGGCATTACTCAGATGATTGAATGACTGTTCATTGAAGGAAGAGAGGTACTTGGAATGAAGCATCGGAAAATTGCATCGAATGCCCTTGAAGCTTTTGGAGACATTGCTCCTTCGTTCGCGCGTTATTCGGAGGAAGTGCTCTTTGGGGAGGTATGGAGAAGGGCAGAATTATCGCTTCGGGAACGCAGTCTCCTGACGATATCGGCCCTGGTTGCCGGAGGGCTTACTGAGCAGCTACCCTTTCATATCCGTCTGGCCCTGGAGAACGGTCTATCCGAAGAAGAATTGATCGAGGCAATGACTCACCTCGCCTTCTATGCAGGCTGGCCGCGTGCTGCATCGGCGATACTGGTTGCCAAGGAAATTTTCGAGGAAATATGAACACAATTGCGCATGTGAGCGAAAGCTCCGTGCGCTTTTTTGTTTTAGACAATTTTTATTGAAAAGAGGTTAGAAAATCGCGATTATTTCATTTTTTTAAGAGCTATACCCTGATTAGGTCCTGATGAATCGGTTTTTGTCGAGAATTGTTAAGAGTTTGTTTAGAACTGTCTGCTAAAATGGGCGCAGATATGAAATTTCTACTGCTATGCAGCGGATGAAAAGTGATGATTGAATAAGGGGGAGCGATACATTGTTTATAGGTAAGGGATTGAAAAAATATTTCTCGTTGTTACTCGTGATCAGCTTGGTATGGACCGGAGCCTTTCCGGTATATGCGGGTTCAACGGACAACGGTGAGGCAAGCTGGGAGAATGTCGGTCCGCTGCCAGGCGGCGAAAAAGTAAACGGAGTTGCTATAGGCTCCGAAATATTAGTTGCAGTGGGGGAAGGAGGTAGTATTGTTACGGCAAGCGGCCCTGCATCATGGGCTGTTCGTACTTCTGGGGTAACCGGGGATTTGAACGGCATTGTTTATACAGGGACAGGCGGCAGATTTGCTGCGGTTGGGAACAATGGAGCTGTTTTAACGTCTACAGATAGCGTGAGCTGGTTGCCCGCGCTTTTTACGTCCTCCACTGGTAACTTGAATGCCGTTACCTATGGCAATAGCAGACTGGTGGCAGTCGGCGATGCTGGAAAGATAGTAACGTCTACCGACGGCGGTATCATGTGGACTGCATCATACGTCCCAGACGTTAATGTGAATCTGAACGCTGTTGCCTTTGGCAACAACAAGTTTGTTGCAGTAGGTGATAACGGTATAGTATTAACCTCCGTAAATGGAACGGTATGGGAGAAGGTAACACGTAAAACAACCGATAACTCCAACCTGAACTTGAACGGAATCACCTTTGGCGGCGGGATGTTTGTGGCTGTCGGTGCGTCCGGAATCGTTGTTACCTCTCCGGATAGTTCAAAGGCCGCAGAGAAGATCATTGGATCGAATGTGATCCTGAACGGTGTGGCTTTCGGCAACAGCGTATTTATGGCCGCAGGAGATGGCGGGAAAGTGTTTTCCACTAGTGATTTGGGTAAGACTTGGAAACTTGAGACTACAGGAGCGACCGCTAAACTTAATGGTATCGTATTCAATCCGGGTCAGAACCGCTTTATTGCTGCGGGTGAATCCGGTGAGATCATTATGTCTTATGCCGTTCCCAACATTCCACGAGTTCTTGGTCTGACTCCAGGGAATGATGAGACGGATGTTGGAATAACTGATAATCTGGTTCTGACCTTCAATCAGCCGGTGATTGCAGCCAGTGGAGCCATTACAATTTTTAAGGCCGCGGATCTAGCAACTCCGGTTGAGCTCATTCCGGTGGATGATAGTAGTGTAAAGGTAGATCCAGATACTAATACCGTAACCATTAGTCCGAGTCTGGATTTTGTTGAAAGCACTAAATATGTCGTTACAATTGACGAGAATGCCTTCATCAATGAGAGTGAATATGGAAATTCCGCGATCGCAGCGGGTGAGTGGAGCTTCACGACAATTGCTGGACCAGCAGATGAGACAGCTCCAACCGTAAGCGAGTATTCTCCTGACCAGGGAGAGGCGGGAGTCGCAACTAATGCCAAACTTACGCTCACGTTCAGTGAAGGTGTAACAACAGATAGCGGCAACATTCTGATTTATGACAGTGCGGACGAAGGTAACCTAATGGTAATTCCGGTTAATTCAGAGAATGTTACAGTTAAGGATAACGTGGTAACCATTGTTCCGTATGAAGATTTTAAGTACAGTACTACGTACTTTGTAAACATCGATGACGGAGCTTTCAAAGATCTGGCAGAAAATTCTAACTCTTATACAGGTATCTCGGACAAGGAGACCTGGCAGTTCACAACAGCCGAAGCGCCTGATACTGCACCGCCGGTGGTGAGCAGTTTTTCTCCTAAAGATGGAGCAAAGAATGTAGAGATTGGCACCAACCTGAAGCTTACCTTCAATGAGGATGTAATGAAGAGTGAAGGTGAAATTAAGATATACAACAGCACAAACATCGAAGTTCCGCCTGTGACCATCTCTGCCGATTCTGATGATGTAACCATTGACGGCAAGGTGGTAACGATTAATCCGCAGGCTAACCTGGATTACAGTGCAATCTATTATGTACAGATTGATAATGGTACATTTACGGATATGGCGGGTAACGGCTATGCCGGTATCACGAACAATACAACCTGGCGCTTTAGTACCACCAATGAACCGGATACGACCGCACCAATCGTAAGCACATTCTCACCTGAGAATGGGGCAACGGAAGTAGCTATCGGAGCGAACCTGGAGCTTGCTTTTAGCGAGAATGTGTTAGCAGGGGAAGGCAGTATTGAGATTTACAACAGCACAACTGACAAATTGGAAGCTACGATTGCTGTCCAGGATGTAAGCATCCTGAATCATGTTGTAACGATTAATCCGGCCCACAATCTGGAGTATGGTTCAAGTTACTATGTGTTAATTACTGAAGATGCATTTGCAGATGCATCCGGCAATTTCTTTGCGGGGATCTCGGATAGCAGCACCTGGCAGTTCACCACCCCGGCTGCGCCAGATACAACTGCACCTGTGTTGAACACGTACTCACCTGAGAATGGTGCAACAGGAGTAGCTATTGGAGCGAATCTGGAGCTTACCTTCAGCGAGAATGTTAAAGCTGGAGAGGGCAATATCGTCATTTACAATAGTGTGAATCATGCAACGGCAGCGACGATTCCTGCGGCTTCCGGGAATGTAACTATCCATAGCAATGTAGTGACGATTAATCCTACGGATGATCTGAAGTATGGTGCGAGCTACTATGTACAGATTGGAGCAGGGGCATTTAGTGATCTCGCAGGCAACAGCTACGCCGGTAATGCTGAGAGCACAGTCTGGCAGTTCACAACCACAGATGCACCGGATCGGATCTCGCCAACGGTGATTACGTATTCGCCGGAGCCATGGGCCACCGAAGTGGCAGTGAATGCGAATCTGGTCCTTACCTTCAGCGAAAATGTACGGGCGGCGGCGGGTACCATTGAGATTTTCCGCAGCACCGATGATACGCATCCTGTCTTGATGATTCCAGCCCTTTCAGACAGGGTAACGATCCTGAACAATGTCGTAACCATCAATCCGGCGGCTGACCTCGAGCATGGGACGAGTTACTTTGTACAGGTTACAGAGGGAGCATTCACAGATAACGCTGGCAACGGAAATGCCGGTATTGCAGGCATTAACGCCTGGCGGTTTGTGACCACCAGTGCGCCAGATACAGCAGCGCCTGTAGCGACATCTTACAGTCCGGCAGGCAATGCAACGCACGTACCTGTATCTACTGCGCTCACATTGACCTTCAACGAGAATGTGCTTGCTGGAGAAGGCAATATTGAAATTGTAAATGCAGCGGATAATGAGGTTGTAACGACAATTCAAGCTGGAGATAAGGCACTTGTCGCTATTAAGGACGCAACCGTGAGTATTAATACAAGCGGTCTCCTCAAGCATAGCGGCAGCTATTATGTGCTGATTCAACCGGGTGCTTTTACAGATGAATCAGGTAACGGTTATGCAGGACTTGCGGATAGTAAGGTCTGGAGCTTCTCTACAGTTCCTGTTCCGGTCATGCCAACTGATCCTCCTACACCGGCACCGGGTGGCGGTTCAGGATCAGGAGGGGGAGCCCCGGCTCCGGTACCAACACCAACCCCGCAGACGGAGAGCATTAATGCAAACGTTGAGAACGGGGCTGCTCAAGGCTCCATGGTATCCTCCGTTGTCATTAACCGCACCAAAGATGCGAATGGCGTGAAGAGTGATACCCTTACGTTCACATTGGAGCAGGCTATCCGGGCGGTTAATGAGCTGAAGGCTGCCGGGTCCAGTATTGCCAGAATCATCGTGCCGGATCAGAAGGATGAGGTAGCTGGGACCAGATTGACGATTCCGGCCGCTTCCAGCAAGCAATTTGCTGATAATCAGATCATGCTGGATCTATTCACAGTGAATGCTGAGGTGAAGGTGCCAGGCAGCTCGATGGCTGGATTCGGTACAGATATTTATTTCAATCTCGTTCCACTGAAGACATCGCAGCAGAGCGCAGAGACTGAAGCTCTTGCAAAAGCACAGGTGCAGAGTGTATCCCGCGGTGTAACAGTTACGCTGGTAAGCCGTCCGGTAACGATTGAGACCAATCTGCAGAGCCGTCCGGTTACGCTGGTATTGCCGCTTAACAACTCTTCGTTAACGGCGGAGCAGCTGAAGGCACTGGCGGTCTTCATCGAGCACAGCGACGGCACCAAAGAATTGGTCAAGGGTGAGATCGTACCTTTTGGCCAGACCGGAAAGTCAGGAATTCAATTTAGTATCAGCAAATTCAGTACCTTTACCGTTGTACTTGCACAAGATCCTGCGGTACAGGTGAAGGCGTATATGACGGGTTATGCCGATGGTACCTTCAAGCCAGGGAACAGCATCACACGGGCAGAAGCGGCCAGCATCATTGTCCGCACCTTCAGCCAGTCCGCAGTTACTGCTGGTGTAGCGTATTCCGATGTTCCTGCCAGCCACTGGGCAGCAGACGCAATCGGTCAAGTGACGCGAAGCGGCATCATGAAAGGTTATGGCGGTGGCAGCTTCAAGCCTAACCAGACGATTACAAGAGCCGAAATGGCGACCCTCCTGTCGCGCTTAATTACAGGCGCTCAAGACCAAGCGGCCGGCTTCAGTGATATTGCCGGACACTGGGCTCAGGCAGCTATTGAGCGGATGTCCCAGGCTGGCATCATCACCGGCTACGAAGACGGCACATTCCGTCCAGACCAGACGTTAACGCGTGCGGAAGCTGTAACCATCGTTAACCGTGCTCTTGGTATCGCTCCGTTGACCAGCGCAGCCCAGAAATGGACGGATGTCCCGGCGAGCTACTGGGCATTCGGCAGCATCCAGGCAGCATCTGTAGATCATACTGCAGAATAAAATAAATATAGCACAAACAGCCCTTCCATCCGTCTTTGACGGGGAAGGGCTGTTTGTGGTGTGGGCTGAATGCTAAAAGCGGCTACAAGAGAACGTGGGTCCAATGTAATCGAAAAACCGACCACATTGGGCCAGCGTGGAGCGAGTGGGCCCAATGTAATCGAAAAACCGACCACATTGGTCCGGCGTGGAGCGAGTGGGCCCAATGTAATCGAAAAACCGACCACATTGATCCGGCGTGGAGCGAGTGGGCCCGATGTAATCGAAAAACCGACCACATTGGTCCGGCAGAAGGTGGCTCAGCGCTATCGGCGGTATCACCCGCCCGCCAGGGGACGTTGTTCCTGATCATGCTGGCCGCTACTTGCTGCCTACTTACTCCCCGCCTCCCACCGCAGATTCCAGTGGTAACGCTGGTCCAGCTCCTCGTGTCCGCTGAAATACTCTACCAGCCGTTCCACGCTGAAGCTTCCGTCCGGCTGGCTGCGAAGCATGGCGATGGCGCACATCCCCTTATCGTTGTTATGCTCGTCCAGCTGCACCTTGATATTCGGCCCTCCCTGCTGGCTGATGGTTATAACGGCGCCGGCTTGTGACCAGTTCGTAACGCCTTCATAGATAAAAGCAAAGATGACGATCCGGCTGATCTCGGACAGGTGGTGGCCGTTAATCCGCAGATTCTCGCCTGTGGCGATGGAGCCGGTGCGATCATCCCCGTCTAGGAGGATGTAAGGCGGCCGGTTCAAGCTGCCGAATGATTCGCCGAGCGCCTGGACCGTACCCTTAAGGCCGTTCTTCAGCTCGAACAGACAGCCGAGGTCCAGGTCAATGCCTCTGCTTCCGAACCACCCGGAGGATGGAGTCTGAAGCCAGTTAAGATTGATAAGAATCTCTCCTGCAGCTCCTGCTCCCTGCTGGAGACGGAGGGTCTCCCCGTGCCGCTTGAGTACGATGGTGTCCGGGTTCAAGGGCGAAGCGGAAGGAGCGGCTGGTGCTGCGGGAGGCAATGAATCGGCCGGCTTAGGCCGTGACCGCAGCTCCGGGAGAACAAAGGGGGAGTTCCGGGCAGGTTCGGCTGCTCTGGAAGCTTGAACAACGGGCAATATATCCTTGACCTGTATTCCGTAGCTCTGGCAAAGAGCGGCTAAACCTCCGGCATAACCGGAGCCGACCGCGCTGAATTTCCATTCGTTCTGATATCTGTAGATCTCCCCTGCCACAATGGCCGTCTCCACGGAATAACCGTCCCCCAGGCGGTACCGGAGGAGCTCCGTGCCATCCACAGCGTTCATAATGCGCAGATAGGGATCGGAGAGCAGCGAGAAGCTCTGCTGTCTTGATTCCGCTTCATAGATCGTCAGGGCAAAGGCAATCCGCTCAACCTCCGCAGGAATTAGACTAAGCTCTACAGCAATTTGTGTATCGTCAGCGGGTCCGCTATGGATTCGTTGCGCGGGCGGCAATATCACTACAGACTGGTCCGGGGCCGCAGGATTGCCATAGAAAATAAGATCCTTCTCTGTTGCAACCTTCTGCGACGCGGTAAGTAAAAAAACGGAGAAATCAATCTCGACCCCAGCCCTTGCTTCATTCCAGCCCATGCCTACGATAAGGCGGCCGAGGAGAGGATTGTCTTGGGTTAAGCTGCATTTTTGCCCCTTGATAAGCTCAAGTGTCATGAGAACCAGCCTTTCCTATGAGTAGTTCAAGTTTGTATAAGTGCGGGTGGCAGACTCAGAATCTGCCCCGGCTTCCGGCATCCAGATTGGGACCATTCAGATCCGTCAGGCGCTCCAGGGATTGCTCGTAGATCCGTACAATATCCTGTATCTTCTGGAACTCGGGGTCCGAGGGGCCGAGGTTGTCCATGAACATGCGCTGTAGAATTTCTTGGTAAAAGGAGATACGGCTCCCCACCAGCTTGCATTCGTAGTCGATGACCTCTTCAATCGAGTGCCGCTGAACGAATTCCATCAGGTCGTCTGCAGGATTACCGCGCGGCTCGCGTTCATTGCGTGCGGCAACCGGCGCGCTGACATTATCCAGATTGACCGTGGAGCGTATGTCGGTGAACAGAATCCCTTCCTTGGCCAGCATCACCTGAAAAGGCTTGTGCTTGAACAGCTCCTGCGCAACCAGCGTGCACATTGCCTGATTCCTCAGCAGCATCCCGTCAAACGGATGTAGCACCCACCCGCTGTCATCCCGGAACAGGTTGAATGTAAAATATTCACCCCCATACTCATATCTCAAGTTGATAGCTGTCTCAGATGTAAGCTCGTATTGAAATGCATCCATTCTATTGCGCGCCTCCTGCTTCTACTTTGGATTTCTATTAGCATAGCAGAAAATGGGGAATCTTGGAGAGAGGATTTTAGCCTAAATGGAAGAACCTCTTGGGGCGCAAGAGGTTCTTCCATTCGCTGTCAATCCGTCTTCACGCCAAAGGGGGGGAACTGCAGGGTGGCCCGCAGTCCGTGGCCGGTGTTGCTCTCCAGAACAAGCTTGCCCTTATGGGCTTCGGCAATGCGGGCGACCATCGGAAGGCCAAGCCCGTGGCCCTGCCGGACGGGGCGGGTCCGCTTCCCGGAGTAAGGCAGGAGGACCAGCTCCGGCAAGTGCTCCGCCGGAACACCCTGACCATTGTCCGATACGGACAAGGCGAAACAGGAGTCTTCCCCGCTGCGGAGGATGCTAATCTCAATCCCGCACCCATCCGGGTTATGCCGGATGCTGTTCTGGACCAAGTTACTTACCGCACGGTACAGCAACTTCTCATCGCCCATCACTTGCAGGCTCTCATCTGTGAGGCAGAGGTCAATCGTATACCGCTCCTCCAGGCCGTTATTAATAAAGTCGGATACCACGGTCCGGCCCAGAGCGGATAAGCGGATAGGCTTAAGCTGCATGGGCTGCATGTCATATTCGAGCATAGAGACGAGGTTCAAGTCGCTCACCAGCGACCTTAGCTGCTCGCCTTGGCGGCGGATGATGGCAGCCTGCTGGCGTTGCTCTCCGTTCAGGTTGTCCTGCTCCTCCAGATTGCTCGCGTAGCCCAGGATCATCGAGAGCGGGGTGCGGATGTCATGGGAGATCCCGGCGATCCAGTTGGAGCGGGCTTCATCCCGTGATTTCAGCTGCGAGCTCCTGGTCTGCAGGGTAGCGGAAGCCGAATTAATGCTCTCGGACAAATCACTGAAGAGTCCGGCAGTCTCCAGGTTAACCGGCTTGTCTTTGGCCAGGGCATGAATGCTGTTGATCAGGGGCCGGATACTCCGGATCAGCCGGGTGCCAATGAACAAGGAGAGGGCCACGGCCAGTACCACATTGCAGATCAGGAGCAGCAGCACTCTTAAGGGAAGGGAGCGCAGCCAGTCCGTCATGTATCCGAGCTGATATTTTTCATATGAATATTTAGGATAGCCTACGACAATCAGTCCTTCTGGATGCTCCCAGATATACACAGGATATTCCAGCAAGTAGTAGCGTGAGAACTTCGCCACCTCTACGATGTTGTAAGCGTGCGGAATCTCCGGAGGCAGCTGCTCACTCCATGTCACCTTGCCTTCCGCGTTCAGCAGCATAGCCCAGGCCCGGTTCTGCTGAAGCAGGGCATCCCCCTTGGGATTAAGGGAATACTTGCCGTCAGACCCTTGCAGAGCTGAGGATATCTCCCGCACAACCTTTTCCGGTGAAGCCTCCTGATGGGTCTCCTTGAAGATCAGCGAACCGAGCAGAATCAGATTGAACAGGAGCAGAAGCGTAGAGACCAGCAGGGTAGATCCTACGAATTTGCGTAAAATACGGACCGCGCTGTCCATTAGAGCGCCTCCTGCACAACAAGCTTATAACCCAGCCCCCGGACGGTCAGCAGATGCACCGGCTTCGAGGGATCGGCTTCAATCTTCTCGCGGATACGCCGCATATGCACCATTAAGGTATTCTCATACCCGTAGCTGTCATCTCCCCATACCGCCAGGCACAGAGCATCACTGGTCACAATCCGGCCGTGATTCTCATAGAGCTTGACCAGAATGGCGTGCTCTTTAGCCGTCAGAGGCAGCTCATGGCCTTCTCTTCGTACCACAGCGCTGTCCAGATCCACCACCTGTTCACCTGCTCTGAAGACAGGCATCCGTTCTGGAATCGGCGAGGCATATACCCGCTTCAGCACAGCGCTCAGACGCAGCAATAACTCCCTCGGCAGAAATGGCTTAACGATATAATCATCGGCCCCAAGGCCCAGACCCAGCAGCCTGTCCTCATCTTCACCGCGCGCCGACAGGAAGAGTACCGGCATATCAGAGAAGGTTCGTATGGCGGAGAGAAGCGAGAACCCGTCCCCGTCCGGCAGCATCACATCGAGAATGGCGATATCCGGTTTTTCCTGGCGGCACATGGCGAGGGCACTGCTATAATCTCCAGCCGCATAGATGCGGTAATACCCTTCTTTTCGTAAAAAGAGCTCGATCATCTCGCGTATCTTCGGTTCGTCCTCAACGATCATTATTTTGCGGTTCTTCATCGTATTCAATCGTCATCACCCATGAATTAGTATACACGATCAGGCGATGAAGAATGGGAGGGGCCGGTGTATTTAAGGTAGGCGTAAGGTTATCTTCAGCCTGGAGCAAGGGAAGGCCTCTATGCTTGGAAGCAAGAGCCGACATGAGAGAAATGGAGCTGAACTGGAACCTATGAACACTCAACCAATTATCGAGACACAGCAATTGACCAAGACCTATGGGGGAACGCCCCGGGTGGATCAGGTAAATCTGAAGGTGCAGCAGGGAGAGATTTTTGGCTTCCTGGGTCCGAATGGAGCAGGGAAGACGACTACGCTCAAGATGCTGCTGGGACTGGTGCAACCCACCCAAGGAACAGTTAAGCTGTTCGGCCAAGAGCTGCGGAACCACCGGCTGGAGATTCTGAACCGGACGGGTTCGCTGATTGAGTCGCCTTCCTATTACGGACATTTGACGGGCCTTGAGAATCTGAGAGTCATGCAGCGGCTGCGCAGCCTGCCTGCCAAAAATATCGATAAGGTGCTGCAGATTGTCCGGCTGGACAATCACCGGCACAAGCCTGCCGGGCAGTATTCACTCGGAATGAAGCAGCGCCTGGGTCTGGCTATGGCCTTGCTGGCTTTCCCGAGTCTGCTGATTCTGGATGAGCCTACGAATGGGCTCGATCCTGCGGGGATCGGAGAGATCCGGGAGCTGATTAAATCCTTGCCTGCCCAGTATGACATGACGATTGTGGTATCCAGCCACCTGTTGTCGGAGATTGAGCAGACTGCTACATCGGTTGGCATCATCAGTGACGGCAAGCTGCTGTTCCAGGGGGCGATGGCTGCGCTTCAGGCGCAGAACCGGGCGGCGGTTCACTTTCGGATCAATGATTCCGCCCGGGCAGTCCGGATACTGTCGGAGCACGGGTATAGGCCCACAATGCAGGAGCAGCAGCTGGTGTTCAGCGCCATGCCGGACTCTGAGGTGGCCCGGGTCAATGAGATTCTGGTGTCCGGCCAGATTGCTGTGAGCCGGATCGTGGATTCGAGGAAGAGTCTGGAGGATATCTTCCTGGATCTTACCGGAAAGGAGCGGAGCCTGTGATGAAAGCTTTGTTCTTGGAATATTACAAAATCCGGCGGAGAAAAGTATGGGCGATGCTGACGCTTTTCCTGGCTGCCGAGCTGGGGTGGGCGTCGATGTCCATGAGCATCTCGATCTCGCGGAGTGCGGACAATGCCACCTGGGAAGCGCTGATTTTCAGCCTCTCGTCCATGAACGGGCTGTTCCTGCCGATTCTGTCGGCGATTGTGGTGTCAAGAATTTGCGACATGGAGCATAAAGGGGATACCTGGAAAATGCTGATGACTACTTCTGTCGGACGCCAGACGGTGTATGCCGCCAAATTCGTCTGTGCCGGAAGTCTAATCCTCTACGGGATTCTGGCCCAGGTTGTTTTTATTGCCGGCTTCGGCATGTTCCATAGACTCGCAGAACCGCTTCCGGCAGGCCTGCTGCTGCAGTTCACTGCGGGTACTCTGATTGCCAGTCTCCTGATTATTGCCATGCAGCAATGGATATCGCTGGCGGTGAAGAATCAGGCGTTTGCCCTGTGCCTTGGCATGCTGGGCGGGTTCCTGGGGACGACCGCAAGCTTGTTTCCTGCCGCTGTCCGGCAGTTGGTCGTCTGGTCTTATTATTTGGATCTCAGTCCAGTGACTTATGTGTATAAGGCTTCTTCAGGAACTTATGTTACCGGAAGCATGCCTCTGATTCAGTTAAGTGCAGCTCTGATACTGACACTGGTTCTGTATGTTGCCGGGAATACCCATGTCTCCAAACAATCGGTCTAAGGAGGAGAACTTATGCTTAGAAGTGTTGCGGCCGAATGGCCCAAGCTGCGCCGTTCGCGGATGGGGCTGGTGCTGGTCAGTCTGCCTGTGGTCAGCCTGATGATCGGCTGTGCTAATTTTGTGATGAACCGGGAGGCCTTGCAGGGAGAGTGGTATAGTCTATGGACTCAGGTAAGCTTATTTTATGGAGAGTTCTTCCTGCCGATTCTGATTGCCATCTGCTGCGCCTTTGTCTGCAGGCTGGAGCATGTGAACCGGAACTGGAACATGATCCTGGCTGCTCCAGTATCCGTAACCAGTCTCTTTATAGCCAAGCTTGTTATTGTGGGCATGCTGATTGCCGGAGCGCAGGCGCTATTCCTTCTAATGTATTGGGCGGCAGGACAGATGCTGTCTTTGACGGGGGACTTTCCAATGGACATCATCCTGTGGACCCTGCGCGGCTGGGTGGCTTCGCTGAGTATTGCTGCCCTGCAGCTCGGCTTGTCCATCCGTATCCGCAGCTTTGCCACACCGATCGGAATCAGTCTATGTGCGGTTTTTGTCGGGCTGGGCCTGTATGTGCTGAAGCTGGGGCTGCTGTTCCCATATTCGCTGCTGACCATTGGCATGGGCGTGCTTACCCAGCGCGGACTGACGGCTATGGAGAATCTGCTATTCTTCCTGATGAATGGAGTTTACCTCGTAGTTCTGTCAGTCTGCTCGGTCCGCAGATTGAGATATAAGGATGTAGGCTGATGCGTGGCGGGCGGACATAAGCAGCTTTAAGTAGCTTTAAGTAGCATTAAGCAGCAGTAAGCGGAGGCCGGGGGCCTCCGCTTGTCTTTCGTATCCTATTAGGGGATGATGCGGGGAACCCGCTCAAGAAACGAGAGTCTTCCTATTTGCTCATATCGTAATCCGGCATTCCAATGGTAGAGAACCACTGGCGGATCTGCTCCTGGTCCTTGGAGAAGGTAAGGCCCAGCTGAAGCAGGATTCTTGCCTTTTGCGGGAGTAAATCGCCTGCGCCGATGATACCTTTGGCTCCGGTGTCGTATACTGCCCCTGAGCCTGCGCGCGTAGCGCTTACGAATAGAACGCCCTTCTCGATAGCTGCTGTGCGGGCTGCTTGCTGTGCGGTAGAGATCCCGCCGGCACCATGGCCCGCCGTTACAATCCCTCTAACCCCTTCATTAGCCAATGCCGTAATGGGCGTAGCGGAGGCTTCTGTATAACTATACACAACATCGACTTTGGCCAAATCTTCCGGCTGGATGGTGCTGAGATCGAAAGGAGTCTTCCACTTCTCTGTACCGGCATCCTTGACACGGGCTGGAGCACGAACCGCACGAATCCGGTTCTCATCTACAGTTCCCAGAGCGCCGTAGCGGCCCCCGTCGAAGGTATCCAGACGCAGTGCATCCGTCTTGGTGACTTCCCTGGCTGCAAAGAACTCATCATTCATCATCAAAACCGTGCCATAGTAAGTGGTTTTCTGGCTTGCAGCCAGCCGGATCGCATTCAGCAGATTAGCTTCTCCGTCGAAGGAGATCGTATTGGATTGTCTCATGGACCCGGTGAAGATAACAGGCTTGGGACTGCGGACGGTGAGATCGGTCCAGTAGGCCAGCTCTTCCATGATGTTAGTGCCGGTGGTAACCACTACGGCATCGACAGCAGGATTGCTCAGTTCCTTATCAACAGCAATCGTAAGATTATATAAGTCCTTGGAGGTGGTTTGCGCCGAGCTGATATTGCTTAGCTCTGTACTGGTGACATTGGCTATTTTGGATAGCTCGGGTTGTAGTCTTTGAATAATATCATTAATAGGTACCTTTGGCGTGCCGTACGTCTGAAACAGCTCTCTGGAAGGAGAAGTGGAGGTGATGGTTCCTCCGACACCGACCACTACGACATTCGGAATGATTCTCCCGGGTGTGGTGACTTCGGCGGCCTTCGTGATCGAAGGGAAGGATAACATGGTGAAGAGAACCAGCAGAGCGGTAAAGAGACTTAGACTTCTTTTGTGAACAAGATTCATAAGTGACCTCCTCTTAATTTGATTTATGTGTAAGTATATATGACATATTTCATAATTGTCAAAATGATAATTTTACTTTTATGTAAAATAAATTCATAAATATGCATAAAAATTTAATGAAAATTAATTTTATGTGATTATACAATACATATAAATGACATATACATTACATATAACTCCGTAACGATGAGCGATCGCCCATCGGTGTATAGAGGGAACTTCATCTGGAACTGCAATTGCCGCACAAAAAGGCCGCTTTCATGCTCTTCCCCTCCTTAAAGCTGACGCGGATGGGGAGGGCAATAAAAGCGGCCGCTGCTTCACAACCTGCCTGTGGGAATACGGTCAATCGTCCGGATGTCCATTGCTCATCCAGCTATCCACGCGCAGGTTCCCGGCATAGTCTTCACGCGCAGAGATTGCTTCGAGCTTCTGCTCAGCTTCTTCACGGGTGGCGAAACCGCCGATGACAGCAGCGAAATCACCAGAGGCTGTCTTCAGGAAGGTAACATCGTCATCCAGATAGATCTCTTCCAGGATAGCCAGTGATTCTCCCGGAGGCATTCCTTCGCTGCGTACATAGTAGACTTCCTTAGATGCAGCGGCCTTGCCCTCTGCTGTCAGCTTCAGCTCAAGCGTACCCGGATTGCTGTACTCGGTAAGGGTATGGCGGGTGCCTTCCTTCAGTTCGACCACGAACCGCATGGCGGAATCATCCAGGATGATATTTCTGTACACATCACTGACCAGCGGTGAGGCCAGTATATCCTGCTCCAGCGCATCGTAATCGAAGCTGCGGACACCGTTAAAGGTAAAGATCAGACGGTTCGGAGCCTGCCTCTCGTCGACTGTATAGGAAGGTACACTTACGGCTGTACCGCCTTCCTGATTGAATACTATGCGGATGGTATCCTCGGCAGTAACGGTGCTCACGGCAGCTCCGTCGGTACGCTCGCCTCCAGTCCCGAATTGCAGCACCTTCACGATGCTCCCGACTACGGGAACCTTAGACAGGGCGTTTGCTACATCGGGAATATTAACGACAAGCAGGCAGGCAATGATGGCTGCGGCCAGCGAGCTGTATCGTTTCAGCCGGACTGTTCTTCTCCGGGCCACTGCCTTTCTTTGCGCTGCCTCCAGAATGTCTCCAAGCTGTGCGGGAATTTCAATCTTTGCATAGCGGTCTTTTCCTGTCATATTCCCTCGACCTCCCCATCCTTTAAGTGAGCCTTCAGTTTGCCGATTATCTTGTAGAACCTGGTCTTGACGGTGTTCTCCGGCAGCTCCAGAATGTCCGCCATGTCCCTGAAGCGCAGATCCTCAAAAAATTTCAGGATAATATACGCCTTCTCTTCCGGCAGTAGTCTGTCAAGAGCCTGGTACAGATCCAGCTTCTCTTCCAGTGGAACTGCATGCTCACCCCCGGTATAGCTCTGCGAGTGATCCTCCATGTAAGTCACCCGTTTGTTTCGGTTAAGATGGTCAATAGCGGTGTTGATGACAATCCGGGTCATCCAGGTCTCGAAATACTGCGGTGTCTTCATTCGTCCGAACGCAAGATACCCCTTATAGGTAGCCTCCGAGACAATTTCTAGCGCTTCATGTTCGTTTTTTACATAACAGTATGCCTTGCGGAACAGGTTGTTCCGGCAGTCTTGAAGTTGTTCAGCGAATGGTTGGTATACTTGCGGCTGGGCTTTCAGTTCTTTCACTCCTTTATTGGCTTCTTGAAGCATTTGATTGACCATTAGACCGTCAAGGGGTGAAAATAGTTTCAACATCCTGCAAAAAGAATAAACCTGCGGGCAAAGAGCCGCAGGCTGTAGATGATTCTCGCTGAAACGGTAACGTCTTTTAGAAGGAAGGCAAAGCCGTTTCCATTTATCCCGAAGGATTACCGCGTCTCCAGATATGCAATTCCCAGCGCCCCGGTGACCGGATTGCGGTAGGTTTCGCATTCCACATCGAAGACCTCGCCGATTAATTCCTTGGTCAGGATATCCTCAGGCACTCCGCTGGCCGCGACCCGGCCTTCCTTCATGACATACAGATAGTCGCAGTATTCGGCGGCCAGGGTGAGATCATGGAGGGCGGCGAGAATGCCGATATCCAGCTTTTTGACAATATTCAGAATCTGCAGTTGGTATTTAATATCCAGATGGTTGGTGGGTTCGTCCAGAATCATGAATTCCGGTTGCTGAGCCAGCACACGCGCTAGTATGACCCGCTGCTTCTCGCCGCCGGATAAGGAGTTATAGCTGCGGCTTGAATGCCCCTCCAGATTGACCTTGCGGAGTGCGGCCGAGACAATGTCAGCGTCGTGCTGGCTGTCGGTTTCCAGCATCCCCTTGTGAGGCGTCCGGCCCATCGCCACCATCTCACGAACGGTAAAGTCGAAGCTCAGCTCGTTGAACTGGCCGACTACGCCCAGCTTCCGGGCGACAAGCTTCGGGCTGGCCTTGATCACATTAAGCTCAGAGAGGAAGACCTCTCCCTGACGGGGCTTGATGACCTTGTAGATGCTTTTGAGCAGCGTCGATTTGCCGCAGCCGTTCGGGCCGATCAGGCCGACGAATTGCTTGTTTTGCACCCTCAGCGAGACCTCCTGCACAATCTTCGCCTCACCGAAAGAGACACTTAGCCGTTCAACATTAAGATTCATCAGCTTTTCCCTCCGAAGGCATAGCCCTTTCTAATTAGCATGTACATGAACATCGGCGCTCCAATCAGGGCGGTAATAATCCCAATTGGCAGCTCCACATTCGGGACGATGGTCCGGGCAATGACATCTGTCCAGATCAGGAAGATCGCCCCGAACAGAATGGACGCCGGCAGCAGCCTGCGGTGGTCCGAGCCCACCAGTCCCCGCACCAGATGGGGGATAATCAGTCCCACGAAGCCGATCATGCCGCAGCTTGCGACCATAACTCCGGTAATCAGCGCCGTGAGGATCATGTAGACTCTGCGGTAGGCACCCAGATGAATGCCCAGCGTAACCGCCGCCTCATCTCCGAGCAGCATCGCATTCAGCACACGGAACTGCGAGAGGAACAGGATAACGGCGAGCAGGACGGTAATCGAGATCAGCGGCAGCTTGTCCCAGCTTGCGGCGGCCAGGCTGCCCATCGTCCAGAAGGTAACCGTCTTGATGCCTTCGGCATTGTTCGCGAAATAGACAATGAAGTTGGCAAAAGCGGTACATAAAGCGTTAATGACCATCCCGGCCAGCACCAGCTTGACGGAGGTCATTTTGCCGCCCGAACTGGCAAGTGTGAGGACCAGCAGAGATGCGCCAACCGCCCCTGCAAAAGCCCAAAAAGCGACTCCCGACTGGCCGAGCAGCCCCATCGAGCCGAAGCCGATCAGGATGGCGAAGGTTGCGCCCAGTGAAGCGCCGGAGGAAATGCCGAGTATGTATGGATCAGCCAGGGGATTCTGTACCGCCGCCTGCATGATCGTCCCGCACAGCGTAAGTCCGGCGCCGATGAACATCGCCATCAGGACACGCGGGAAGCGGATTTTCCAGATAATATCCACGAAAGAACCGTTCGTCAGCTCCTGCATATCGCCAATCTGGATGCCTGTGATGTGATGCAGCAGAATCCGGTAGGATTGCGAGACAGGAATGTCCACCTGGCCGAAGGAGACTGCAGCTCCGGCAGACAGCAGGGTGATAATGAAAAGGATGCCTATAACAGCCATGAAGCCGTAACGGGAATGAATGAGAGATTGCTTAGGCTGTGAGGGTACGGCTATATCGGTATGCATGACAATGGGAAGGCTCCTTTACATTAGAAGATTTAGTATGGACTGACTCATCAGACGGGACTGTGAGCAGGATATGGTAACTTGTCCTTAAATATAAGGCACATTGAGAATGATTGTCAATGATAATAATTCTCATTGACATGTTGTCCAACTTTCTATATTCTACGGAGGTATCCCCTGCAAGGCTATAGGCTTAATGCCCTTCCCGGAGGATAAATAACGTACATACAGAAAAGGGGACCTAAGAGAATGAAGAAAATATTCAAAAGATATGTACCGCTGCTGGCGGTTCTGGTGATGGCAGTTATGCTGGCGGCTTGTTCTTCTGCTGCAGGCAATGAGAAGGACGCGGCAGCAACGGCTGCACCTGCATCAGCCAGTCCCGCACAGGCGGCCAAGACGGTATATCCGCTTACCATCCAGAACCACACGAATAACGGGGAAGGCACCGAATGGAAGGCGAATTCGCAGACCTTCGATAAGGCGCCTGAGAAGGTAGTAGCGAATACGCAAGGTGCGGCTGAGCTGCTGATTAAGCTGGGGCTTACCGACAAAATGGTCGGGGTTGCGGCTCTCTATGGTGCAGGTGATCCAGCGGTTCAGGAAGAATTCAAGAAGATTCCTGTGATCTCACAGGACTATGCCAGCAAAGAACTGGTTGTGGGCAGGGGCCCGGATCTGGTGATGGGGCGCGGCGGCCTGTTCGCAGATGCGGATTGGGGAGTAGGGACGGTAGGCGGACTCAATGAGCTGGGCATCAAGACCTTCGTGCAGAGCACGAGTCTGCAAGGGGCAACGCTTGACAGCCTGTACAAGGATATTGAACAGCTCGGCCAGATCTTCGATGTGCAGGAGAAGGCTGCTGCATACATTGCAGAGCTGAAGGAGCGTGCTGCGAAGCTGAAGGAGGGAGCGGCGGCCACAGGCGCCAAGACCTTCGCTTATGTATCTGACGGAGGCAATGGCGCAATTGCTGTCTATAGCGGGAACGTGGATACTTTTGCGGGAGATGTGCTGGGACTGCTTGGACTGACCAACAGCTACGCGGATGTGACCGGTGAGATCAGCAAGGAGCAATTGATCGCGACCAACCCGGATGTCATGCTGATCTCGGTGTACACAGGCGGTATTGATGCTGACCAGTCGATAAAAGCGTTCTATGCCGATCCGTCACTACAGAGTCTGAAGGCGATCCAGAACAAAGCGATCTATAAGATTGACTTCAACCAGTTCTGGGGCTACAGCTATTCCATCTTTGACGGGGCGGAGAAGCTTGCGTCTGAGCTGGCTGCTGCGAAGTAAGCCGATTTTATTTTGACAAAAAAAGCAGCCTGAGCTGTCACTCCAACGGGTGACGGTTCAGGCTGCTTTTGGCATTCTCATAGATATTCATAACCACCTGCTGGATCGGCAGCTCCTTGACGGAAATATCCGAGAAGGCATGCCTCCGGGAGATATTCTCCAGGAAATCGCTGATTGAGATCCGGGCGGTGTCTACCTCAAGCGTAATCTGTAAGTCGGAGGGGCGTTCCATAACCTTGGTCCAGTCGTTGTCGAAAAGGGTGTCCCGTACAGACTCGTTAAACGTAAAGCTCACGTGCTTCTTCTCTCCGAGGAACAGCTTCAGCCGCTGCAGCGAGTCATCAAACACCTTCTCGCCATGGTTAATGACAATCACCCGGTGGGCTAACTCCTCCACATCCTCCAGATCATGGGTGGTGAGAATACAGGTCATGTTCTGCTGCTTGTTCATCTGGCGGATGAATTCACGGATTTTGAGCTTGGCGATCACATCCAGCCCGATGGTCGGCTCATCCAGGAACAGGATGTCCGGCCGGTGCAGCATCGCCATGACGAATTCGCATTTCATGCGTTCGCCAAGCGACAGCACCCGGGTGGGCTTCTCCATCACTCCGGCGATATCCAGCAGCGATGCCAGCTCGTCCAGACGGTTGCTGAAATCCGTGGCCGAGATACCATAGATCGCTTTGTTCATCTTGAAGCTGTCAATGGGCGGGATATCCCAGATGAGCTGGGATTTCTGGCCGAAGACGGCCCCGATGGTGCGGACATAATGCTTCCGGTCCCGGGCCGGGGAATAACCGAGTACTTCGATCTCCCCGCTGGTCGGGTAGAGTGCGCCGCAGAGCATTTTGATCGCAGTGGATTTGCCTGCCCCGTTCGGACCCAGCATTCCGCAGATTTCGCCCTGCTCAATGGCGAAGCTGATATCGTTCACGGCCTGGACAGAGACTGCTTCACGCCGGAAAAAGCTCGTGAAGGTCTGCCCCATGCCTGCGCCCCGCTTATAGGTGGTATAGGACTTCGTTAAATGCTTGACATCGATCACCGGCATCAGCCGCCAACCCCCTCATATAATCTGATCATGTGCCGGTATACCCAAATGCCTGCCCCCATAAAGACAAAGCAAGGCAGAATAGCGATAAAATCAGCGGCCTGTACCCGGCCAAGCAGCGCGGAGGCCGGGAGGTAGCCAACCATCCCCACGGGAATGATCAGCGTAGCTGCCGCCTGCACCGCCTTCGGGAAGATCGGCAGCGGATATTTGCCGACATGCAGCACACTGTCCGCCAGCTCGGATATCCGCGAATTGCCGACCCATTTGAAGGACATCGCCGCCATCATCAGCGATAATCCGGCCAATACAGCCGTCCCGGCCAGGAACATTCCGGTGAATTGCAGCCAGGCGAGGGCGGAGATAGCGCCGATATGCATAGCGGAGAAGATGAATAATGCAGCCCCGCCAAGGAATAATCCGACACTCTCTACTGAGAAGGTAGTTGCAACAATGTAGAACAGCGGATTCAGCGGCTTGAGCAGAATGACCTCGAAGCTCCCCTCCCGCACATGCGACATCGTTGTCCACAACAATCCTCCGAAGACCAGACTGGAGAGACCGCTGGACATGGTGAATATAGACTGGATCAACAGCACCTCGTATAAGCTCCAGCCGGGAAAGCTGGTGCCCGCCCGGTAGATTAACAGCGTCACCAGCGGAAACAGAATGTTGCCGACGAGTGTAATCAGACTGCTGACGATGAAGTTCATCCGGTAGGCCGAAGCGGTCTGGATAGCAGAGTACATGCACTGCTTGTATACATCTACATATTTTTTCATAACAGGAATGTTCCTTTCCCTCCGGGTATTCATGCGCCAACCGCCGTGAACTGCTTCATGGCCCGGCGGCGGACCAGCTCATTGCAGCCGAACATCACCAATACAGCTGCCCCCTGCATGCCTACGGCTTCGGGAAGGGATAGCTCAAGGCCGCCAAGTGAATAATGTCCGGTGAACACCATGGCAGGCATATAAGCAATGTACTGGAAAGGCAAGAACAGCTGGGTGACCTGAAGCCAGTGCGGGAAGAAATCAAGCGGAATCAGCGCCCCCGAGAAAATACCCGACACCAGCAGGAAGGCGCTGCGAATCCCGCCGGATTGCACCAGCCAGAAGGAGGTCAGGCCAATCGTATAATTGACATAGAAATTCATGAGAAAGGCAAGCAGCACAGACACCAGTGTCCACGGGAGGCTTGCCGGCCGCATATCGATCCCGAAGATAAAGATAAAGATCAGCAGACACGGCAGGAACTCAAACAAGAAGCCGAGCATCCGGTGCCCGAGCTTCTGGTACAAGGCAAAGGAACGGTGATGCACCGGACGCAGATGGAAGGTAAGGAATTTGCCGGTGCGTACCAGCATCGACAGATTCCAGTCGGCAAAATCCATAATCAGATACCCGATCAGCGCCGTGGCCCCGAAATAGCGGATCATTTGCTGGAGATCAAGCCCGCCGAGCGTAGTCTGTCCGCCATAGACTGCGGTCCAGATGAAATATTGCACCATGAAATACACCGGGCCGACAATAACAGAGACCAAGGAATGGGTGCGGTAGGCACTCCATTCCTTGTAGGTAACCTCTGCAACGGCCCGGCAGATGAGCCAGTTATGCTTGAGACGGTTCATTACATCAGTCCTGACCAGATTACATTCGTTACATTGAACAGGGCTTCCGCATACCAGTTATCATCCGTGAAGGGCACGAACCATACCGCGGTGAGCTGCTCCACCGGATCGATTACCATACAGCAGGCGCCGGCGCCTTCATGAAAATAACTGCCCTCGGAATAGAGGAATGCTGGGCCTCTCCGCATATCCAGCCCAATGCCGTAGCTCCGGTCTTTGACATTGTTGCCCCAGCAGTAATCAGGCGTGCCATAGAGCGTGCGGGTGGTGAGCTTCTCTACGGCTTTCCGGCCGACAATCCGCGTATCCCCCAAGGTTCCCATGCCCAGGAGCATATTGGCGAAGCGGGTGATGTCCGCAGTAGTAGAGACCAGCCCCCCGCCTGTATGGGATACGTTCTCCCACAGCTTCTCTGCTGGAGGTTCTTCCGGCTGTACGCCATGGATCAGGTCATGGAGCTGCTTTTCCTTGCGTTCATTTCTTATAATGAAGCGCCTAGCCAATTCGGGAGTCGGTTCCCACATCGTGTCCTTCATGCCGAGCGGCTGCAGAATCTGCTCCTCTATGTACTGTTCAGCGGAAATACCTGTGACCTTCTTAATGATTTCACCAAGAATACAGAAGCCGAAGGAGCAGTATTGCCATTCCTCACCGACCGGTTTGTCGATCCCGCAGCTCAGTGCAGCTGTGATCCAGTCTAACTCGCCGTCCTCCGGCTTATACTTGTCGAAATATTCGCCAATCAGCTGCCAGTAAGACTTGTGATAAGGAATCATGCTGCCCGCACAGTCAGGGAACAGACCTGAGGTATGCGTGAGCAGGCTGTAGATGTCGATTTTATTGAACGGTTCTACGTTAAACGGTTCCAGAAAGGCACCAACGGGAAGGTCAAACCGGAGAAGACCATCCTCCACCAGCTTGGCTATAGCAACAGAGGTAACCGCCTTGGTGATGGATGCGATGTGATGAACAGTTGTCGGCAACAGCGGGTCCGTCCGGTCTTCGCGGTAGGAAAGGGGGCCGAGGGCACCATTCATGAACGTCTTGCCGTACCGGGAGACGCTGTAAGCGGCTGCCTGGATTTTGTTCTCGTCGATCAGTTTCTGAAAGAGGGTATGGAGTACCCCGATTCTTGAAGCGTCATAATGAACCTCTGCGGGTGAGCAGTCGGTAATGCCAGGAGTGTGCAGCATAAAAGTATATGCCTCCTCGAAGGTTGTGGCGCTGAGCGAACCAGCTATGCCCAGGGAAATACGCCCAGGCTTCAGTATATCTTCCATATAGTGTTAGTTACAATGGAAAGTTTGGTTTATAACCAATTTCTCCGGCTCTAAAAGAGGGGTGAACAGGTTAAATAGAGAAATAAAAGTATGATAAATATTTCACAGAACGGAAGGACAATGAATCACATCATGAAAACAAAGCCGTTAACGAAAAGCATTACGTTCATGCAAGCGCTGGCCCTGGTGGTCGGGATGATTATCGGATCGGGGATTTTTTTGAAGCCCGGAATTGTATTGAATAATGCGGGTAGCCCGTGGATGAGTATTCTGGCCTGGGGTGTTGGGGGGATCATTACCCTGGCTTCGGCGCTGAGTGTGGCGGAGATTGCGGCCGCCATTCCGAAGTCGGGAGGTCTATATACTTATTTAAGTGAATTGTACGGCGGAGTGTTCGGTTATCTGCTCGGCTGGGTTCAGGCGGTAATCTCCTATCCGGCTTCTGTAGCGGCGCTGGCTATTGCTTTTGCTACCTATTCCGGTTACTTCCTGCCGCTGAGTGCATGGCAGCAGAAGCTGCTTGCGGTGGGCATTCTGGCCTTCATACTGCTGATGAATGTCATCGCGACGAAGTTCGGCGGGATCATTCAGACGGTGGCCACGGTAGGCAAGCTGATTCCGGTAGCAGGCATTGTGGGCGTCGGGCTGTTCTCGGATCTGGCTCCCGGATTCGGCGGCATCGGTACAGCGGCTGCGGGTGCAGGCTTTGGAGCTGCGGTGCTCGGCACACTCTGGGCCTATGACGGCTGGATCAGCGTCACCAATATGGCGGGAGAGATCAAGGACCCGGCCAGGACGCTGCCGAAAGTCATTTCGATCGGTGTTATTTTTGTTATCGCTGTGTATGTGTTGTTCAATATTGCGGTGTTTCAGGCGCTGCCCTATGACCAGATTGTGTCGTCCCCGACTCCGGGAGCCGATGCGGCTGAGGCTTTGTTCGGTAGCGGCGGCGGAGCCTTTATTACGGCAGGCATTATCGTCTCTGTACTGGGTGCGCTGAACGGTTATCTCATGACCGCAGCACGGGTGCCGCAGGCGATGGGGGAGCGGGGACAAATTCCGTTTTCCCGGGTGCTAAGCAGCATTCATCCGAAGTTTCAGACACCGGCGAATGCGCTTGTTTTTCAGAGTGTGCTGGCGGTGGTCTACATCTTCTCGGGCACCTTCAATACGCTGACGGATCTGCTGGTGTTCGTGCTCTGGATCTTCTTCACTATGGGCGTGTTCGGTGTGTTCCTCCTGCGCAGGAAGTTGCCGCCCGTACAAGGCCGCTATCGTGTGCCGCTCTATCCGTTCACCCCGATTCTTGGCGTAGCAGGGGGTCTCTATATCCTGGCCAGCACGATCATCAGTGATCCGCTGCGCTCACTTATAGGGATTGGCATCACGCTTGCCGGACTCCCGGTGTATGTGGTGATGATGCGGAAGAATCGCGTGTAGACAGCAGTTTATAGCCGGGTGTGAGAAAGTTTCAATAAAACAGTTGACAGCGCCCGTTCAAAAAAGTATACTATGAAAGTACTTTTGATCGGACGCAGTCAGCTTAGAGATCATCGTCTAGAAGAAACATACATAGACACCATACGGACTCTTAGCTCAGTTGGTAGAGCAGTAGACTCTTAATCTATTTGTCCAGGGTTCGAGCCCCTGAGAGTCCATCCCTTAAGAAACGGCAGAAATGCCGTTTTTTTGCTGTTTTGAGAGATGTGTGCGGTAAACCGAATACATTGGGACCGGGGATGGCGCGTGGGCCGAATGTAATCGAAAAAGCGGATACATTATGCATCCGCAAATTCCGGAAGTAGTTTTACCCCTACATATGCTCTGCAAGCTGTACCTCGAAGCCATCAGGGTCCAGGATATAGAAGAAACGCAGGCTGGTATTCGGCGCTATGGGGCCGCGTGCTACCGGGATTCCTTCCTTACCAAGCTCCGCCATAGCCTCGTCCAGCGATGCGACCTCGAACCCTACAGACACTCCGCACTCCGGCTTCAATGGCGGGTCGCTACCCTCTATCAACTCAAGCTTCGGCTGCCCCTCTATCCCCAGCATGACGATCTGCTTCCCTCTGCTCTCGAATCTGCGCTCCACAGGAAGCCCTAGAATTCGGTGATAGAAGTCAAGGGAAGCCTCCAGATTACGTACCCTGAGTGTCATCCAATTCATACTAAGCTTCATCAATATCCATCCTTTGCTGTACAATTCAGTTGCTGCTGTTATAAGCTATCCGCATATTCTACCATATTCGATCAGGAGGTTGTAACCATGAACATAACAACTATAGAAGCAGGCGGCAGAGTCATCGCTATAGTGAGCGGCAACGAGGCCGTGGTCGGGAATGTCCAGAGCGCGCTCGATCTAATGGCAACGGTACGCTATGAGACAGATTGCGACCGGATCGTGATCCATAAAGGGCTGCTGAGCGAGGAGTTCTTCGACCTCAAGACTCGGCTGGCCGGTGAGATTCTGCAGAAGTTCATTAACTATCAGGTGAAGGCAGCCGTGGTGGGTGATTTCAGCAGCTATACCAGCCGCAGTCTGCGTGATTTCATCTATGAATGCAACCAGGGGAAGGATGTATTTTTCGTAGCGGATGAGCAGCAGGCAGTTGAGCGGTTGAGCCGGGTCTAGAATTTCGTAGCGTCAGAGCAGTAGACTGCAATTCGTTAGTCCGGCCTCTATGCAGCCGGTAGTGGAACCGGAAACCCCGGATATGATAAGCTCATGGAATCAGGGCAGCCCTGAACTAAGGAGGGGAAAGATATGAGCAGCTTAATAGCAGGTGAGGTCTATTCCGGGTTTCAAGTGATACGCAAGGAGTACATACGGGAAATCGAATCCTCCGTATACACGCTGGAGCATCAGCAGAGCGGCGCACGGCTGCTCTATGTACAGAATCAGGATGACAATAAGGTGTTCAGTGTTACGTTCCGGACTCCGCCTGCGGACAGCACGGGAGTGTTTCACATTCTGGAGCATTCGGTCCTCTGCGGCTCCGACAAATTCCCGGTAAAGGAACCGTTCGTGGAGCTGCTGAAGGGCTCGATGAAGACGTTCCTGAACGCTTTTACCTTTGGCGACAAAACGATGTATCCGGTAGCCAGCCAGAATGACCAGGATTTCGCCAATCTGATGGAGGTCTATCTGGACAGCGTCTTTCAGCCGAATATTTACAGTCAGCCGGAGATCTTCGAGCAGGAGGGCTGGCATTATGAGCTGCCGCATTCCGGGGATGAGCTGATCTACAAGGGCGTCGTCTACAATGAGATGAAGGGTTCGTATTCCTCGCCAGTGACAGTGCTGATTGACCGAATCAAAAAATCGCTCTACCCGGGTACGATCTACCGTCACTCTTCCGGCGGTGACCCGCAGCATATTCCTGCCCTGACCTATGAGCAGTTTCTGGAGGCGCACCGGAATTATTATCACCCGTCGAATAGTTATTTTTATCTCTATGGCGACCTGAATATCGAAGCACGGCTGCAGTTTATCCATGAGGAATACCTCAGCCGCTATACCCGCAAGGCTATAGATACTTCGATTGCACTACAGGCACCGGCCGGCATGACCCAGCTTACGGCGGAGTATCCCATTCTGGAGACGGAAACGGCTGCCGACAAGACATACCTGAGCTTGAATTATGTAATTGGGACCTCTCTGGACCGGGAGCTGAATCTGGCCTTTGCCATTCTGAAAAGCATGCTGATGGACAGCAATGCGGCCCCGCTGAAGCAAGCGCTGCTGGAGAGCGGCCTGGGCAAGGATGTGGTTGCTTTTTATTCAGATAGTATGGTTCAGCCTATGCTGGGTATTGCCTTGACACATTCTAATCCTGAAGCCAAGGAGGAGTTCGTGAATCTGGTCAGAGCAACTCTGAGCCGCCTTGCTGCGGACGGTCTGGATGAGAAGCTGGTGCTCGCTGCGGTGAACAGCAAGGAATTTGAACTGCGTGAAGCCGATTTCAGCCAATATCCGAAGGGTCTCACCTACAACATGGAAGTGATGAAGGCCTGGCTGTATGACGGCTTGCCGTCCACGTATCTGGAATATGAAGCGGCGCTTGCGGCGATCCGTGAACAAAGTGCCAACCGTTATTTCGAGCGCCTGATTGAGACCTACCTGCTGAACAGTGACCACTGTAGTGTCGTTGTCCTCCATCCCTCTCAGACCCTGGCGGGGGAAAAGGATGCGGCGGTCCGCAGCCGTCTGGCGTCATACAAAGCGTCTTTGGCCCCGGCCCAACTGGATGAACTGGTGCTTAGCACGCAGAAGCTGCTGGCCCGGCAGAACACTCCTGACCCCTCAGAGGAGCTGGAGAAGCTGCCGAAGCTGACTCTCCAGGACATTAACCCTATAGCCCCGGCCGGGGTACCCACAGTGGAGTATGCTCTGGATGGGATTAAGGTGCTGCATCATGAAGTGGCTGCCGGTACAATTGCCTATATCAAGTTGTACTGGGACACCTGCGTGCTTGCTGCGCAGCAGATTCCTTATCTGGAGCTGCTGGCGAGAGTGCTTGGACAACTGGAGACGGAAGCCTACAGTATTGAGGAGCTGACCAGTGAAATCGGAATTTCGACCGGGGGCATCCGTTTTCAGAATGAAGTGTTCGGAGCCGGGAAATCTGCGGAAGGCAGCTATCAGGCCAAATTCAGCGCGCGGATCAAGGTCATGCAGGGCAACATCGGCGGTTCTCTGAAGCTGCTGCATGAGCTGCTCTACGGCAGCAATCTGGATAACCTGTCCAAGCTGCAGGAGATTGTCCGCCGGGAAGCCTCCGGCATGGAGGCGATGCTGACCCAGAAAGGCAATGAGATTGCAGCCAGCCGGGTGCTGTCCTACTTCTCGGACCGGGGGATGTACGAGGAGCAGCTTGGCGGCGTGGCGTATTACCGCTTCATTAAGGAGCTGGCCCGCACCATTGACCAGCAGGCGGAGGGGCTTGCGGATACCTTGAAGGAAATCTGCGGGTTGTTGTTCAATACGCAGAATCTGACGCTCTCCCTCACCGGTACGGCGGATTCGTATGCGGAATTCGCTGCACATGTGCAGGAGCTGGACCTGGGCAGCCGGGCGGTGGATTCTCAGCCTCTCTTGTCTGCACAGGGCCAGGGGGTAAACGAAGGCTTCATGTCCGCGAGCCAGGTACAGTATGTAGTTAAAGGCTATGATTACAAGAAGCTGGGCTTCGCCTATTCCGGCAAGCTGCAGGTGCTTAAGAAGATCCTCAGCCTGACCTACCTGTGGAATACGGTCCGGGTCAAGGGCGGTGCGTATGGCGGCAATCTGCTCCTGCGCCGCGACGGGGTACTTCTATTCACTTCCTACCGTGATCCGAACCTGCTGGAGACGCTGGAGGTCTATGACCGTGCTTCTCTGTTTGCAGATGAATATGCAGCAGATGAAGCGGAGATGGAGAGGGCGATTATAGGGACCCTGGCCATGCTGGACCAGCCGCTGAGTCCCGGCGCTACAGGCCGTCAGGCGGACCGGCATTATTTCGAGCAGATTACTGCGGAAGATCTTCAGCAGGAGCGTAATGAAATTCTGTCGGCCACTGCCGGGGATATCAGGAGCTATGCCAGTCTGCTTGAGGCGGTAACACAGCAGAATTACTTCTGTGTGGTCGGAGGCGAATCCAAGCTGAAATCTGCCTCCGGTGCCTTTGGCAGCCTGGAGGAGCTGGTGAAATAAGGAGGGGACAGGTGTGCAGATAACCATTCATCAATTTAACAAGGTTGCGGAAGAATATGATTTTGTGAACACGTTACTCAATGACTATTCTTTTTTCATGAACAACCTTCCCGTGCAAACCGGGCGAGCCCTTGATGTCGGCTGCGGTTCCGGAATATTAGTGAATGAATTGTCAGCTCAATTCGGTGAGGTAATCGGTATTGATATTTCAGATGAGATGCTGGAGATCGCCACAGCGAAGCGTCAGCATTCCAATACAAGCTATTTGAATATGGATGCTGAAAACCTCGTGTTGGATGGAAAGTTCGACTTCATCGTGAGCAGAACCACCTTCCATCATCTGAATGATATTCCAAAAGTGATCCGCCAGCTGCAAAGCTTGCTGAATGACGGGGGGAAGCTTGTAATTCTGGATAATGTATCGGAAAGAGAAACTCCGCCGGCATACGTGTACATTGCGGGTGCGGTAATTGAGTTCATTCCTCATATCCGCAAATTCGGATTCAGGAATGCTGTCCGCATATTCAACCACCAAACCTCCAGATCTTGGCTCGAACATGTAACATCCGATAAGTATAAATCAGAACAACAATATCACGAGTTGTACGGAAATCTATTGCCTGATTGTCGTTTGCAAAAAATGGGCTGGGCTATGGGCATCGTTTGGGAAAAATAGTAGAATTACTGACTTCTAGGAGGAACAATGCGTGGAACTTGGAATAAGCACCTTTGTCGAGACAACGCCTGATGTGAATACCGGAGTGACTCTAAGCCATGCGGAGCGGCTGCGCGAAGTGGTGGAGGAGATCGTGCTTGCGGATCAGGTGGGACTGGATGTATACGGCGTGGGTGAGCATCACCGGCCTGATTTTGCAGCTTCATCGCCTGCTGTGCTAATGGCGGCGGCTGTACCGCTGACGACCCGAATCCGCCTGACCAGTGCAGTCATGATTCTGTCCTCAGCCGATCCGGTGCGGGTATTTCAGGATTTCGCAACACTGGACGGAATATCGGGCGGCCGTGCCGAGATTATGGTGGGCCGGGGCTCGTTCGTCGAGTCGTTTCCTCTGTTCGGCTATGATCTGAAGGACTACGAAGAGCTGTTTGACGAGAAGCTCGACCTGCTGCTCAAGCTGCGGGAGCCCGGCAAGGTGAGCTGGAGCGGCAAACACCGTCCGGCTATAACGAATCTGGAGATCTATCCGCGTCCGGAGCAGAATCCGCTGCCCGTATGGATTGCGAGTGCGGGAACTCCGGAGTCTGCGGTCCGTGCGGGTACCCTGGGTCTGCCCTTTGCTCTGGCGATTATCGGTAATGTGAACCCCTCCGATTATGCCATGCATGTACGGCTCTACAAGGAGGCAGCAGCCAAGGCTGGTCATGATGTGTCCAAGCTTCCGATTGCAACGCACTCTCATGGTTATGTTGCGGAGACGGACGAGCTTGCGGTAGAGGGCTTCTTCCCGTCTACACATGCGCGGACGAATGTCCGGGCGGTGGAGAAAGGGCTGCCTTCGTATCACCGTGCGGATTACGATGCTGCCCGCAGCTTTGACGGTGCTCTATATGTGGGCGACCCGGACACAGTTGCCCGCAAAATCATCCACCTCTACGAGCATGTAGGGATCACACGCTTCCTGCTGCATGTCCCGCACGGCTCCATGCCGCATGCTCAGGTGATGCAGGCCATCCGCCTCTTCGGGACAGAGGTAGCGCCTAGGGTGCATGAGGGAATTAAGCGGTTGAAGCAAGTCTAATGATGTTACAAGCTTAGACAACAGTTAATAGCCCCCGGGCCTAATGGCCTGGGGGCTTAGTCTGTCAATCAAACCAACAAGAGAACAGACGGACAGGCAGCGGGCTTAAGTAATCGAAGCCTCATAGATGGCCTGGATCGACGCAGCGAGGGTGCGGCCGAATTCCTCCTCCGTCTGCTGATCGCTGAGACCCTGGGACAAGGCGCGGGAGAAGCTGGCAATCACTCCATGCTGCCGGGCGAGCTTCTCGTTGGCTTCAGCCTGGGTATACCCTCCTGAGAGTGCTACGATCCGAACCACATGGGGATCTGCGGCGAGCTCGCTGTATAAATTATCCTCTGTCGGGATCGACAGCTTGAGCATGACCTTCACGCCATCTGCCAGCTCAGACAAGCGTGCGGCCAGTTCACCTTTCAGCAATTGCTCTGACTTCTGCTTGTCCTTGCTGAGGATATCTACTTCCGGTTCAATAATCGGAACGAGTCCGAAGGCGGCGATCTGCCGGGCCAGCTCGAACTGCTGCTGAACGACCTGCCGGATACCCTCCGGGTTCGCCTCATGGATCACGGAGCGCATTTTGGTGCCGAAGATATGCTTGCTGACTGCCCGCTTCAGCAGGTCATCAAGGGCGGGAATAGGCTTCATGAGCTGGACTCCTTGCTGAGGAGCGGCCAGTCCCTGGTCTATTTTGAGAAAAGGCACGACGCCCTTCTGCTCCCACAGGTAATCGGCGGTATATTGCCCGTCTATGAGGCGGTCCATCGTGTTCTCGAACAGAATTGCACCGAGAATATGCTCGCTTGTAAAGGCGGGGCTCTGAATAATGCGTGTTCTCATGCTGTGAACCATGGTGTACATCTCTTCGTCCCCTGAATAACGGTCTTCCTTAATACCGTATTGCAGCAGTGCTTTGGGGGTGCTTCCTCCGCTCTGATCCAGAGCAGCTATAAAGCCTTGGCCAGTGTGAATCCGGTCCAATTGTTCGGTATTCATGGTTAGGGTCATTCCCTTCTGCAAGATGATATGGTTTCTGTACCCTGTCTAGTATAGCACTTGCGCATAAGGACATACATCCGGGTCCGGCAGAGCTTTCCATTTGAGTTGAGAGATATGGTATGTTACCTTGTTCAATAGGATGGTATGATAGAAAGTGGGGTGAATTTAATTATGACAAACGAAACAACCAATGAGACCACCAATGAGCCGGTGAACGGGGAAGCGGAAGCTGCCGAGAAGGCCATGACTGAAGAGAACTGGAATGAGCTGCTCAAGGCTGTTTTTCATAACGGCATTGTAGCTCTCAAAATGAGCTTCAGCGATGTGGAAGGACAGGTGCTGAACCTGGACAACTACGGCCCGGTATTTGTATTCCGTGTGAAGGATAAAGATAACGCTGATTATTACTGCGGCTTCTTCCTTCGTGAGCTGGCTGGCCGCTTCCAGTCCGGTAACAGTCCGGAGATCTGGATGGCCTCCTTCTTCCACGAGCTGATGAAGACCAAGGGAGGCAACTCCATGCCTAAGCCGCTTGCCAGTGAAGAGGAAGCCAAGGCTGCTGTCGACAATGTGCTGGTTCCGATGTGTATCGCTGCTGTAACGGAGGAGTTCGCACCGGAGCAAGTACATGCCGGTCTGGCCTGGAACGAGGAGCATGGACCGGTCTTTGAAGCAGGCTTCCCTGCCATCACGGACGGAAATAACGTATGCGCTATTCCGCTCCATCTGTTACTGACGCATATGCAGCTTAACCGTGATCCTTCGGAGCTGCTCGTGCAAGGGATGTATAAGATCCGCGAAGAGCACGGACTCGAGTAGTACGGCACGGCAATAACGGCATAACCTTTGCAAAAGCATGAACCGTCTCCGTTGGAGAGCGGTTTTTTGCTGTGGTTGGGCTTGATGAGGCCGTCTCTTCCGAAAGGACGGCCCCTCCTTTTCCACCGGGGTTCGCTGAATTGTCAAATTTCTGGTTCTTCCGGGAAGCAAAAGCGATATATATGGGATGTAGCAGAAGAAGGCGCTGCCAATGATCATGTCCGAAACCGGTTGGGTAAGGTTTCAACTGCACGAACGTACGCGTGCATTGAAATAAGGCGGGCAACTTTGAAACGCAAAAGAGGAGGACGAAGATGTTTAGAAGAGGTAAAGTTTTAAGTTTGTTCATGCTGTTCACATTATTAATCGCGCTGATCCCAGCGGGGAGCGCAAGCGCAGCAAGCTGGAATCTGGCCTGGAGCGATGAGTTCGACGGCTCCTCCCTGAACACCGCTAACTGGACGGCTGAGATCGGCACAGGAACCGGCGGTTGGGGCAACAATGAATTGCAATACTATACGAACCGTTCACAGAACCTGAAGGTAACCGGCGGCAACCTGGTCATCACGGCGCAGAAAGAATCCTATGAAGGCATGAATTATACCTCGGCACGGATTAAGACACAGGGACTCAAGAATTTCACCTATGGCAAAATCGAGGCCAGAATCAAGCTGCCCTCCGGCCAGGGATTATGGCCTGCGTTCTGGATGCTCGGCTCCAATATCAACACCCCGCCCGGCTGGCCTGCCTGCGGCGAGATCGATATTATGGAGCGGGTGAATAATAATGCCTCCGTCAACGGTACGGTGCACTGGGATGCAGGCGGCCATGCCGAATTCGGAAGGGTATCCGGTAATCTGGACTTCTCTCAATATCATGTGTACAGCGTAGAGTGGGATTCGAAGTACATCAGATGGTTCGTGGACGGCAACCAGTTCAATGAATTCTATATTGAGAACGGAACCGGCAATACGGAGGAATTCCAGAAACCGTTCTTCCTGCTGCTGAACCTCGCGGTGGGCGGCAACTGGCCGGGCGCTCCTAATGGGGCAACCCCCTTCCCGGCACAGATGCTCGTGGATTATGTGCGGGTGTATCAGGCGGGTGCTCCTTCGAGCGGCATTGTCAGCGGCGGAGTCTACACCTTGATGAACAAGGTGAGCGGCAAGGTACTGGATGTGACGGATGTCTCTACGGCAGACGGAGCCAAAATGCATCAGTGGACTAATTACACCGCGGCCAATCAGCAATTCAGAGTGGAGAGTACGGGGGACGGCTTTTACAAGCTCACAGCGATGCATAGCGGCAAACTGCTGGATGTGCCGAACGCCTCCACGGCAAGCGGAGTCCAGCTTCAGCAGGCGAATGATAACGGAAGCAACGCCCAGCGGTGGAGCATCGTCGATGTGGGCGGCGGATATTACAAGCTGATCTCCAAAGCCAGCGGGCTGGCCATGGATGTCTCGAACTCCTCCACCGCAGACGGAGCGGTCGTGCAGCAATGGACCGACAACGGAACCGATGCCCAGAAATGGCAGCTTACCAAAATTAATTAGGGAACGGACGAAGCAGCGGAATGCTTATACTGCAGCTATAGGGATTAAGTAAGGGAGAAGCCCCGCCAGCCTGTCGGCTTGGGCGGGGCTTCTTACTGTATTCTATTTCTTCGCGAATAGCTCGATACTGTGCGTCTCCACAATTGGATTCCAGATACGCTCTACCGATAGGGTAAGCGGCTGCGGATAATCTGCAGCTTGACTGTCAAAAGATAAACTTATCTCACTGCTTCCCGTACCATCTCTAGAGATCATGGTGCCGCCGAAGTCGATTAGTGGCGTTTCCCGATTCGTTCTATTATGCACCTGGCCGTTCGCATCGGTGAATTTGTCAGCCAGTTGTGCGCCGATGTTCTCCGCCTGTACCGCCCCTTGCGAATCGGTGAAATAAGACAGATGGGTCACCTTACGCCGGAGCAGAATCTCTGCCGCTGTTGCATGATGTTCTTCCTTGGATGTGACCATTTCCCAATCGTTTGCCGGTGCTTCAATCACTTGCTGCTTGTTCAGATCGACCACAAATTTCATACGGTCCGGCTCCAGCGCCGAGATACCGGCAATCTTTAGCGTGGTGGAGTCCGGCTGGTTAAGCTCGGTATACCTGAACACCAGTGTTGCCTGCGAGGTGTCTTTGTACACCTCGGAATTATCGGCCGTGATTCTGCCCGGATAAACTAATTTCTCGGTTTGACTCCCGGTTGTTGCGGTCAGAACAGGATTCAGCAGGCTGAAAATCTGTTTGGTGTTCGCCTTGTCATACTCCAGATCGACATAAGTATTGAACGGAGTATACTGTACTTGGCGCACTTTGATCTTTTGCCCGTCCACGGTAAGCGTGCGATTCACAGGCAGCGTGTGCTCCTGGTCTTTGAACCTGCCCGGATCAAGCTGAAACGATACCTCCAGGCCGGTCCGATACTTGCTGCTGCTGGAAGCGAGAGCCTGGTCGGACGTTCCGGTGAGAATTACAGTGAACTTAACCTCCTTGGAATCAGTGAAGGAAGCCGGATAGTTAGTGGAATAAATAAAATCCTTGCTCTCGCCGGGCTGAATCCGGGAGTCGCTGGCGTACGCCATTTCCAGGGCTGCGCCCCGATGTGGATCTGGAACCTCGAAATCACCGAATTGAAATTTCGTATGCCTAGGATTAACTTCTTTATCCGTATCGTTGTGCACGCTGAACAGGATATACACTTTACGGCCATCCGTGACGGCGCCATCCACATCCATACGGTACCCATTGTTTGTTGCGCTTTGACGGACCGGCTTTACCAGATTTCGTTCCAGGATGTCGCCAACCAGCGCGTTATTTAAGCGATGCTTACGATAGTCCGCAAAATTATTCCAGCTTTTGGTGCTGGCCGCCTGCACTGAACCGCTGAGGCCGGAATCGTCTATACCTCCAGATGGCAAGCCGATGGATGAGACAATCACAAAAATGGCTGCGGCAGCGGCTAATACGGCGCCGGCCCCATAGGAATAGAAACGCCGTTTGCTGCGTTTTTTCCCTTGCGTCATTCCACTGCGCATAGCATTATAAATTTTCAATTCCTGAATCTCCTCTGCATGAAGATGGATCTCCTGGGCATCCTGTTTCAGGACACGCTCTTCTTTTTCCAACATTTCTGTCACCTCCCATATGCTCACAAATAGTTCCGTAACAGCCTAAGTCCTTCACGCAGCCAGGTTTTGACCGTGCCTTCGGGCTTATTCAGTACCTTGGCAATTTCAGTGGTCGTCATATCCTGGTAATACTTGAGCATCACGGCATGCCGGTATTTCGGCTTGATCCGGCTCATCGCCCGCTCCAGATCGAGACGGTCGCTGCTCCTCATCTCCTGGGGCTCCTCCTCCAGCTTCTCTGTCAGCACAACGCGTTTTTTACGCCTTAGCTCATCCATGCAGCAGTTGATGGTAATCCGGAGCAGCCATGGTGTGAAGGCCTGCTCGTTCTTAAGCTGTTTGCGCTTCATCCAGGCCCGGCACGAGGCTTCCTGCACCGCTTCCAGGGCATCCGCTTCGGAACGCAGGTAGCTGTACGCGAGCGTATACAGTTTACGGTGCTCACTTGCAAGCCGCTCATAGAACACCTCTTCATCCATCAGCGCCAGATCTGCTGTATTGGCTTTGTTCATTGTCTTCCCCCCATTCACCATCCCCTCTTCCTTGTTGTGTTGGTCTATGGAAGAAGTCGTCCTTAAAATATGTTTTCATAAGTAAGACGGAGCTGACCGGAAAAACGATTGATTTTTATTAAAACACATATATGATAGGCCAACCAGTCCTACTATAAATATCCAGATTTGTGGTACTGTTAATTGTAAGCGCTGCGATTGTGGCGGAGAACGGGAGGCGGTCGATATGAAAGGTTCTCGAGGCTTCAGGCTGTATCTGTTTCTGATCATACTGAGTATAGTGTTGGGAGGTTGTTCACGGAACTCAGGCGAAGACTCTCAAGGAGAGGCAAACAAGGTTGAGACGGCACTGCTGCAAAGCCCTGGCGTTCAGAATCTGGTTTTTCACAGTGAGGCCCTGGACCGGGAAATGCGGCTTAGTGTCTATCTTCCCACAGGGTACAATGCCTCTCAGCGTTATCCGGTCCTCTATTTCATCCATGGCTACGGCAGCCGGGAGACGGATATGTGGGGTGGGCTGGAGCTTCAGCAGAATGCAGACCGACTGATTGAGGCCGGTCAAATAGAGCCGCTCATTATCGTTGCTCCCCAGATGGACAACAGCTATGGGCTGAATGCTGTAGCTACTCCGGGTGATCCCGCAGAGCTCAAAGGTGAACGGTATGAGGATTATTTGGTCAAGGATGTTGTAGAGTATACAGATACGCATTTCAATACTCTGGCTGAGCGCGGTTCCCGCTATATTGGCGGTATATCGATGGGCGGTTTTATCAGCCTGTATTCGGCGTTTTTGCATAGCGATGTCTATAGCAGGGTTGGCGGGCATAGCCCGGCGCTGTTCCTGGATGACTGGTCTCTTGCCGGAGGCGAGAACGGCCTGGTCCAGTTTCTCTATCCGACGGAAGCGCTGCGGCAGGAGCGTGACCCGCTTCTTTTGGCGCAGAACAGGGACTTATCGAAGTTGAGTATCTACCTGGACTGCGGGGAGGGGGACAGCTACCGGTTCTATGAAGGCACAGAGCAGCTGTACACTTTGCTTAAGGGGAAGGGCGTGCCGGTGGAATATCACCTCAGAGCAGGCCAGCATGACGGGGACTATTGGAAGAGCCATATGGACGAATATTTGAAGTTCTACGCCGGGAGGACGAATGGATCATGACGCTTACGAATTACAATTTGAATTTTGAAAAGCTGTGTGCTACATATAGGTTGGGCTTGCTGAGAGGTGTGCCGGAGCAAATCTCCGGCGGTTTCCTCCACCGGATGTATCGTGTGACCACGAATCAGGCAGAGTATGCAGTGAAGGCGCTGAGCCCGCAGCTGATGTGGAAGAAAGCTGTGATGAACAACATGATAGCAGCCGAGAAGGTAGCCGCGCTGGCCCGCAGCCAGGGAGTGAACGCACTTCCTGCATTGCTGCATGAGGGGAGCTCTATACATGAAGCGGACGGACAGTATTATCTGCTGTTCCCATGGATAGAAGGCCGTTCTGTCTCTGCGGCTGAAGCGGGGCGGGAGCATTGTATTCTGATCGGACAAGCTCTGGCTGACATCCATGCGGCGGACTTCGCTCCCCTTCACAACGAGCTTCAAAGGGATAGCACAGCGGAGGAATTGCGGACAGATTGGCAAGGGTATGCCTTGCAAGGAGAAGCTATGGGCCTACCGTGGGCTGCACCCCTTAAGGCTAATCTGGACAACCTAAGCTGCTATGGCAAGCAGGTCAATGCCGCTATGGCGGTCCTTGGCGGGAACAGAGTCATCAGCCACCGGGATCTGGACCCGAAGAATGTAATGTGGAGCTCTGAAGGTGAGCCTATAATCATTGACTGGGAGGCCGCAGGCTGGGTTAACCCGGCGCAGGAGCTGATGGAAGTGGCGCTCTATTGGTCAGACTTTGAGAGTGGTCACATCCGCAAGGCGGATTTCTGTGCAGTAATCCATGCTTACCGTAGTCAAGGGGGAGAGATTACTGATCCCTGGCCAGAAGTGCTGAGCAGCGGCTTCCACGGTAAAATAGGCTGGCTGGAGTATAGCATTCGGCGGTCTCTGGGACTGGAAGGGCCGGATATTTCCGAGCGGGAGCTTGGAACGAGCCAAGTACTGCCTACCCTGCAAGCACTCAATGGCTATGCCGGATTCATTCCGGTATGTCTGCAATGGATTGAAGATCTATGAACTAACCCAAGGGAGATGAAGCCTGAGTGGAAAAGAACAAAGTTACCTATGAATCGGTTGACCAGTATATTGCCGCCTTTGCACCGGAGATCCAGGAGCTTCTGCAGAGCTTGCGTAAGGTCATTTCGGAAGCTGCGCCGGAGGCAGTGGAGAAGATCAGCTACCAGATGCCGACCTGGTTCCTGCATAAGAATCTGGTGCATTTTGCCGCCTTCAACACGCACATTGGGTTCTACCCGGCACCCAGTGGAATCGAAGCCTTTAAGGAGGAGCTGGCGCAGTACAAAGGAGCCAAGGGTTCGGTGCAGTTCCCGATCAAGGAGCCGCTACCCTATGATCTCATTGCCAGAATCGTCAAATTTAGAGTAGAGGAGAATCAGCAGCAGGCCGCAGAGAAGCGAAAGAAGAAATAAGAGAGCGTGCTCATGTCGATCCAACTTAAAATTAGGGGCTGTCCCGAAGCCATGAAGTGGCTACTTGGGACAGCCCCTAATAGTTGACGCTGTGTATGAATCCCAGTCCCTACAGCGCCTTATCGTCTATGCTGTTCAGCCAGCCCTCAATCTCACCGATGACGGAGCCGATGCAGCCATCCTCGAACGGGGAGGTTAATCCGGCAAGCTTCACAAGCTCCGTGAAGGAGCGGCTGCCTCCGGCCTGGCAGAGCTTCAGATAATCCGGCCAGGCCGAGGTGAAGTCCCCGTTCGAGCGTTTCCAGAACTGGAAGGCGCAGAGCTGGGCCAGGGTATAGTCGATATAGTAGAACGGGGAACGGAAGATATGAGCCTGCTTGTGCCAGAAGCCGCCTTGTTCCAGATAAGCATTACCGTCATAATCACGGTGCGGCAGGTATTTTCGTTCAATGTCCCGCCAAGCCTGTTTGCGTTCCTGCGGCGTAGCTTCCGGATGCTCGTACACAAAATGCTGGAATTCATCAACAGATACGCCGTAAGGAATGAACTCCAGACTGTCCGCCAGGTGGTTAAAGCGGTACTTGTCCGCCTCCTCCTTGAAGAACAGGTCCATCCATGGCCAGGCGAAGAACTCCATACTCATCGAATGAATCTCAGCGGCTTCGGAAGTCGGGAACGTATATTCAGGAACCTTCATATTCCGGCTGGAATAGGCTTGGAACGCGTGCCCGACCTCATGGGTCAGCACATCGATATCCCCGGAGGTTCCATTGAAGTTGGAGAAAATAAACGGAGCACGGTAGTCGCTGAAGAAGGTGCAGTAGCCGCCGAATTCCTTACCTTTTTTGCTGACCAGATCCATCAGCCCGTTCTCCTGCATGAAGGTGAAGAATTCACCGGTCTCCGGGGACATCTCCTGGTACATCTTCGCACCATTCGCCACGATCCAGTCCGGGTCTCCCTTAGGGGTAGCGTTGCCGGAATTGAACTTAATGCCCTCATCATAAAATTTCAGTCCGTCCAGCTGAAGGCGTTCGCGCTGGCGCTGCTTCAGCTTCCCCGCAACCGGCACGATATGCTCATGCACCTGCTTGCGGAAGCCCGCCACCATCTCAGCATTATAATCGGTACGTCCCATCCGGTCATACCCGAGCTCCACGAAGCTCTTATATCCCAGCTTGGCTGCGATTCCTGCCCGGACCTTCACCAGCTCGTCATAGATCCGGTCGAATTCGGGTTCATGTTCTGCCATGAAGGCATTACGGGCCTCGAATACGGCTTTGCGAACTTCACGGTCCGTGGAAGAATCGAACGGAATCAGCTGTGCCAGCGTGCGTTCTTCGCCCTGAAACATGATTTTGGCGGACGCGATCAATTGGGAGTATTCGGAGGACAGCTTATTCTCCAGTTGCAGATCCTCAATTACTTCAGGGCTGAAGGTACGCAGTGAGATCTCGGCCAGGCTTAGGAGCTGTGTTCCCCATTCCTGCTCGAACTCGGCTCTGTACTTGGAGTTGACGAGCGCTCTGTAATAATCTGTGATGTACTCCTGGATCACCGGTCCGGTCTCGTCCATATAATCCTGCTCTGCCTTGTAGAATGCATCCTCCGTATCGATAGAGTGGCGGACACTCACGAGGGTCTCCATCGTATCGAAGCGGCTGCGCAGCTTATTGATTGCTGCCACGGCAGCCTTTTGCTCCTCCAGATTGCCTGTCTCCAGGTCCTTCAGCAGAGTGGTGAACTCCTGCTTGAATTGCTCCACATCCGGTCGTTCATATACATATTCTGTGAATTTCATTTGCTGCATCGCATCCTTTCTTTACCATATAAATTCTATTATATAATCGGCGCCCGCAAAAAACTAATGTTCAGGCAGTAAAGTTTGATTATAGCTAAACGTTGTTGAACCCATATGGATATTATTCTAGAATAGAGTTAATCTGCACCAATTCCAGAATCCCGGGAGGTGATGACCCATGTTTCGAATGAGTCAGTATGTGAACGGCACGCTCCATGCAAAGCCTGTGAAATAACTAAGGCGAAAGCTTGGCATGGAGCGGATTTATTCGCCTGAAGTATGTTTTAAGAAATACAGTTATTTATACACAGGCTTTGCCCTTAAAAGATTAATATATTTTAAGGAGCGAGCCAGATATGCAATGTATAAATGCAGCAAAGCTGTTGCCAGACCACCTGCTGAAGGAGATTCAGCAATATATTCAAGGGGAAGCCCTGTATATCCCAACCTGCAAGAGCAAACGCAGAAAATGGGGCGAAAGCTCAGGGGCAGCCGATTACTATAAAGTCCGCAATGCTGAGATCCGTAGCCGCTTCCAAGAAGGTGCAGAGATGGACCAATTGTGCGAGCAATACGGGTTATCGATCGACAGCATCCGTAAAATTGTATATTCCAAAAACCCGCAGAGCTGATCTGCGGGTTTTTGCGGTGTACGCCCAGCATGGGCGTTATCTTTAGGGTGAAAGTCCCGAACGGGGGCTGGCGAGCGCCTACCGTTAGCCAAGGGCTAGGGTGTCCATCGTGAGGTGGAATCTGAAGGAAGCCGGAGGCAAAAGCACGGGCCAAGTTACGCAAACTGGGTTCGAGGCTGTGCCAGCCGGATGAGTCACCACACCATGACGAAATCCAAAGCCGCCAAGGGCTGGCGGGGTAAACTCCAGTGGTCGCGGGCGGAAAGATGACGTTCTTATCTGGGGAGGCCTGCCGGATACGGTGGTGTGAGAGGACGGGGGCTTGCCGCCCCCTCCTACTCGATTAGTGGTGGGGTGTGCGGACTGAGATTCCGCTATTGTGGAATTTCAGGGCCATATGGACCTTTGGCGGACTGACAATCCGTTATTGCTGCTCAAACAGGCCGTGTGGGCGATTTCAAAGGCGGATAGCGGAAACTCAGTCCGCGGACAAGCGAATAAGTAGCAATTTCGGCAAAATAGCGGAATCTCAGTCCGCGCCATCAGGCTCGTGCACATCCGCGCCATCAGGCTCGTGCACATCCGCGCTATCAGGCTCGTGCACATCCGTGCTATCAGGCTCGTGCACATCCGCGCCATTAGACTCGTATCCCCCCGCCACATCAGGCTCACACACTTCCGAGTCAGCCCCCCGGCTACACAGGCTTACTTCTCCCGCCCGCAAGGCTCAGCGCCTACTAGACCCGGAGTTTATACGTGCGAACCCGTTCAGAACCACTGGCAACCTCCAGAATCTGCAACTCAACGAGATGATGAAGAATGCGCCTCGCTTGACGGTCACATACCCTTAGGTGCGCGGCAAGCTCCAGCGGAGTCAGCGGACGCAGAACGCGCCGGGCCAGGCGTACGGTTTCTGCTTCCAGCCAGGATAAGGATGCAGCTACATCAGTAGCAGCGAATCTGCCAATAAAGGCAAGCACAAGCTGCTGACAGAGCTGAGGTTCTTCAGTAATAGATGGATAGGCAATGGGCAAAAAGGTCCAGCCGTCCAACGCCAAAAGACAATGCCGTCTGCATAAGTCTTTGAACCGCCTGACATCAAGGTCCCGTGCATGCGGACCAAAGCCTTGAATCTCAATGCCGCCCTTGGCACCGCCTGGCATATACGCCAGATCTAAATAACGGTAACCGTTGTTGAAGTCACGGACCTCCCACTCCGCATACAGAGACTTGAAATTGCCGACTGCGGGAAACCAGACGGAGCGCAGAAATTCAATGGTCCCGTGCCCCAACCCCTTATTAAGAAACTCCAACCGTATTGAACCTTTCTCCGCATGAATCTGTTCCTGTAGCCATTCCTCAACATGCTGCTCGAACCTTGACAATAGAGCTTCCCCTTTACAGTAAATTGGCCATGAATTCAGAGTGAACCCGAACATAAGAAAAGCCGCCTCCATAGAGACGTATCCAGAGTCAGCTCCAGATAAACGTTCTATTGAGACGGCGTGTTCTTCACGACCTATACCGTTTATTATACTATATTTCATTTTCCTGCCAAACCTGCAGCTTGAAGCCGCTGGAGCGCACCTTGCGCAAAGGCCATTGTATAAGTCATTTTACAAAAATATACTGTATCTGTAGGGAGAGAAGGCAGGAGGCGGTGGCGGTGAAAATCACAATTGAACAGGTTCCGGAGGGCGGTGAGCCTGAAATTATTCTCAGGTGCAATGACCCGGATGAAGCCTTGCTGGCGCGAATCTACTCGGTGAACGCAGGCGCAAGGAAGCTGATTGGTATGATCGGGCTGCAAATGCACACCATCCATCCGCGTGACGTCTACTACTTCGAGGCGGTCGATCATAAGGTGTTCATCAACTGCCAGGAGAAGGTGTACGAGTCGAGACTGAAGCTGTATGAGCTGGAGACGGAGTATGAGTCTGCGATTTTTTCAGGGCATCCAAATCCACTATTCTGAATGTGACCAAGATCGAGTCGCTCCGCCCGGTGCTCTACGGAAGATACGAGGCGCTGCTGCACAACGGTGAGAAGGTCTATATCTCCAGACAATACGTCCCGGTGCTCAAACGGAAGTTAGGGTTATAGCCGCGTCATCAAGACTCAAATAGGAGGAAAACTCATGATTACAACCAGAAAGTATGTGTCTTTGTTCGTGAAGGATCTGCTGGTGGCTTGCGGGGGTCTGATGGTGCTCGCGGCGGTTGTGCTGGCTCTGAACTCAACGGAGATGATCCGGGGCTCGCTGCTGGTGCAGCTGTTCCTGGGGGCTTCGGCATTTACCTGCTTCCGCTATGCGCTGGTGAATACGTATGAGGTTGATCCCAAAGTGCAGACGATCAGCTTCTATCTCTGCTTCATCCTCGCTGATGTACTGGTGATTCTCTGGCTGTGGCTGTTCGCGGATGGCCCGCTGATGGATAAGGGAGTGCTGGTGCCGTTCGTCATTGTCATTCTGGTGGTCAAAAGTATGGTGTACGCGATGATGCACATCGACGGGAAACGGGAAGCCAAGCAGCTTAATCAGAAGCTGAATGAGTATAAGCAGGGCGGAGATCAAGGAGACGAAGAGCTTTAGGAAGCTCTTGTGATAGGGAGCATGAAAGCCATTTTGGAGGGAAGCGGCCCGAGTGGCTTTTTTTGGTGCAGAGAAAGGTTGGGGATTTCTGTTACCTTTTGCAGCCTGAACCGTAATAAGCCAAATGCTATACATAATCTTCCATGGAGATGATCTTATGCTGCTTCACAAGGTATCCCTGACAGAAATGATGAGCCGGATTCATGAACCCGGATATTCACCCGAAACTGTGCTTGACCCGTACTTGGAGCGTTACAGACAGCTTGAGCCGCATATCCATGCGTTTGTCCCTGAGGGTGAGGTTGAAGGGCGTCTGGATTCGGAAAAAGCTTTGCTGCAAAGTATTTACAGCGCAGAAGAACGAAAACCGGCCTTATACGGCATTCCTGTAGCGATTAAGGATCTGCTGCATGTGGACGGCTTGCCGACCCGGGCGGGGTCGCAGCTATCCGCTGAGCTGTTAGCCGGTGCCCAGGGGTCTCTGGTCACTAAGCTGCGTGCCCTCGGGGCCGTGATTGCAGGCAAGACGGTGACCGAGGAATTTGCTTACAACGGACCCATTGCTACGCGTAATCCGCATAACCTTGCGCATACTCCCGGCGGTTCCAGTGCAGGCTCCGCCGCAGCGGTGGCTGCGGGGCTCTGTCCGCTGGCAGTAGGAACACAGACGCTGCGTTCGGTGATCGCTCCGGCATCCTTTTGCGGAGTGGTCGGGTTCAAGCCCAGCTATGGCCGGGTTCCGCTGGATGGAGTGCTGCTGTTCTCGCCTTCTTTTGACACGATGGGCTTCTTCACACAGAACTTGCCTGATATGGAGGCTGCGGCAGCCTTGCTTGTCCCGGACTGGGAAGCTCCTGCTGTCACAATTCCCCGTAAGCCGGTTCTGGGTATCCCCAAGGGAGTCTATATGGAGCTGATGAGCGCGGAAGTCAAAGGGGTGTTCGAGGCTAATATCACAGGGCTTAAGCAGCTTGGATATGAAATCCGTGATGTCCAAATGCCGTGGGAAGATGAACTCATCTACGGAAATGCCATGCTGCGCTTCATTGAGGGTGAGCTGGCACGGGAGCATGAAGATAGATTCGCGGAGCATAGAGTAGAATACGGCCTTCCCGTGCAGGAAGCGATCCTTAGAGGACAGCAGATTCCGGAGGAGGAGCTGGAGCAGTACCGCACCCGGCAACGGGAGCTGCGGCGTGATCTGATGGAGCTTATGGACCAAGAGGGACTCGACCTGTGGGTCTCTCCGGCCCAAGGGGGGACTGCGCCGAAGATCGAGGAGCGGAATACGGGCTGGGCAGGGATGCCTGCGGTCTGGGGCTTCGCGGGAGTGCCCACGGTTACTCTGCCTGCGGCAACGCTTGAAGGCCTGCCGCTTGGTTTTCAGTGCATAGGAAGATATGGAGAAGACGAGACGCTGTTAGCCTGGGCGCGCCAGCTATGGCCGCATCTGGCTGATAAGCAACCGCTCCCTGCCAAATAAGGAGCGGTTACGTTGCCGGTTATTTTGTTTTGGGGTCCCCGCAAAGTACCTGAATATCCATCGAGGCTAAAGTCTCACTTTGCGGGGTTTCTTGGCGGAGCAGCGCCGCTTCAGGAACCGTACGTCGATCTCCCCGCTGCCGCCGGTATTCGGCTTCAGGCGGAGAGGGAAGGCATTCCGTTTCAGCAAGAGCTTCACCTGGCGCGGTGTGAGACAAGGCGCAAGCTGGAGCAGCTGCGCGGCGGCACCGGACACGATGGGTGTGGAGATGCTGGTGCCGGACAGCTTGAAATACCGCTTGCCGACCTTATTGTGCGGCAATTCACGAACCAGCTGGGAGCCGGGAGCACGCAGCGAGATCACTGAATCGCCGGGTGCGACCAGATCCGGCTTCACCTTGCCGCCGGGAGCGGGCCCGCGGCTGGAATAGACGGCGATCCGGTCATCCTTCTGCGTCAGCGTCCGGCGGTCATTGACGGCTCCGACGGTGATCGCGGAGGGACTGATCCCGGGGGACTCGACGGTCCGGCGCCTAGGGCCGGCATTTCCGGCGGCGATGACTACGGTGAGGCCGGCTTTGACGGCTTTTTCCACCGCCTGGACAAGCAGATCATCCTCGGCTAACGGGCTTACCGGTCCGCCGAAGGACATGGAGAGGATGCGCAGGTTTAGCTTTTTGCGGTGAGTGATGCAGTATTCAATCGCCTTGATAATGGTAGAGTCATAGCCGTCCCCATACTTATCGAGCACCTTGATTCCGACAATCCCCGCTTCCGGCGCGGGTCCCCGGTACTTGCCCCGGCTGGACCAGCCGTTACCGGCGGCATCTCCGGTGATATGCGTGCCGTGTCCGTTGTCATCATACGGGCATTTCCGGTGATTGATATAATCCTTGAACGCCAGGATACGGTTCACCGGCCGGGTGAGGTCGGGATGCGGATAGACTCCGGTATCGAGTACAGCGATGTTGATGCCTTTGCCGGTAAGCCCTCTAGAGCGTCTAACCGCTGTAGCGCCTATGGATGGAGTTGCAATGTTGAGTGTAGCCTTCTTGATTCCATCCAGATAGACTTTATGGACTCCGTTCCAGCGGCATACATGCTCCAGACATTTCAGGGATACCTGTGAAGCCACGGCCTGATGGAGCCGCAGATGATGTTTGACCGGGAGGACATGCCGTCCCAGATGCTTCCTTAATTCGCGGAGCCGCGCCGGAGTAAGCGGTTGTCTGAACTGTATGATCACCGGTATAGCAGCTTTTGTAGCAGCAGTGGAATAGGCTCTGCGGATCTTATACTTCAGGGGCCGGTTGAGCTTGGCGGCGTGACGCCTGGCCCATGATGGTACACTCTTCATAATGTAATCACCTCTATGAAGCAGTGTATGCGGCCAGCTGCCTCGTGGGTACGAAACCAAGAATGAGTATAGCGATACATTTATGTGAATAACAGGCAATAGCGCGTTTCGGCTGATTCTCCTTTTGCATTTACTACTGTATTCCAATAGAAAGTGGTGAAGCAAATGAAAGAATCAGAGAAGAAGGCATTGCTGGCAAAACGTCAACTGATGGCTAAAAAAGCAAGAGCAGCGGCGGTAGTAAGACCCAAGAGACGGCGGATCAGACAGGTGCTTAATAATTTCATCGTGCTTGCCGTGAACAATAACAATGTCCCTTACGAAACACAGGGCTGGACGGCTACACTGACCCGGAGCTCCGGTACTGTGATCACGGCACAGTTCGATGAATTCGGAGTAGCCCAATTCAATACCATCAGCACTCTGACCAGTGTGAGCTATACGCTTAGAATTATTGATGCGGATAACAACCAGCGTACGCAGAAATTTGTGCCTTCCAACCGTGAGTTTTTTGTAGCACGCTTCTAAACTAGCAGGGCAGCGCGTTCTTTATCATCCGGGGCGCGCTGCGTCATTACATATATCTATTGGAAAGTATCTATTAGAAAGTACCTATTAGATTAGAAAGTAGAAAGGTTGCCTTGTCCACCTGGAAGAAGTGTGAAATTATAGAATAAATGAGATTGGACTATCCGGATAATAGGTCCGCTGAATGGAGGCAACTCGATGTATAACTGGATTCAGAATTATACGAAGCTGGAATACCTTACGGAGGAAGAACCCTATGACTTCGGCTTCGCGGCGGAGAACCGGCCGCGAATTCACAGGCTGGAGCCACAGCCGCAGCCTGCTATAATGTCAGCGCTGGCCCAATATTTCATTGCTGCCAGCGCTTTGCTGTCAGAGAATACGTATACTTCGATCCCTATGCGCAATAGGAAAGCCGCGGAGCGGGTGCTGGAAGAAGTAAGTCCGCATTTCGCCGAAGCCCGGCAGCATACCGGTGCCGGAGGGGAAAGTGAGCTGGTTCTGCAGAAGCTGAAGCCAAGCTCGGGTGAACTGTTCCGGGTCACAACTACCTGTGTGATGCCGTTGATCGACGATTTGTACCGGCATCAGGATACAGGCGGATGGCAGAATGCCAGGAAGCGTACAGTGGTGAAGTATCCGGTTAACGTTCAGGCGTTAGCTCCCTATGAGGCTGAGGGGATAGCGGAGTTGCAGGCGTTGCTGCGGAAGCTGTATTTTGAACCGCCGGGTGATGACTTTGGACTGATGCCTCTAGGGTGGCAGTTCGATGATCAGCTTCAGCATTCCGTTGTGCTGCGCTTCCTGGCTGGATTCGCCCCGTACCTGACGCTAGGAGTAAATGAAGAGACTCTGGAAGTGATTAGCATAGACCTCTCCACGCAGGAATTCACGCATCCGGTTCTGCTATACGATGAAGAGCCGCTGCCGCCGCGGAGAAATGGCAATGTTCTCTATCTGGACCTGGGCAGCAAGCTCGTTTATGTGATCGATCTGAGCAAGCAGGGCAGACTTGAGCGCTGGGCAGATCTGCATGAAGAGGCACAGGTGTACCTGATGCCGCCAGAAGGGGCGTTCGCGGACTTTGATCATCTTACCGCCAGGCCGATACCAGCCGGGGTGAGCTTATTCTATGATACCGATACACTCACAAGGATGCTGGAGACCGTCAATAGGGAGCTGGAGACCTTTAAAGAGTAAATATGAGCGATACTGTTCCAGGGACATACGGGGAAATCGGAGGGATAAATCCCATTGATGCGGCTGAAAGTCGGGTGAAAGGGGAAATCGGAGGGATAAATCCCACTAATGCGGCTGAAAGTCGGGTGAAAGGGGAAAGCGGAGGGATAATGCTGTTAGTGTTAACCGTGGACACCCGTTAAGAGAATAGAGATAATAAGTTTAACGAGGAGGTGTCCCCATGAGTGGAACACGGAGAAGCTACAATGAAGAATACAAAAGACAGACCGTCAAGTACATCCAGGAGCAGACGAAAACGGTGGCGGAACTGGCCCTGGAACTGGATGTCCCCGCCAAAACGTTGCATAAATGGCTAGGACAGTACCGGCAGTTTGAGAATGAGCCCATCGTTACTCCAGACAAATACAGAGAGCTGGAACGTCAACTGAAGGAGCGGGAGCAACAACTCGCAGAGCTGACAGAGGAGATGGCAATCCTAAAAAAAGCCGTGCACATCTTCAGCAATCCAAAGAACTGAGATTTCAGTTTATTGAAGATCATCGCTCCGAGTTCCGCGTGGAGAAGATGTGCAATGTCTTTCAGGTGTCCCGGAGCGGGTACTACAAATGGAGAACAGCAAAGCCCAGCCCTCAAGCCAGCCGCAAAGCCTTGTTGCTGAAGCGGATTGCCTATCATTTTCATGACTCTAAGGGTCGCTATGGCAGCCCCAAAATCAAGGTTCTCCTAGAGCGTGAAGGGCACCAGGTCAGTGAACGCACTGTAGGCAAGTATATGAAAGAACTGGGTCTGCGCTCTTGTGTCGCAAAGAGATTTCGCGTATGCACCACCGACTCCAACCATCCGTTACCCATTGCCCCCAACCTGTTAAACCAGCAATTTCACACGGAAAAGCCGAACCAGACGTGGGTGGCGGATATCACCTACATTCCCTGCCGGGAAGGACGAATGTACTTGGCGAGTGTGCTGGACCTGTGTACCCGGGAGATTGTCGGCTGGCGGCTTAGCGACCGGATGACCACTGACCTCGTACAAGGCGCTCTGGACGCTGCCTACAAGGCCAAACGCCCCGGGAAGGGCTTAATTCACCATTCGGATCGAGGCTCCCAGTACGCCTCTGAAGACTACCGGGAACGCCTAAAGACGTACCAGATGACCGCAAGCATGAGCCGCAAAGGGAACTGTTATGATAACGCCTGTATCGAATCTTTTCACAGCCTCTTAAAAAAAGAGTTGGTGTACTGGAATCGATTTAAAACGAAGCAACAGGCGTATGATGCCATTTTCCAGTACATTGAATTTTTCTACAACCGCAAACGAATCCATGGGGCGCTCGGTTACGTTTCTCCGGTTCAGTTTGCAGCCACATTTAAGCGAAAAACGATGTAGTTGCTGTCTACTTTCTTGACAGGAGTCCATAAATCCCATTGATGCGGCTGAAAGTCGGGTGAAAGGGGAAATCAGAGGGATAAATCCCACTAATATTACAGGAAGCGGCCAAATGAGCGCATGAGGAGCATTAGTGCACCTGAATTCACCGGACATGGGCCATATGAGGGAATGAGGAGCATAAGTGCACCTGAAATCACCGGATACGGGCCATATGAGGGAATAAGGAGCAGAAGTGCACCTGAATTCCCTGGGTACGAGCCGTATGAGGGAATAAGGGGCAGAAGTGCACCTGAATACCAGCCGACACGGCCCATCTATCAGGGTGAATACATCTCTCATGAAAGACAACCTCCCTCAATTGAGCTATCTTAGACTGATCCCCTCATCATCAACCCTTCATTAGTCAACAGTTTAGGCTGGATTTAGATGAAATGTAGGTGGAATGTACAATCTAATCCGCAGATTTTAGCGATAATGACAATAAACCTTCCATGGATATTCAAAAGCAGGCACATCCCAGATATAATATGGCTATATATATGGAATGGACTGTGGAACAGAATGTGTGCTGCAGCCTTAAGACGCCATCCGAAAGGTCTGAGGAATGATGAGCCTGGAAGCCTTGAATGAACGTGTGAATACGGATCTTTCTTACCTCGCCTATGGCAGCGCGGACTGGGTTCGCCCTGTGGAGCATGACGAAGGCCATGTCTATGATGTTGTTATTGTGGGCGGGGGGCAAAGTGGCCTTGGAGCGGCCTTCGGCTTGTTGCGCGAACGGATCTCGAATCTGCTGATTATCGACGAGAATCGTGACGGGCTGGAGGGGCCTTGGGAGACTTATGCCCGAATGGTGACGTTGCGTACGCCCAAGCATCTGACCTCGATTGATCTCGGAATCCCGTCGCTGACCTTCCGCTCCTGGTGGGAGGCTCAGCATGGGGCGGAGGCCTGGAGTGAGGTGGACAAAATCCCGCGCGGGCAGTGGATGGAGTATCTGCGCTGGTACCGGCAGATTCTGAAGCTGCCGGTACGTAACGAGGTGCGGCTAATGCTGGTTGAACCTGGTGACGATGGAATCTACCGTCTGCGGGTTACAGGAGCGGGTGCGAAGGCCGGAACACTGCTGGCCCGTAAGGTGGTGCTGGCTACCGGCATTCAAGGCGGAGGACAGTGGCATGTTCCGCCGATGATTGCAGAGCATCTGCCGGAGCGGCTGTACGCGCATACCTCCCGGCAGATTGACTTCGCTGCCCTTCGCGGTAAGCGGGTGGGGATTCTCGGCGGCGGGGCGTCGGCCTTCGACAATGCGAATTACGCGCTTCAGGAGGGCGCTGCTGAGGCTCAGGTCTTCGTCCGCCGGACGCAGCTTCCGGGGGTGAACCCGATCCGCCAGATGGAGGGCTCGGGAATGATTGAGCGGTTCCATACCTTGGCGGATGCGGACAAATACGCGGTCATCTCGCATTTCTTCCATTATAATCAGCCGCCCACGAGCGATACTTTCCGCCGCGCAGCGGCGTGGCCCGGCTTCCGGCTGCACCTCGGCTCGCCGTGGCTGAAGGTGGAGGCTTCGGGGGAGCAGGCGGTGGTGACTACGCCCGCCGGAGAGTTCAGCTTCGACTATTTGATCGTCAGCACGGGCCTGCTCAGCGATCCTGCCCTGCGGCCAGAGCTGCGGCAGGTGGAGGCTTATATTGCCCGCTGGAGCGACCGGTACACCGCGCCTGCGGGATCAGCGAATCCGCTACTGGATGCGCATCCGTATCTTAGCCCCGGCTTTGCGCTTCAGAGCCGGGATGAAGCAGGCCGCAAGCTGCTGCATGGCTTATTCGTGTTCAACTATTCCGCTCTGGCCAGCTGCGGGTTATCGGCATCGGCCATCTCGGGCCTGCGGAATGCGATTCCGAGACTGGTCAGTGGTGTGGCCGACCAGCTGTTCCTGGATGACCGGCAGCAGATCCTGCAGGCTTATTATGACTACGATGAGATTGAATTTACAGGCCAGTAAGACGGCCCGAAGAGGCTGTACCTGAGGCGGGCAATGACCTCTGGTGCAGCCTCTTAGCGTGCAGGGAGAATAATTGGCAGTGCCTGAGAGCAGACTGGCAGCCGGATCAGGCAGTAATCCTGGCGTACAGCGCGAAGAACAACGCCAGCTCACCCATGATCAGGACATTCGGTACATGGACTACAAGATTCAGTACATAGAAGCAGGCCAGAATGGCGGTAAGCAGCACCAGAGTCTTCATTCCCAGCCGGTGCTGCTTCTGTCTGTAAACATGGAAGACAAGTGTAGTAGAAGCGAAGTAGAGCAGCGCCGAGCCGAACAGCAGATTCAGCATCAGGTCATAATGAAGGGTATTCAGGAAGAGCAGCTGGATCGACGCTGCAAGCATACATAGCGACAGATAGATGAACAGATGCCCGTAGATAATCGTCTGTCCGGCTGTCTGGATATGCATATCGACCTTCTTCTCCAGGTTGTCATAATACTGCCACCATATAGCAATGATCAGCACAAAGGTGAGCGCAGCGAAGCCGACAGATGTTCCGGTCCAGCTGCTGGATTGCAGCACGGCGAGAATGCTGACCACGGATTCGCCGAGCAGGATCAACGCGAACAAGGAGAACCGCTCCAGCAGATGATGTGTATTGGCGGGCGTCTTCACCAGAATCCTCCGTCCCGTCAGCGGGAGAATGATGTCAAGGATAATCCCGGCGTATAGTACCGCATAACGGAGCCAAGAATCGAAGAACAGGGAGCAGGCCGAAATCGTAAGCCCGATCCAGAAGCGTGATCCCAAATAACGGGCGGTGCTCCGCAGATGACCGCTTTCTCTGGCGTGGCTGTAATGGTACTGGACAGCGGTCATGATCCGTAGTCCGAGGTAGCCGATCAGAAACGGCAGATAGTTGGCATCGAAATCTACAGACAGGCTGGCGGTCATAATTAAGACGAAGAACAACTGGATAATCAGAAAAATCCGGTGCATCACCGTATCCTGACCATAGCGGTTAACGAAGAGCGTCTGGCCGACCCAGGCCCACCAGATCGGAATGAAGATCAGGACGAATTTGCCCAGTGTCTCAAGAGACAGGGTCTCGTGTTCTACATGCAGCAGCACATGGCTGGCTTTGGAGACCGCAGCGACAAATAGCAGATCGTAGAAGAGCTCCAGCCAGGTTACCTTTTTGATGATCATTGCGTTAGTCTCCTTTGCTTGCCGAATATTTGCCCGGAGCCGTCGGGTTTACAAGTATAATAATGGCTCTCCACAGAAGAAGGCAAGAATATCTGTGAAAACTGAAGAGGTTGCCCTGGCGGCAATTGACCTGACGGACACACTCATTGATAATAAAGAGGTTCATATTCTTGAGAGAATGGGAGTAGAAGCATGTCATATCGTAATATGGAAGAATGTATAATTGACCTGGAGAAGCATGGGCATTTAATTCGCATACATGAAGAGGTGGACCCGCATCTGGAGATGGCGGCGATACATATGAAGGTCTATGAGGCAGGCGGTCCCGCTCTGCTGTTCGAGAAGGTCCGGGGCTCGAAGTACCGTGCGGTCTCGAATCTGTTCGGAACGATCGAGCGCAGCAAGTTCATCTTCCGCGACACGTGGGAATCGTCGCAGGCGGTCATCGCCCTGCGCAGCAATCCCATGAAGGCGCTCAAGCAGCCTTTGCGGTATATCGGGACAGGCCTTGCTGCCCGCAAAGCGCTGCCGATCAAGAAGGGCAGCGGTGTACCGGCCGGGTTCGAGGAGATCCAAATCTCCGATCTTCCGCAGATAAAGCACTGGCAGGGCGACGGCGGGGCGTTCGTCACGCTTCCGCAGGTGTACTCCGAAGATCCTGATAAGCCGGGCATCATGAACTCCAATCTGGGGATGTACCGTATCCAGCTTAGCGGCAATGAATATGAGCTGAATAAGGAAGTGGGCGTCCATTACCAGATTCACCGCGGCATCGGCATTCATCAGGCCCACGCGAACCGGCGCGGCGAGCCGCTCAAGGTTAGCTGCTTCATCGGCGGCCCTCCTGCGCATACGCTCTCGGCGGTGATGCCGCTGCCGGAGGGCTTAAGTGAAATGACCTTTGCCGGGCTGCTCTCGGGGCGTCATTTCCGCTATAGCTATGTAGACGGCTTCTGCGTCAGCAGCGATGCCGACTTCGTGATTACCGGAGAGATTCATCCCGGGGAGACGAAGCCGGAGGGGCCGTTCGGCGATCATCTGGGCTATTATAGCCTGACTCACCCGTTTCCGGTGATGAGAGTACACAAGGTTTACGCCAAAAAAGGGGCCATCTTCCCCTTCACAGTGGTCGGCCGTCCGCCGCAGGAGGACACTGCCTTCGGAGAGCTCATCCATGAGCTGACCGGCGGGGCGATCCGCTCGGAGATTCCCGGCGTGAAGGAGGTACATGCGATAGATGCTGCGGGAGTCCACCCGCTGTTGTTCGCGATCGGCAGTGAACGGTATACCCCGTATCAGCAGCTTAAGCAGCCCGCAGAGCTGCTGACCATCAGCAACCGGATTCTCGGAACCGGCCAGCTCAGTCTGGCGAAATATCTGTTCATCACGGCAGAAGAGGACAAGCCGGTCAGTACGCATGATATCGCCGGGTTCCTGACCTACATTCTGGAGCGGATCAACCTGCGGCGCGATATTCACTTCCAGACGAATACAACGATCGATACGCTGGATTATTCCGGCACCGGGATCAACAGCGGAAGCAAGGTAATATTCGCAGCCGTAGGGGAACAGAAGCGGAGCCTGTGTACGGAGGTGCCTGAGGTTCTTCTGCGGGTGGAGCAGGGCTGGGGTCCGGCGGCCATGATTATACCGGGGATCGTCGCCATGCAGGGGAAGCCGTTCCGGGATTACTCCTCGGCGGCAGAGGAAATCTCCGGCCTGAGTGCTGCCATTGCAGCGCAGGGGGCGCTTGATTCCTGCCCGATGATTATTCTGTGCGATGACAGCAGCTTTATGTCGGAGTCGCTGAACAACTTCCTGTGGGCGACCTTCACCCGCAGCAATCCTTCCCATGACATCCATGGGGTGAACAGTACGGTGGAGCATAAGCACTGGGCCTGTGATAATGTGATTATCGACGCCCGGGTGAAGCCGCACCAGGCGCCGCCGTTAATTCCTGACCCTGAGGTGCAGCGGAGGATTGAGCGGGTATTTAGTGAGGGAGCAAGCTTGGGCGGGCTGCGGAGACCGTAAGGGGTGAAGCAGCACTTCGATAACCGCTGAAACCGCTGAAAAGAGGGACTGTATGGCTGAGCTATTCGGGGTGCTTTTCGAAGTTATGCTGGATCTCCTGCTCTACCGTAAGGACCGTAAACGGAGAAGAGAACGAAGAAGAGAGAGAAGAATAGCGCGGAGAATGAAAAAGGAGGGGCGTTTGTAGACGCCTTATCTTTCATTTTGCGGATGTTAGGCGTATAAACGTCATTTTATATTTAAATGACGTTTATGCGTTTTTTGTCGTAGCTGAAAATGTATGCAGAAAACCGAACTCAATCGAATGAGAAATGCAGTTGCTCAGTTCTGGCTGCCAGGCCATGTGTAGGTCTTGATGATGTCTTGGCTGCCGTCCATTCGGTGAAGGTTGAAGGAGAAGACATTGTCTGTACGTCCGGTGAAATAGATGTAGTCTCCCGGGGCCATGAAGTCGGTTTGCTCTACCTCGCGCTGGCGCTCTGTACTGAGCAGTTGCTTGTATAACAAAGTCTGCTCACCGGTAGCACGGTCAACGAGGGTCAGGAAGGCGGTGTTTGTAGGGCGGACCAGCAGAACATCCGGGTAGACGGCCTCGACATTATAGTAGACATCCCGGGCAACGGTGGTGCCTAGCATTTTCGGTATATCTACCGTCTCGCTGACCACTCCGGTTCCATCCTCAATGAGCCTTAGCATGCGGCCGTCATTAAATACCAGCTTGCCTTCGGCCCAGACCGGGGCTGTGCCGAAGGAGGTATGGACATTCGTATGCCCCTGGCGGATCACACTGTTGTTCTTCACTAGATAGGTGTAATACTCTGCATGTACATGAGGCTCGCCATACGAATTCACGACCTGAAGCAGAGTCAGAGCGGCGGGTGTGCGCTCGAAGGTAAAGTGCACTGCATCCAATCCTTTGCCGAGAACAGCCAGCCTATGCCTGGTGTTCTGCTTCGTGGTCAGATACAGCTCGCCGCTGTCCAGCGACAGGGAGTATTCTCCGCCGTCAAACACTTCTGAATAACTACGGTACATATGCAGACCGTTGGCCCGTATCGTATTCGTGGCGGCATCCCATCTTACGGGTCCGCCTTCAAGGGCCGCTACCACAAACTTGACGGGCACATGCAGCTGCTTATCGGCCATATAAGGTGTGCCTCCAAGGGAGATATTCTTCCCGTCCAGTACGCCGGTGGATTGACCAAGCTTCATGCTGAAGTTTTTGTTCCACCCGCTGAAGGTGGCAGTTTTGTTCGCATTATTCCATTTGACCTCAAGACCCATGATGGTCACCAGATTAGCCGGCATGTAAGAGACGCCGTTCTTGATCTGCGCGGTGCCTCCGGTCATGCCCGATATCCCGCTTCCGCTGCTGTAGGTTAATTGAAGCTGCACGACCGGGGCGGGCTTGGCCGAAGCCGGAACAGCTTCAGCTCCTCCCGCCAGGGCCAGTGCAAGTACGGGGAGGAGTAACATCCTCCGGGTGATCTTCATGTTCCTCATCCTTTCTGCGGGTACGGCCGCTGCTGAATCAGCCGTCCCCCGTCCCGTGACCCATAGGCTGAACCACGGATTGTACAGTAGCCTCTGTTACAGATTCATACCCCCCCAGGGGGTGAATAGCTATAACTGCCAAGCTACACGAAACTAGAAGCATAATCATTTTTCTTATCATTGGATTCTTGCACCTCTCCAATCAGAAGTCTGTATTGCTCTGTCTGTTCCTCAGTGGCTTGATGCCGGAATTGTTCAAACAGATTCACACATTTAATGATTATGCTATCACTCTTTATTTTAGCAGAAGATTCCAGACTTTGGAGCAGGAAGCCCATTCCTTCGGGGCGGTGATTGCGTAAATAATAGTTGGCTAATTCCGCTAGAAAGGTAGAGTACTGGTCGGCCAGGATCTGCTGGTTGTGAAGCTCGCCGAAGTCCTTCAGATTGGTCCGGTAAGGGATATAGGAAGGGAACTGTTCAAGCACCTCATCGACATTCCAGGAGAAGCGGTTGGCTGAGATTACAATATGATACAGGGCAACGAAGATCTCACTGGCATGCGGAGCAATATAGGCCACATATTCAGGCAGCACTTCATGGTCGCCGGACATCATCCGGTAGAGGAGGGTATTGGCCGTGCCCCACTCCTGAAATTGGTCCAGGATGTGCCGTATGTCTTCCCCTTTTTCAAGTATCCAGCTCCTATCCATGTATAGAGCTACGTATTTCAGCGCCGATTCATAGTCCCGGAATTCTTCGCACACACTTGCCCGCATCAGATACGAATACAGCGCATAGAAGAAAACCGGCTTCTCCGGAGATTTATCCTGGCGTTCCCTGCGCTGCGATTGGTGCAGATGGTGGTAGCTGAGCATGGCAAGACGGTGCATCTCCTGGGCCAGCGCGTCCACCTTGTCCCACTTGTGCAGCGAGTAATAGACATGCATCAGAGCTTTCAGCCCATCGAGCTGATCCGGCACCTCAAGCCGTTCAATATAACATTCGAACAAAAGAGCAGCCTGGAGGTTGAGTGTCTGGCTGTCTCCGAGGGCAATGCGGAACAACCGGTACTGGCAGAGGGCCAGACGCTCGGAATGCTGATATTTCTCGCTTGCGCTGATATTCTTGTACAGCACTGCTGCCGCCTGCCAGTGATGCTCCTGGAACAAGTCCTCGGCCACTTCAAAAAGCATCGGAGCGTAGGTCAGGTTGTCCAGCAGATTTTTGACTATAAGCTCAATACAGTCCAGCCGCCCCAGCTCTGCCGAATTCAGGATGAAGGGGCGCAGCCGCCGCCAGGTGGGTGCCGAATATAAGAAACACTCATCGACATACATGCTATAGAAATGATCCTCGGGCAATTCCATGCCCCGGGTGATCAATTTCAGGTGATTCATGGCAATCGGCTGCTGGCCGCTAAGGATACGGCTTAAGGTGCCGGAATTAATACCGGACTGAATGGAGAACTGGTTGATGGACAACTGCTGGGAATAGAGATAAGCCTCAAGATGACTGCGAATCGTTGTGAGAGGCTTCAAGGGATCACCGCCTGACTGAATTCCATATTTTGGATTATTGTATATGTGTATAATATAAGTCATTATTCCAATGGTCAATAGAGTGATGGGGAGAAACCGTGAACAATGGAAAAAAGCACTCCCGTGGTCCCAGGAATGCTTAGTCTTCATAGGCGGGCAGACAGCGGATCAGGCGGTGTAAATCCCTGCTTCATTCTTGATACTGCGGCGCTCGATGACCTCTTCATAATCCTTAATCAGTCTGTCAAAAGTCTGCTCCCAGGAACGCTGGAGAGCTTGGCGCCTACCTTCGCGGCCCATTGCACTCCGCAGCAGGTGCCCGGCGGCGGCAGTACAGATCTGCTCTGCCATGGCTGCCGGGCTGCGCGGCTCAAACAACATGCCGGTGACACCGGGTGCGATCAGCTCCCGCGTTCCGCCTGCATCAGCGGCGATCACGGGAAGCCCCGACGCCATGGCTTCAAGCACGACGTTGCCGAAGGTCTCCGTGCAGGAGGGGAAGACGAACAGATCGGCGGAGGCGTACAGCTCTGCCAGCTCTTCGCCGTGTCTGGCACCGGTGAAGGTGACATTCTCCTGTGCCTGCGATTTAAGCTCAGGCAGCAGCGGGCCATCGCCGACAATTACCAGCTGAACCTTTGAACACACGGACTCCGGCAGGAGCTGCATAGCCTGAAGGAGTGTAGTGAGATCTTTTTCCGGGGCAATCCGTCCAACATAGAGCATCATCAGCGCTGCACCCTTGCCGTAACGCTCCCTGGTCTCTTCGCTTCGTCTCTCCGGCGAGTAGAGTGTGCAGTCCACGCCTCTGGACCACAGACGCAGCCGGGTGAAGCCCTCCATGCGCAAGCTGGTTAGGGTCTCGCGGGAAGGGGCCAGGACGGCATCGCAGGACCGGTGATACCACTTCATGTATTTCCAGTAGAGCGGGAGGATTCTTCTCATTTTGTAATATTCGAGGTAACGGTCGAAGTGGGTGTGATAGGAGGCGACATGGGGGAGCTGCTGCTTGCGGGCATACCGGAGGCCGGTTAAGCCGATATTGAACGGGGTGGCGAGATGGAGCAGGTCAGGGGCGAACGCAGTCAGTTCACTCTGCATGGAGGACATGCCGGGCAGAGCCAGCCTGCACTCGGGATAGAGGAAAAAGGGGATGCTGGCCACGGGTCTGACAGGATCGGGGTAGCTGCTCTCCGGGGCGGATTTTGGTGTGAACAGCAGATGATCGATTCCCCGGCGGTGCAGGTGGCCGGTCAGCCGGCCGAGTGTACGGGCAACGCCATTGGTCTGCGGAAGAAAGGTGTCCGTGAATAGAGCCAGACGCATCGGTATCCCTCCCAGTAATCTTGTTGCCTTGATCTTAACAACCAACTATTACTTGGAGATCAACCGCAGGTTAAATATCTTGCATGAAGAGGGAAATTTGCTGGGAGGACCAGAGAGAATCAGGGAGGACAAGGGCAACAAGGTTAAGGGAGGAGCGGAACGGGTATACATGAGGTATCAGGAATGAAGGAGGTATAAGGATATGAGCAAAGATCTGCCGCCAGAGGTTCCGCCGAAGGTTGTCCCCGATGTGAAGCCGGATATCCTCCCGGAGCCGGTTGTGATCCCGCCGGAGATTGTGCCGGAGAAGCATCCCGAGATCGTCCCGCCGGAGAAGCCGGATATGGTGCCGCCGGCCCCGCCGGAGATTCTTCCGAATGATCCGCTGTAAGCTGGAATGCTGTCTGACAGAAGGATAATGTATGGATTATGCTGAGCGCCCGGGCAACCGGGCGTTTTTGTGATTAGCTGCATGGAGGAGTAGCCGTGGGGAGGTGGACCAGCAGTTGGATTTTCTACACTTATTAGGGAGCGAAAGGCCCCTGCGGTAACAGCAGTTGGAGAAACAGCACTTAAATAAGCAGATTTCATCCCAAGTAGCAAAAACCAATGTGAGTAGATGCCATTTTTCCACTTGTTGCCGTACATCGGACAGAAATCGCAGGATTAAGATACATAATTCCACTTACTGATTGCTGGCTGCTGGGCGCTGTCTACTAGCTACTAGAAACTGGCTGCTAGCGTTGGCCTCCAATCGGATAGATCCATCCAGCGGATTCAGCCGGAAAAAGAGGTGAGGCGTGAAGCGAGACTCCAGATTGGCTGCCGGTTCACCGCGTTCAACCGCTCGGGATACTTGTCCAAATGGGCTCAGCGTATTGGTTCTGCAGGTTCATGCTGCAGTCCTTGCCGGTATCGTAAGAACGGTTGCCCAGTGCCAGTGTGAACTGCCCGAGCTTGCGGCTTGGCGCAGCGGAGTCCTCCGTACAGTCCAGCCAATCGGCAAGCGCGCCGAGTACAGCCCGCCCTTCTGCAAGAGCCTCGTCCCACAGCTCCCACACAGATTCCGTCCGCACCTCGGAATATAGCGCCGGATGCCGCCACCGGGAGTGCCGCTCATTGAGATAATCCAGCCGTTCCTCACGGGCAGTGAGCTTCCGTGAGAACAGCCGGCGGGTCCTGCCCCAGGTAATAGCCTTCTTCCAGCCCTTCGGATCATAGAGGCATTTCTGAGCCAGCACCATATCGCGGTATGAGCTCTGCCAGATCTCTGCGGGCAACCGGGCCATCGCCTCCGGGTAATGCTTAAGGGCCGTAGCGTGAAGAATGCGATGAACCGGCTCAGGCAGCCGGGCACCTGTGTCGATTGTGGCCCAGGCAGCGTGCTGCCAGGTGTTCATCCCGTGCAGCCGCTTCATATACAAAGTATCCAGGTCAATCTCAAACCGCTGATGGGCACGGTACTTATAGCCTGCCTTCCAGTTAATATAGGGATGCAGGTTACGGTCCAGCAGATGATGGGTCAGGAAACCGAGGAAATAGAGCTGGGCCTGAGCCGCTTCACTTCCTTCAAGTCTCCGGGCAGCCTCCCAGAAATCAACAAGTACAGGCCCGCAGCTCTGCGTATGCATCTGGTCTCCGAGATGAAGTGCCCCGGTATCTATTCTCCATGGAAGAAAGCTGTGATACAGCAGGAAATCCGGACCCTGACAGCCGAGATTATAGAGCCGCTGCTGTTGTTCCAGCAGCTGGAGACACGGGAAACGGCTGCTGAATTCTACGGCCAGCTGCTGGCCGAATTCAATATGCATCCAGATATTAGGCATGATTGATCCTCCTACTAGTTATGATGAACACCGTGCAGTGATGATCTGAATCCATTAATCCCTATATGTTAAAACAAAATAAGAAATATGTGTGAAATTAGGCAGAGAAGTACCATTGCTGTACATTAAGGTAGACATGATTACGGGCACAAGAGTATTCTTATAAGGCCTTAAGACAACCATAACACTGTAATATGCAACTGGCAAAAGGAGGCCCACCTATGAAGTCCCGTCCCTCTGAACGCGTTAAAATGCCTCCGGGATTCTGGACAGGAATAAGCCGCCTGGGGATTGCTGCAACCGACGTAGCCCGCATGGCACAGCTCCCTGTAACCATAACAACAGAAGCCACAGTTACCACTGCCCAATATTTCGCCATCTGGCAGGCGTATTCCGAGCTCGCCGGGGACCTTGCACCAGGCATCACCAGGCTTGCGGCTGCCTTTGACACCGCACAGTATCCTCCCGCCGTATTGGCGACTTATCACGCCCGCGACTACCGCGATGCCCTGCACCGCATGGTCAGGTACAAACAGATGTGTCCGCCCGAAAGCCTGCGGATGACGGAAGAGAACGGGCAGTGCACCATTGAACTGGAGTGGGGGGATACAGGGCAGCCCGGTCCGCCGGTGCTGGCGGGGATCACGCTGGCTTTTCTCTTGGAGCTGGGAAGAAAGGGGACCGGGCGGCCCTTGCAGGCGCAGGCAGCCGAATTTGTCCACTCCATGGGCGATGAACAAGTGCTCGAAGCTTATTTCGGCTGCGCGATCCAAACAGGCGGGAAGTATAACCGGTTGACGCTGCTGTCAAGCCAGCTGGACCTTCCCTTTGTTTCGTATAACGAAGAACTGCTGGAGATCCTTGCTCCCGCACTGGACCGCTCACTCGATGAACAGCTTGGCAGCTTCTCTGTATCCGGGAGGGTCAGGGTGATTATTGCACACAGTCTCGCAGGCGGAAGCCCCGACCTCCAGACGGTTGCGAAGGAGCTTGCTATGAGCGGGCGGACCTTGCAGCGCCGGCTGACTGGCGAGAATACGACCTTCAAGCAGCTTTTGACACAAGTCAGACATGAGCAGGCACGAAGGTACTTGGCCAATCCTTCGCTTGAGCTTAACGAGGTGGCATATCTCATCGGGTATGATGATCAGAACTCTTTCTTCCGTGGCTTCCGCCACTGGGAAGGGGTTACGCCTTCACAGTGGCGTGCGGAACACCTGAATAGTTGAACACCGGAATGCTGCTGAGGGGAGCTGTATTTTTTGGCGTGTCCGGCAAGAAGCTTGGCGTAAGGTGCTAGTTACTAAACGATCCCAACGAGATAATATAATCACTATCCGCAACACAACAAGGAATGAATAAGGAGAAGTGCATTATGGAGATGGGATTACACAACACAACAGCACTAGTTACAGGATCAACGAAGGGTATAGGAAAAGCTATCGCCATAGAGCTTGCCAAAGAAGGCGTCAACGTCTTGGTCAATGGACGGAATAGGGAAGAGGTAGAACAGACTGTCCGTGAATTGAAGCTGAATTACCCGGCCACCACTCCTCAGAATGCTGCCGCCGATATGGCTGACCCTGAACAAAGACAAGCCGTATTCGCCCAATTCCCCAGCGTCGATATTCTGATCAACAGTATGGGCATTTATGAATTGATGCAGTATGAGGAAGTGGACGATGATATCTGGGAGAAGTATTTCCGCACGAATGTGCTTGCTGCAAACGGATTGACGAAATTATATTTACCTGGAATGTTGAGCAGGAATTATGGCCGTGTGATCTTCATTGCGAGCGAAGAGGCGGTCATGCCCTCAGGACAAATGCCACAATATGCGATGACCAAATCCATGCTGCTGTCCCTGTCCAAAAGTATCTCTAAAGGGACAGCAGGAACAGAAGTTACTGTGAATACCATCATGCCCGGGCCTACACTCTCAGAAAAAGTGCATCACATCATTGAGGGTATGTATCCTGACGAAAATTTAACTTTTGCAGAAAAAGAGCAGAAATTCATGGCGGCCAATCTGCCGCAATCTGAATTACAGCGCTTCATTAAGCCGGTGGAAATCGGCAGGCTGGCTGCCTTTGTATGCAGTCCTTATGCGGCGGCCTTTAAAGGTTCTCCTATCCGCATGGATGGAGGGATGGTGCCGACTATATATTGATGGGTATATGCTCAACAAAAACAGCGGCACCCCGGGACGGTTAAGCCCCGGGGTGCCGCTGTTGTGCTGTATCGGGGCCGGATTCAGCCCAGTTTGATCAAGTCGCGGAATACCCCGGGAAAAGAGTCAGGGATCGCTATCGCACCGACGGTCTTCTCATAGAAGGCCAGTGCGTCCTCGACCCAGCCTATGATGGCGTAGCCGTAGCCGTTCTGGTGCATCGCGGACAGGCATTCCAGCAGCAGGGCCTTCCCGATGCCCAGCCCCCGGTACTCGTCCAGTACACCGGTCGGGCCGAAGAAGTTCTTCACTACAACCTCGTGACAGGCGAAGCCGATCACCTCGCCCTGCTTCACGGCGATATAGCAGTGGACGGGCAGATGGGCGAAGGCTACCTCGCATTCATTCCGCCAGCTCTCCGTGAAATGGCGGCCGACAAAATCGACAATGGCCTGCTTATCTCCGGTCATCGCCCGTTTAATAACAATGCCTTGTCCCCGCAGACGCTCCAGCAGCGACCCGTTGTCCGGCAGATCATATAGCTTCACAAGCATATCAGGCATCAGCTATCCCCCGCTTTCTGTTCTATGATCTCAAGATCGGTAATCATGGCATGCAGGTCCGCTTCAAACAGCTCCGGCCGGTAGAACCGGGAGCGGATGAACAGCTCCGCCATCTGCGGCGGAAGCAGTTCGGCAAGCACGGTCTGCATTCTTAGCTTGGCTCTCCGCAGATCTCCGTATCCGCTCCTGTATTTGTCCCGGAGGAAGGTCAGCACTTCCTCACTGCCCGGTGACATTGCGCCCCGGAAGAGGAAGGTATGCAGCGGGGAACGGCGCTGCGCCGGAATCTCATACTGGATCATCGCGTCGATCAGCTCGGCGGTCAAGCGGTTCTTCCTCACCTCCGGCAGCAGCTGAGGGATCAGGGCATAATAGTCGGTTACCGCATAATCCGCCCATTCTTCCCCGCTAAGGGGAGCGGCGGGCAGTCCGTGGAAGCGGTGCAGAAACCGGACCAGGAAGGTAGAGAGATCTGCCCCGGCATTCCAGCTCTGCTCTGCGGCCAGGAAGGCCGGATAACGCGAGGTCTCGAACAGCCCGTAAGGACTGCCCAGCGAGAACGGGCAGCCCCAATTCGTATGAATAATACCGCCGAGCTGCTCGGAGCGGGCGAGCTCAATCCAGTCCAGCACATTCTTGACCCGGTTATGGATGACCGGATAATTCTGGTCCCCGTTATCATCCCAGCAGCGGACAGAGGAAGCGCCGAGGGTCTCAATGCCCGCATCCCGCAGCTTATGGAGAATCAGCCGGGCATCGGCCTTCATCCGGTGACCGCCATAGATCCAGACGACGACCACAATCCGTTTGTCTAGCGCCGCAATCTCTTCCGCAGTAGCGTGCATGATCATATCATGCCAGATCATCGGCTGCTTGCCAAGGCTGACCGTCTTCTCCGCCAATTGATTGACGAAGCGGATGAACGAAGCCTCCGGGGTAAGCCCGGACCGCTTGCAGTCCTCGCAGGTGCCAAGGGTCCAGACCTCATCACAGCCCAGGTGAAGATAGTCGCTGTGGGGATGAAGGGCAGCCACTTCTTCCAGAATGCCGGCCATCATCTCGAAGGAGCCTGGGCGGTGCGGACACAGCTCCGAGACCGTCTCCGGGACCTCGCGCAGGCCGATATAAGCCGGATGCTTCAGAATATATTCCAGATGGCCGAAGGACTGCTGCTTCGGAATCACGGTGACGAAGTGGTCATGAGCGGTCTTCAGCAGCCGCTGGTGTTCTTCTTCTGTGAAGGCAAGCTCAGGATGGCGCAGGAAGCCCAGCTTACGGAAGGGCAGCTTGTCTTCATATTCGATGACCAGTGTATTGATCTTATAATCGGCCAGCTCCGCGATATACTCCAGGATATGCTCATAGGTCGGATAGACCGTGCGCAGATCGAGATAATCGCTGCGCAGCTTCAGCTCCGCCCAGTCTGCAACCGTAAGTGCAGGCACCGTGCCTTCGCCGGAGGTTAACAGCTGCTCCAGCGTCTTCAGCCCGTAGAACAGTCCGGACGCGCTGAGCGCATACAGCTCGATCCGGTCCGTGTCTGTAATCAGCACGTAGCCGTCATGCTTGCCCTCAACCCGCCGGGCCAGCAGCGGGTTGAGCGGGGTTCCCTCCGTGACCAGAGAGAATACACCGCTGCCGTCATGCACAGTACGCACCGTCACCTCTGCGAATATCCTTTGCGCGGCCGTGAGCAGCCGGACATCCTTCATGGGAAGCTGAAGCTGCACCGTCCAGCCGCGAATACCGCTGACCGGTTCCGGTCCCCGGCTCTGCACCACCTGAGGCTCTGGAATCAGCTGAAGGTTCATAGCCAGCGGACCCGGCCCTTGAAGCGTTCAATGAAGCGGTTATTCCACTCATCCCCGCCGGGAGCGTTGCCGCTGCGCCAGACCGGCACCTCGATCCCTTTCGCTCCGAGACAGGCCGCTGTAGTCATCATCAGGGAATTGAGCAGAAAAGCGTTGGCGAAGGTGGAGGTTGAACCCATCTTCGGTTCAATCCCGTCAATATGCAGGGCAGCGTCACCGGGCTTCACCTTGCTGTCCAGGACGTAGTCGCACAGCTCATACAGATTCTGCCCTGACGGGTGGCGGGCAATATGCCCCTTGGGCGTAGCTTCGGCATGGCCGACCGAAGTAACGGCAATCGTGGTCACTCCCCGGCGCCGTGCTTCCAGGGCAGCATCGACACAGGCCGTGTTAATGCCGTAAGCATTGGCAAGGATCAGAATATCGCCTTGTCCCAGCCGGTTGTCTTCAATAACAAGCGTTCCGTAGCCGGGAGTGCGTTCCACCGCCATCGAGCGCAGGGCGCCGTTCGAGATCATCGTGCCTTCATCTAATATGGCGCTGATATGCATCAGCCCCCCGGCGCGGAAGAAAACCTCGGTTGCATTCATATTGGAATGGCCGCCCGGACCGTAGAGGTAGACCAGCTTGTCCTGCGCAATATGATCCGCGAGCAGCTCCGCTACCTGCTGCAGCTTGTCCTTGGGTTCGCTCCGTATCTCATTCAGCAGCTCTACAATACTTTCCATATAAGCGGACATAATATCTGACTTAACGTTCATCTGGGTTCCTCCTAAAAGTTTATAAGTATAAGCCCGTGTGTGCTTGCCTAGAAGATAACAAAGCGGGCAAACCAAGTAAATCAACTATTTTGCGCAAATCCGCACCGTTTTTGACTGATTTGGCAAGCAGGATGTCATAGAGCCTACAGATCGTAAATTGGAGCAGCGGCAGGTAAAAATTTTTCTGAACGGGTCAGGATCGTAGCTTATGTAAAATTCTTTGCTTTTCTATAATGAGAGATAAGATCACGCAAGAGGGGGGACAGAGCCTTTGAAGACGTCAGTTACCTTACCGCAGTCCCATAATAAACCAACCGCCGGCAGCAGAAAAAGAAAACGGATCGAAGCGGGGATGGGCTACTTTTTCACAGGTCCCATGCTGCTTGGGGTACTGGTATTCACACTGATTCCGATGATATTCTCCTTCATGCTCAGCTTCACCAAATGGTCGTTTGTCACCGGCTTCGATAAGATCCGCTGGAGCGGCCTGGATAACTTCCGTCAGCTGTTTCAGGATGAGGTGTTCCTGAAGTCACTGGGCAATAACTTCATTATGCTGCTGGCCGTACCCGTCGGGATGGCGATCGCGCTGATCCTTGGGGTAATTATCACGAGTCATGTATATGCGCCGGGTGCCTTCAAGGTCATCTACTTCATGCCCCAGATATCCAGTGTAGTGGCTGTGGCGGTAGTGTGGCAGGTACTCTTCCATCCTTCGTACGGTCCGGTCAACGGATTCCTGTCGGCGCTCGGGGTGGATAATCCGCCCAAATGGCTGGCCGATCCGACGTATGCGCTTCCATCGGTCATGCTGCTGATGATCTGGATTGACCTCGGGGTCTCGCTGATTATCTACATTGCCGGGATCAAGAATATTCCAGCCGATCTGTATGAAGCGGCGACGATAGACGGCGCGTCGAAGTTCGCCCAGTTCCGCTCCATTACCTTTCCGCTGCTGACGCCGACGACCTTTTTCCTGCTCGTGACCGGCATTATCGGCAATTTCAAATCCTTCGCCCTGGTCAAGGTGCTGACGGACGGCGGACCGGCTAACTCTACTTCTGTCGTTGTGTACGACATGTACCAGACCGCATTCGTCGATCTTCAGACCGGTTATGCTTCATCCATGGTCATGATTCTGTTCGTCATCGTGCTTGCCATTACCGGCCTGCAGTGGCTGGGACAGCGTTATTGGGTCAATTACTAGATAAGGGAGGCACATACCTGTGAGAATAGGCAATCTGGACTGGGGAAAAGCCATCATCACCCTGATCATGGCACTGCTGGGCATTGTGTTTCTGCTCCCTTTTATATGGATGCTGTCCGCTTCGCTCAAGCCTGAGGCCGATGTATTTAAGTATCCGATTGAATGGATTCCGCAGACATGGAGGGCGGCGTTCAACTATCATTCCGTCTGGTTCGGCAAAGCCAACTTCACCCTGTATTACTGGAACTCGATTAAAGTCACGGCGCTCACGACACTTCTCTCCGTAGCGGTGTCCAGTATGGCGGCCTACGGCTTCACCAAAATCCGCTTTCCCGGCAGAAATGCACTGTTCGTAGTGGTGCTGGCGACTTATATGATTCCTGCGGAAGCTACGCTGGTGCCGCTGTTCATTATCTTCCGCTCCACCGGCCTGTACGATACGCATCTGGGGCTGATTCTGCTGGGCGGGTTCAGCGTGCTGGGTACCTTTCTGCTCCGCCAGTTTTTCGCCTCACTCTCGAATGAGTACATCGAATCGGCGCAGATCGACGGCGCGGGACATATCCGTATCTTCCTCTCGATTCTGTTCCCGCTGGTCCGGCCCGCGATTGCCACTTATGCGATTCTGCGGTTCATCTGGACCTGGAATGACTTCCAGACGCCGCTGGTCTTCCTGAACAGCAAGACCCTCTATACACTTCAGCTGGGCATGAATGCCTTCGCTGACCGTAACGGGGCCTTCTATTCGCTCATCATGGCGGCTTCGGTCTCGGCGATTGTCCCGCTGCTGGTCGTGTTCATCCTCGGGCAGAAACAGGTGATCGAAGGTATTTCCTTGGGGGGGGTGAAGGGGTGAGGGCTGGCAAGTTCCCGGAAGCTGCATAACCGGAAGGCAGGCGGGCGGATAGGACGGTCAGGATGTGCATGAGAACTGCATGGAACTGTAGACCACATTAGAAGGGGTGTTAGTTATGAAAAAGAATGTGTTCGCTCTGGTATGGATCATCGTGCTTCTGGTAGCTCTGGCGGGCTGCGGCAATTCAAACAACACGAATGGCGCAACTCCGACTTCTGGCAGTACGGCTGCGCCGGAGGCGGGGGAGAGTGCCGCACCTTCCGCAGAAGCGGTAACGATCAAGGTCGCCAACTGGTCGCCTGCGGCCGATATGGAACCGATTCTGCAGGCGTACGAGGATTCCCATCCGGGAGTTACCCTGGAATACGTGGAGCTGGCTGACAACGGTGATTCGGTGGCCGGGATGAAGAAGCTGGATCTGCTCGTCGCATCCGGCGAGAACCTGGATGTGGTCTTCATGCCGGGGGCCACCGACTATTCACAGCGTGCCGGACTCGGACTGCTGGCTCCGCTGAATGACCTGATCAGCAAGGAAGGCATCACGCTGACAGACGAGTATACGGTTGATCCGTCCGTTGACGGTAAAGTGTATGCCCTGCCGGATACGCTGGAGAATTATTTCGTCCTGCTGAACAAGGACAAGCTGGATGCGGCAGGCTTAGCCGTTCCCACCGAATGGAGCTGGGACGATTATCTTGATTACGCAGCCAAGCTGACCAGCGGCACCGGGCCGTCCAAGACCTTCGGTACGTATTTCCATACCTGGGCCATGTACTGGGAGCTGGGAATCATTAACCAGGAGAAGGACAATAATCTGGTCAACAATGGTGTCGTGAATATCGACAGTGCGGGTATCCGTCAATCGCTGGAGCTGCGTAACAAGGCAGAGGCATCGGGAGTAGCGGTGCCGTATGCCGACACCATCTCCCAGAAGCTCGCTTACCGCTCGGAATTCTTCACCGGACATGCCGCGATGATCGTAACGGGCAACTGGATGATCGGCGAAGCAGGCGGCTCGGAAGAATTCCCGGCGACCTTCACCACCGCGTTCGCTCCGATGCCGTCTAACACTGCCGGACAACCTGCGGGAGTCAGCATTGCCAACGGCAACTATGTAGGCATTCTGGAGAAGTCGGGCCATCAGCAGGAAGCCTATGATTTCATCCGCTGGTACTCCACGGAGGGCGAGCAGATGCAGAATGTATATTCCGCATGGAAGAAGCAGGATGTGGACAAGTTCATTGCAGGTGTCAAATCAGGTGCGATCAGCCCCGACAATATTGACGAGACCTCACTGGCCTATGTAATCAAGAATGCCAAGCCCGCACCGCTCAGCGTGCCGCCGACCTATCAGGGCGAGCTGGAGACAGCCTTTACCAAAGAAACCGAGCTGTACATCCTGAAACAGCAGGATCTGGAGACTACGATCAGCAAAGCACAGGCTGAGCTGCAGAAGATTGTAGATGCCAACAAGTAAAAATTGGAAGCTCGGAATAGCCCTTTTTTACCCGAAATAATAGATTGAAATGAGCTGCTGGAGGCGGAAAGCTGATATGATAGAGGCATAGAAAACGATAGTCTGATTGTGAAGGGGGATTGCCATTGCTGCCTAGAGGATGGAGACTCGGTTTTCGCAATAAGCTGCTCGTCGCTTCTCTGCTCTGTCTGCTGCTTCCCGCCTCTATTACTTTGTATATCTCCAATTCCTACACCGAGCATATCCTCCGCTCCCAGGTGATTCAGAATGAACGCCGTTCGCTGGAGCAGGAGAGCCTATATATCTCTAACCTTCTCAGCAATATGGTGCTGGTGGCGAATTATATCCAGTTCGACCCCGGAATCACCCTTATTCTCAAAGAAAACTGGCAGCGCAATAAGCTGCACGAGCCTGATACCGCCAAGCACATTCTCGATTTCAAAGAGGTTACGGACAAGCTGATCAGCGTCACCTCCATGATGGAAAAAACGTTCGTCACCGTCCTCACCTCTGATGGACAATATTATTCAAACTATGCTTACGCCAAGCTGGATGTCGGCGCACTGCTGAAGCAGCCCTGGATGGAACAAGCCCGCCAGCAGCCTGCCTTCGAGCTGTATTGGGCGGGTGTGCTTGCCAACTATATCCCGACCGCTGCCCCAAGCAGCCCGCAGGTGCTGACTATTGCCAGGAATCTCAAGCTGTCCTCCGATTCAACCTATGCAACATTGATCATCAGTATTGCCGAGAGCCGGATCAGCCAGATTTTTAATGACAGCCGGCAGGGGCAGGAGACACTGCTGATTGCGCCTGACGGAACCGTCCTTGCCTCCAGGGACAAGACCCGGCTGGGCCAGCCGTTCGCGCTTATGGATGCTGTGAAGCATTCGGCGGATTCCGGGTTCATGGATTACCGGGGCGAGCAATATCTGCTGAGCAGCCTGGAGATTCCTTACGGGAATTACCGGATTGTCAGCCTGGCGCCATACCGCGAGGCCGTGAGCCAGATCAGTGCGACCCACCGCTGGAGCAGTGCCGTGCAGATCGTATCGGGCGCCTTCTTCCTGCTGATCCTGGTTCTGCTGGTCCGGCAGTTCACGAAGCCGGTGATCCGGCTGGATCAGGTGGCGGCACGGGTGGACCGGGGAGAGCTGGGCATCCGCTCAGGCGTTCGCGGCTATGATGAGATCGGACGGCTGGGCAAGTCCTTCGACCATATGCTGGACCGGGTGGAGCGGATGATTATCCAGATCAAGGTGGAGCAGGCACAGAAGCGCAAGGCCGAGCTGGCGATGCTGCAATCGCAGATCAATCCCCATTTCCTGTTCAATATTCTGAATTCGATCCGCCTGCGCATCATAATGCGCGGTGATGAGGAGAATGCGGAGCTGCTGTTCTCACTCTCCCGGCTGCTGCGGATGACTATTCAACAGCGGGACGAGTACACGACTCTGCATGATGAGCTGCATATTGTCAGGAGTTATGTGGAGCTGCTGAATTTCCGCCAGTCCGAGGAGGTTACGCTGGATACAGACTGCACCTCGGAGAGTCTTGGCGTGAAGATCCCCCGGTTCCTGCTGCAGCCGGTCATCGAGAATGCCTACATTCATGGGCTGCATCAGGAGAGCGGACGTATTCTGATCCGGACCCGGACGCAGGATCACCGGCTGCTGATCGAGATCGAAGACAACGGGCAGGGAATGGATGAGGCGACCCTAGGCCGCCTGCGTGCCGAGTTAAGCTCTGAATGGCAAGAGAAGGAAGCGATGCCGTCCAGCAGACTGGCCCATATCGGAATGTCCAATGTCTATGAGCGGCTGTATCTGACTTACGGTGCTGCCTTCCAGATCACGATTGACAGCCTGCCCGGACAAGGGACAACCTTCCGGTTCGGGCTGCCTGAAGAGATTCCGGATCAAGGCTATGAAAGGGAGCGTGGAAGCGATGTATAGCGTAATGCTGGTGGATGATGATCAGCCGGTACTGGACTTTCTCTCGGCGGTGATCCCTTGGGACGAGCTTGGATTAACGCTGCATTCTGCCTGCAAGAATGGTCTGATTGCCCTGGAGAAAGCGCAGGCCGGTATGCCCGATATTGTCATTACGGATATTGGTATGCCCTATATGGATGGTCTGGAGCTGATCCGTGAGCTGAAGCAGCGCAGCGAAGAGCTGCGTGTGGTGGTACTGTCCTGCATGGATGACTTCACGTACGCCCAGCAGGCGGTGAAGCTGATGGTGAGCGACTATATCCTGAAGGAGATGATCAGCCGCGAGCTGATTACCGGGCTGCTGCGGGAGCTGGGAGATGATCTGCGCCGCCGGGATGCCGACAAAGCCCAGACGCTGAAGTGGAAAAGCATGGCCGAGAACCAGAAGGTGCTGCTGAAGCAAAGTGTGCTGCGGCGCATGGCTGCCCGGGAGCTGCCGGACAGCGAATGGCGGGCGGATGCCGCCGAGCTGGGGATTATGCCGGATCTCACGGCCCATGTAGCCGTGCTCTGCCGGATCAGCGGCAACGCCGGGGAGAACGAAGCGGAGGAGCTCGCGCTAATGTCATGGGTGGAATCCGCCGCCGAAGCTGTGCGGCAAGAGGACACCGCTGCCGTATGCCTGCCCTACAGCGGGCGCGATTGTGTGCTCGTCTTCAGCGGCGGGATGGGCAATGGCGCGGACTCAGGTCATATCTCTATGCTCGGCAGGCTGCGTTCCGCCATTCAAGCGCTGCCGGGGGTTACGGCTTCCTTTCAATATTTGTGTATACCGGCGGGCGGCGGGCATTTCCGGGAAGGGATCATTGAGCTGCTTAGTCAAGGCCGTGAATATGCCTTCTATCTAGAGCCGGGCGAGCTGAGCAGTCTGAAGACGCTCCCGCCGTTCACGGAGGAGGATCTGTTCCTCCATTATGCCGAAGCCTCGCAGGAGATCCGTGAGGCCTTCCTGGAGGAAGCGGCCGACAGGCTTGCGGCCTTGCTGTCGAAATGGATGGATACCATCCGTGCCAGACGGTATGCGCCGCGCCAGGTGAAGGAGTGGATGCTCAAGCTGCTCTACGATAACCAGATGCGGCTGATGGCCCGCCAGCAATTCCAGTCCACCTTTTCCCTGGAGCTGCTGCATGATACCCTGACGGCGATTGATCATATGGATCATCTGGAGGAATGGTCCCTACAATTCTTCAACGAACGCCTGCCGGTGATCCGCGAGATGTATCAGGAGACCCGCCGGGATGAGATCAAGAAGGTGAAGCAGTATGTTGACCGCCATCTGAACCGTAAAATCACCCTGGAGGAGGTGGCGGAATACACGCATTTGAATTCGAGCTATTTCAGCCGGCTGTTCAAAAAAGAAACCGGAATGAGCTTCATCCACTATGTTACCCATACCAAAATGGAGCAGGCCAAGGAATGGCTGGACCAGTCTTCACAGAGTGTGGAGCAGGTTGCCGAGCAGCTTGGATATGAGAATAAAAGCTATTTCACGAAGCTCTTCAAGCTGCATACAGGAACTACACCCGGAGAGTTCCGGGGGGAGGAAGGCAACCGGTCCGCACAGACATCAGGCACAAGGAGGCACTACCCATGCTGAAGATCAAACCGATTCATACAGAACTGTCAGGTGCCATGCTTGTCCGCGTATACGAGAACCGCTCACAGCTCGGAGCTGCTGCCGGGCGTGAGGCGGCGGCGGCCATCCGGGCGCTGCTGGCCTCCAAGGCACAGGTGCGGATCGTGTTCGCCGCTGCACCCTCCCAGAATGAATTCCTTGCGGAGCTTGCTGCTGCGCCGGAGCTGGACTGGAGCCGGATTACCGCATTTCATATGGATGAATATGTCGGCCTGCCGGAAGGCTCGCCGCAGAGCTTCGGCACCTTCCTCCGGGAGGCGCTGTTCGGCAAGGTCTCGCCGGGAACGGTCCATTATCTGAATCCAGCAGCCGGTGCGGAAGCCGAAGCTAAGCGTTACGGACGGCTGCTGGCGGAAGCGCCAATAGATATAGTCTGCCTCGGCATTGGGGAGAATGGCCACCTGGCGTTCAATGATCCGCCCGTGGCCGACTTCAATGACCCGCTTCCTGTGAAGCTGGTGGTGCTGGATGAGGTCTGCCGGAACCAGCAGGTCAATGACGGATGCTTCCCCAGCCTGGCAGAAGTGCCGCGGCAGGCCTTGACGCTGACGATTCCGGTCCTGCTGTCCGCGCAATGGCTGTTCTGCATGGTGCCGGGCGCTTCCAAGCGCGGTGCGGTTACCCGCACACTGCATGAATCTATCTCTACAGCATGTCCGTCCACCATCTTGCGGGAGCATGGGGATTGCCGGATGTTTGTGGACACCGACTCCTTCGGGGCGGTCTTCTCATGAACATTGACGCACTGCATTACCGGACAGGCGAACCGGTCCGGGTTCACGTGGAGGATGGGGCGATCGCTGCCATTGAAGCCTTGGGCATACGGGAGCTGCCGCTGGAGGAACGAGAGGGGCTACCAATTGTTGCACCGGGTCTAGTCGATCTGCAGATCAACGGCTACGGCGGATATGACTTCAACCATCCGGCGCTGAGCGCAGCGGTCGTTAAGGAGGCTGTCCGCGCTGTATGGAAGGAGGGGGTAACCGGCTTCTACCCGACTGTAATTACCGGCGCTCCGTATACCATTCTCGGAGCGATGCGGGCGATTGCCCGGGCCTGTGAGGAGGATGATGCCAGCGCTGCGACGATCAAGGGCATCCATCTGGAAGGCCCGTTTCTCTCGCCGGAAGACGGGCCGCGCGGGGCACATGCGCTGGAGCATATCCGTCCGCCGGACACGGCCTTGTTCGATCAGTGGCAGGCGGCGGCGGGCGGACGCATCTCCATTGTGACGCTGTCCCCCGAATGGGAGGGGAGCGCGGAATTCATCCGCCACTGCGTACGGCAGGGAGTGATGGTCTCCATCGGGCATACGTCAGCGGATGCCGCGCAGATTGCCGGAGCGGTTGCCGCCGGAGCGCGGCTGTCCACGCATCTGGGCAATGGCGCCCATGCCATGCTGCCGCGCCATCCGAACTATCTGTGGACCCAGCTCGCCGAAGAGGCGCTGTGGTGCACGTTGATCGCCGACGGCTTCCACCTCCCGGATGAGGTGCTGAAGGTGGCGATGAAGGTCAAGGGCCAGCGGGCACTGCTGGTCAGCGATGCCGTTGCCCTGGCCGGGCTTGCGCCCGGCAGCTATGACACGCCGGTCGGCGGCCGTGTCGTGCTGACCCCGGCGGGCCGGCTGCATCTCGCCGGCGAGCCCGGGCTGCTGGCGGGTTCGGCGCAGATGCTGCTGCGCCACATCGCGCGCCTTAGCGCCGCGGGCCTGGCCAGCCTGCCGGACGCCTGGGACATGGCGTCCGTGCATCCGGCAGGCTTCATGGCCCTGCCTGCGGCCGCGGGCCTGGCCGCAGGAGCGCCGGCGGATCTGGCGCTGATCCGCCGCACCGGCGCCGCCGGGCTTGCGCTGACGGCGCTGTGCCAGGCCGGCGGCTGGGTGTACCGCCGGGAGTGAGTGAAGCGGCGGCAGAATGAAGACAGGCCCCGGTTACGGGGGCCTGTTATGATATGGAAGTGAATCGCTCAAATTGAGCGATTACAGAGGGCGGGAGCGGCATGGGCTGGGCATGGGTATGGCTGTTGCGCCAGCGTCTGCACCACGCCAGTAACATTAACAGTAAATGTATTCGGTTTTCCGCATACATTTGCCCCGATTACCTTCGCGTAGCATAATGTATTCGGTTTTCCGCATACACCCGCACTAGCATCCACACTATGTCCGCACAAGCGTCAACGTCTGCGCCTAGACCAGTAGCTGCATCAGTATCAACTAACATTTGCAATTAGTCTCAGCGTCAGTGCGAGTATCAGCACCAGCCTCATCTTCAACCTCAGCCCCTTCCTCAGGAAACAGTTGGATTTCAGGCACTTGTTCAGGGGCGGAAGGGGCCACATCCTGTCATAGTTGGAAAAAAGGCACTTAATATGCTGGCATCAGAGCCATAGAGGGAGTTTTCACGAAAATAAATGTCATAAATCCAATTAATTTCCGCAGATGCTCCAAATGACCTTGGAATAAGATACGTTTTTCCAACTAATATCCATTATGTAATCTCCGTCATGTATTATCCATCATGCAGAGCAACCCCCAGTTACTTTCAATGCACCCATCACATATCCCCACACTTATTCCAACCGAACTAATCCTCCAGCAGACGCCCGTTGTCATGCCATTGGCCGTACATTTTGTTAACTCTAGTATTCTCTATGAATTTGTCCAATCTGCGTTCGAACAGCTCAGGCTCATGGATATAGCTCTGAATGGTGTCGATCCGCACCCGCTGATACAGCGCCGGGAAGGCCAGGAAATGGCGATACACCTGCTCGTCCGCCTTCAATCTCTGTTCAATCACGGGATCGATTCGAAAAGCTTCGACATCCATATCAGGCAGGCATCGCCGTCCCTCGTCGCGCATCAGCCCCAGCTTCTCAAGGCGGCGGACACGCTCCTTATTAAGCTCCGTCCATGAACTCCGCTTGCTGCGTGGAGACAGCCGTTGCATCAGCTTGCCTTCAGCGTTCACCTTCTTCACCCCGTCAATCCAGCCGAAGCACAGCGCTTCTTCTACGGCGTCCAGGTACAGCAGTGTATCCGGGAGCGGCTTCATACTTACCTCTACCCAGCAACAACCTTCCGCCGTGCTGTTCACCAGCAGCCAATTTCTCAAATCTTCTCTAGTTGCAGCTGCAAGCCTGTTTTCGTTACTCATAGATACGGTTCATTCCCCTCTGTCTTCTGCTTCCGGTTCTCTGTCAGCTCTCTGCCGATCGAAATCCTGCACATTAAGCAACTTCTCCTTCAATAAAATAACGCCAATCCGGAATTGTTGCACAAATGACAGCATTCCCTCTACTCGAAGTGGCTAGGCGGCGAGAATTCCTGCATTTTATACAACAATCCTGCCATTCCACCAGTATCCATGAATCAAAGTTGCAATTTGTGCAACACTTAAGCTTTGAACTTGAAGCTTCCTCGTCACTGCGGTGAACATTTGGACTTCCGGCCGCTGCCCATCCCCACATTTCTTCATCCAATCCTACGATTTACTTAAATTTTGGCGCTTTGTTAACACTTTCGCAACATATTCTTTACGCTCCGCATACACAACTTGAGAGAGTAATTAATATCCGGCTTTTACAATGAAGTTATTAGCATAATATACCTATTGCATAATCAGGCTTGATATGAAGGGATGATACTTTTGAAGGGGAACCCGCTGCACTTTTCGATGAAATGGAAGCTGATTTTAAGTTTCTCGGCCATTACACTCATTTTTCTGGGGGTGGCTGTGTACCAGGGACATAAGATTAATCAGGTGGAGCGATCCATGGAACGGCAGAAGAGCGAAATGGAGAATAGAATCACCGTCTCAACCATCACCCAGCAGCTCCAGGAGCTGAACCGGGCAGAGACTTCATTCGCTGAGTCCAGCGATCTGGAGCAGGCAGAACCTTTACAGGAGAAGCAGCGGCAGTTGTCTGCCGAGCTCGCCAAGGTGAATTTTGAGCAGGGCACGCCTGCCTTCAAGTTGCTCGGACTTCTGGCTGACCAGACAGAAGCATATGGGGAACTAACGCAGGAACTGGTAACCGTGTTGTCGGACGAGACCCTGGACCCGCTAAGTGTGTTGGAGAGAAGCGATGTTATACATACGAAGGCGCTCGCATTGAATCAGGACATGCTGAAGACGAACGGGGAGCTGTACACCGCTGCTGCCAAAAATGCCGGACAGGCGCAGAATATCTCCTTCGCGCTGCTGGATGATACCGTTTCGGTCGTAACCTATGCCGCTGCCGGGGTGTTCCTGTTCATGCTGGTGCTCGCCTGGCTGCTGATCCGCTCGTTCCTGTCACCAGTGCGCAGGCTCCAGGCGGCGCTCAGACAGATCGCGGAGGGCGATCTCCGGCAGCAGATTAACTCCCCGTATAATGACGAGCTTGGACAGCTGAGCCATCATTTCGACCATATGGTCGGCAGGGTACAGGGGATGCTGCGGCAGACCTTGTCAGCGGCAGGCTCGCTTGCCGATTATGCGCAATCTTTTCAAGAGTCTTCGGCAGTAACAGCGCATACGAACCAGAATATTGTCAGAACCATCCAGGAGATTTCGCTTGGAGCAGACCAGCAGGCTGTCCAGTCGGAGCAGAGCTCACAGCTGCTGGAGGAGCTGGCCTGCGGGGTTCAGGAGATTACCGATTATACGGATGTCATGCTGACTACGAGTGAAGCCGCTAACCGGAACAGGCAGCAGGGCTCGGAGACCGTTACGGCGCTGCGCCAGAGCTCCCAGGATTCTCGGGTGTCCATCAGCAAGGTCTACGGGGCGCTGGACAAGCTGGTGAGCCAGTCCAAGGATATCTCGCGTATTACCCATTCGATCACCGAAATCTCGAAGCAGACGAATATTCTCTCACTGAACGCAGCGATTGAAGCTGCCAGGGCGGGGGCAGCAGGCAAAGGCTTCGCCGTGATTGCCGATGAAGTGCGGCAGTTGTCCATACAGACGAATGATTCCTCGGTGCATATCAGCAGGATTATTCAGGAGCTTGGGGCCGGTATGGCGGATTTCCAGGGACATATGATGGAGACCCGGGACCGTCTGGAGCAGCAGGACCATCAGGTGGAACAGACCCTGGCTTCCTTCGCCGCTATCGACGAATCGATTACAGGCATCAGTACACAGATCGGGCAAATTCACAATAAGGTGGAACAGACCCGGACCCTCAATTCGCAGCTGGCCGAATCTGTACATTCTGTTGCGGCTGTAGCTGAGCAGACGGCGGCCGGGGTTCAGGAGGTTAACGCTTCCAGCACCCAGCAGGATCAGGCCATCGGGGACATCGCAAGACAGGCCGGGGAGATTAATGAAATCTCGCAGCGGCTGTTCCGGGAGATCAATGTGTTCAAAATATCGGAGACTGCTGAGGCCGAATTTGAGCTGGAAGCAGCGTCTGAGCTAGAACCAGACCCAGTTTCAGCTTCAGATTCAAATGCAAGTTTAGCACATGCAGGTACAACGGTTCGCGGGGTGGTGCAGGAATCCGAAAAGAAGCTGTACGCAGAGCCAGAAGGGGAAGTCCAGGTCGAGCTACAGCGGAAGATCCATACCGAGCTGACGGCACAGACAGAAAAAAAGGCAGAAGCCGGAATTCACCGGCCCCTGCCTGTGGGAATACCGGTGCAGGATAAGCCTGCGCCCGGCCTGAGTATACTTGTTAACGAACCGCAGCAAGAAATCTCCAAAGAGCTGGCGGAGGACTTACTGGTCCTGGCGAAGTGAATGGGTCAGCGACGAGACCAGCTCCGGGAACCACTCTGATAAGGATAGGAAGCTGAAGCCCGCGCTGCGGGCTTTTGCCGTATCCATGAACCAGGATGCTCCGATGCCAAAAGGCGATTGGTCTGCTTCCGCCGCCTCACTCTGGACGGTAGCCGTCCTTTCGGTGATCTGCTCGATGATGGAGATAACGGCGCTAATGGTGAGGGTGCCATCAGAGCAGGCGTTCACCGGCCCGGTGACGGCTGAGCCCTCCCGGCCCAGCCAATGCAGGAAATCAGCCGCTTCGTCCGAACGGATGAACGAGATCTCCGCTTGCGGATTAGGGATGCCAATCGGTTGACCCGCCAGAACATGCTTAATGTGAAAATGCAACCGGCGCGTATAATCATCCGGGCCCAGCACAATCGGAAAACGTACCGCAGCCACCGGGAAATCGGCTGTCTGAAGCAGAATCGCTTCGGCTTGCCTTTTGCCTTCCTGGTAACTGATCTCTGCCTTCCCGCCGGACTTCAGCGGATAATGCCAAGGATCGAAGTCCGTTTCAGCCAGCGCCTCCGGCTGTGGATCGTACACCGATAAGCTGGAAGTCAGGATATACCGCTTGGCCCGCCCCGCCCAGATCCGCACAGCCGCCGCAGCCTCATCCGGCGTGTAGCAAATGTTATCGTAGACGATATCCCACACGGTATCCAAGGCAGCCCGCTCAAGCGCCGCTTCATCCGTCCGGTCCACAGCCAGCCGGGTGACACGCTCACCGAAGGTATCCTCGGTTAGGCCCCGGGTGAGAATGGTGACCTCGCTGCCCTGGTCCTGGAGCAGCAGCTCCACCAGTCTTTTGCCGAAAAATCTCGTTCCTCCAAGCACAAGCACCTTCTTCATGGGATCACTCTCCTGTCCTATTGTAAGCCGCCGCTCCAAAAGTAGTCATTAAATCCTTATTAAATCAGCATTAGGCAGCCATCCGCAGCTCATAGGTTGCAGGGCTTCCATAGCTGTTGGAATATCTTACATTGTCTGAATATACGGCCTGTACGGTAAGGGTGCTTACAGCAGCGGTTACCTCCCCTGCATTCTCCTGGCGTAGCAGCTCCAGCAATACTGGAATCTGCCCTTGCTCATAGGCCTCAGCCAGCGCCTGCAGATAACCCTGGTAATCAGCATCCTGCGGAAGAGCCGGACCCTCATGCTCCGCCAGTTCTTCCCTGACCTTCGCTAAGGCCTGGCGTGCACGGTGCAGCGCCGCTTTGACCGCTCCTTCCGTGGTTGCCAGGAGTCCGGCGGACTCAGCGGCTGAATACCCCAGCACATCGCGTAGGACCCAGGCGGTCCGTTGCGGCGGCGAAAGATGGGCAAGCAGCGCCTGAAAGGTCAGCTCCAGCCCGGAAAGCTCCTCTAAAGCTGCCGCGGCAGAAGCTGGATCTGATGCCGCTCCAGACCGTTCCATGGCGCGAATGAACGACCCCTTGCGGCGGGACTCGTCAATCCAGGTATTCTTGGCAATCCGCAGCAGCAGGGCTTCGGGATTGGGACTGATGGTGAATTTGCGGTAGCCCAGCGCTTTGGCCCAGGTCTCCTGCGCCAGATCGTCGGCGTCGAAGCGGGAGCGGGTGAGCGACAGGCAGTAGCGCTGCAGTGTTTTTCCCAGCTCTTGCAGATGTCTTGTATCCATAACTATCGTATCCGGTGTCCGGTGATGTTCAAGAATCGTCATAGCGGCCCTCTCCTTCGATGGGTTGTGTTGCTTCTATTATATAAACGAACGGCACAATGTAAAAGATACGCTCTCCCGCTATTTCCGCACCGCTTCCGCCTTCCGTATCTTTTCGCGCGGGCTGACCGTTTACAGGGTATCCACACTAAACCAGATCCGAGGAGGCATATCAGAATGAGTGTAATTCCATACGTAATTGAACAGACGGCCGGAGGGGAGAGGTCCTATGATATCTATTCACGGCTGCTGAAGGACCGGATTGTATTCGTGGGTGCGGCGATAGATGATGGGCTGGCCAACAGCATTATCGCCCAATTGTTGTTCCTCGCGGCCGATGATCCGCAGAAGGATATCCAGATGTTCATTAACAGCCCTGGAGGTTCGACTACCGCAGGCTTTGGCATTTATGATACGATGCAGGTAATTAAACCTCAAGTCAGCACAATTTGCACCGGTTTTGCCGCCTCGTTCGCTTCTCTGCTGCTGCTGGCGGGAGCTACCGGCAAAAGATCCGCCCTGCCGAACAGCGAAATTATGATCCATCAGCCGCATGGCGGGGTGCAGGGGCAGGCAAGCGACATTGCCATCAGCGCCAGACGTATTCTTCAGATCCGCGAGAAGATTGTCGGGATTACCGCGCTGCGGACCGGACAGCCGCCGGAGAAGGTGAAGAAGGATATGGACCGGGATTACTTCATGTCGGCTGAGGAGGCACTGGAATACGGAATTATTGACACAATCATCACCCATTTGTGAGACGAAGGAGAGGAAGAACATGCTGGAAGCGCTGAAGGGACAGGAAGTTCATATTCATTTTTTGGATGGTACGAGTGTTAAGGGAGGCGTACTGGAGGAACTGGATGAACGGTTCGTGAAATACAGCACGGAATATCAGACCCTCTACATTCCCATCACCTCGATCCGGGCGGTAGAAGTGCAGACCAAGGAACGCGAGCGTCCGCGTGTCGGCTTCGGGCAATAGTAAAAAGCGCGAATGAGGAGCAAAAGTGCCCCTGAAATCGCCGAAAGTGATTGGGGAGCGTGAATGATGCGCTTATAGATCTAAAAAACGGTACTGTCCTTTAAAGCGACGGTACCGTTTCTGTTTGTAAAATAGGTTTATTTAGCAGCATTACTCCACGGATAATGCGTAAGCAGGCTCCAGGCGGTGCACTCCCTTAGGGGAGTAGCTCAGGGCTGAGCTTAACCCGCATAGGTCCGCCAGCAGACAGATAATGCTCAGCCACATCTCGGTTCCTTGCAGGCCGGTCTCCTGCTGCCGCGACAGCTGGAAGGCGAAACCGCGTCCGGGAACCCAGAAGGGCAGAACTTCGCCGAGCAGCTTCTCCGCCCAGGTGCGGATCTCTGCCTGCCGATAATCACTCTGCTTCTGGACGAGCCAGAGCGGGTGGACGACATCCAGCACGTTGCAGGCATTCAGCGCATCCAGGCGGAAGAAGCGGCGGTCCCGGCTGTGAGCCAGCACGGTATCGATGCTGCGCTCCGGGTACGGCAGGGGCATGCCGAATTGGGCATAGGTAGCGCGTGTAAGCCGGTAAAAGCCGTTCACCGGCTGCAGCCAGCCTTCCTTCGCAGTAGGCAGACCCCACAGCCCGGAGTCCCGGCGGCAATGCGTCGCCAGCCAGCCAAATAGATCATCCGGGCGCTTGCCGGAGCCGAAGGACTTCAGGTTGTGATACAGGCCGGTAGCGTAGCAGTCAATCCAGTCGCCAGCGCCCCAGGCATTGTCCGCCCAGGGCAGACTATTAAGCTGCTGATACAGTGTAGCAGTATCCATTTTCTCGGCAACGGCAACGGGATAGGGCAGAGTAGAACCTAACACCTCAAGCGCGTAGCCTACAGCGAGAAGATGATAGCGCGAGAGATGGTCGGTTAACAGCTCCGGCCGGTCTTCCGGTCCGGGCAGCGACCATGGATCGGGCAATAATCCGGTCCGGCTATCCTGGAACGACTTTAGTGTGGCGAGCAACTCCTCCTTCGTCCAGCCGGGCGGCAGACTGCCGAACATCGCAGCAATCTCCACGGCATCGCAGTACGCCCGTACGGTCCGCCCCGCTCCCGGCCGGTCCCGGAACAGCTTCTCTCCCTCTATCGTTGCGGAGTAGAACTCCAGCAGGGGGGTTAGCTGCACCTGCACCTGCTTGCTGAAGTCCGCCAACTGCTCATACATTGTCCTGAAAACGGGGGCATCTCCAGCACGCGGCCCTGCGCCTTGCTTCGAATACTCTGTATCTTCTCCCAAACTTCTCGCCTCACTTTCCATGCTATCCTTAATGCTCACTACTGAATCCTCCTTGGCTGTCATTGGCTCAGCCGTTGCAGCTGCCTCCCCAGCCAGCCGGCTGCGGATCAGCTTGGCCGGATTGCCGCCGACAATGCTGTACGCCGGTACATCGCGGGTTACTATCGCCCCCGCCGCAACAATGCTGTGCGAGCCGATCCGCACTCCGTCAAGAATCACGGCATTAGCCCCGATCCACACATCATCTCCTATGACAATGCCCTTGACTGTCAAAGGCTGGCGGAAGACCGGAACATCCGTCACGGCATAACCGTGATTGAAGCCGTATAGACTTGCATGGGAAGCAATCCGCACGCCATTTCCCATGGTAATATCGCCTGACAATATACTGTAGCTGTTAATAGAGCAGTCGCTGCCTGTGACCAGCCTTGTACTGCGGACAATTGCACCTCCGGCAATGTAGCTCCGGTCGCCGAGGGTCAGCTGATCCGGCAGCACAATGGCTTGCGGCGAGACGAAGCAGGCTTCCCCGAAGGTGCAGGGATAATCGGCAGCAAGCTGCTGCTGGTGCCGGTCCTGCTGAAGCTGTTCTTGTTCGGACAGGCCAATCCAAGGCATGTAATCCACGGCTTGTGCCTTAGTGGACAAGGTTTCAGTCATATGGTTTCTCTCCTTCATCATTCCAGCCGTTAATGTCCTAAGTGTAGCAATGAATGCAGGGGAGTGGCATGGTATAATGAACAGAATTGGCATGTCAAAAACGCTTCAATATCCCATCCCTGGTAAATGGCAGGCCGAGAAACGGAGGAGCTATTAATGGAGGGGATTCCGCAGAATATGGTGATGGATATCCACTGGATTCATGACAAGACCACCTTCCCGCACTGGAGGGATATCCGTCAGAATATACATGTACACAGCCTGTACTGGATTCAGGAGGGGGAGGGAGTGTTCCGGACAGACACAGAGGAGCATCCGGTGTCGCCGCACATGCTGTTCTATCTGCGGCCGGGACTGTCGATGGAGATGAGCAGCGGAGGCGGGGAGCCTTTGCGCATCACCATGATTCTGCTCTCGCTGTATACGCTATCGCCTTCTGCGGACAATCAGGGGAGGGTAGAGCCGCTTCATGAATTGCCCTTGCCGTTTCACCTGAAGCCGGGGAGGGAGCCGGGCAGAGCGCTGAGTCAGCTGTTCCGCCGGATTACTGGCGATTTTGTTCCCGGCAGTTCCGGGAGCCAGCTTAAGACTCAGGCGCTGCTATATGAGCTTTTGTACGAAATATTTCAGGCTAAGGATGGCGGCCATCCAGACCGTGGACAGGGCTATGAACTGTTCATGCGGGTGAAGGAGGAGCTGGAGCGGCGCTACAGTGAACCCTTGCAGATCCATGAGCTGGCGGTGCGCTACGGCATATCCTCCTCGTATGTCCGCAGTCTTTTTCAGCAATATCTGCATCAGAGTCCCAAAGGGTATTTAAGTGAAATCCGCTATGAGCATGCGAAGAAGCAGCTGCTGTACACCAGGCTAACCCTGAAGGAGATTGCGGCCGCCTGCGGATACAGCGATGAGTTTCATTTCAGCAAAGCCTTCAAGCAGCTCAGCGGACAGCCGCCGTCTGCGATGAGGTCGCATTAATCCCGCTACGCTCAAGTATGACCGAGGTATGGGAAAGACAGGGTTACGCATAATAAGCGGATAGAACGGACCGGATCAGTCAACCCTGGGCGAGCTTTACAGTTATCAGTTAACGGTAGCAGAAAACGGGTAAGTTATTATAATGTGCCTCATTTACACTTTTGTCCGGCTGACCTTGCTTAAATTTGAAATAAAAAAGTTGAACAACACCGCCGTTGTGATATAATTATCCGGTTGGCCTGATGGACTGGCATGTGGATGGGACCCTAAGCTGGGTTTCAATTTATTAAGGTTAAAAGCGAAGGAAAACGAAGGATTTCAGTGTAATGAAGTGAATTACAGAGTATTAATGGAGAAAACTGCAGATTTTACACGGAAGATCACAGTTTTTGTCGGATTTTATTGATTTATTGAGAAAGTTTCTGTATAATCAGCGTTGTTGATTTTTCATAGGATGTAGCCTGTTCCAGAGCAGCAAGGCTAATAACTAATAACTTAAGCATAATTAGGGGGTTATTAATTTGGGAAAAGCGTTAATTATTGGCGCTGGCGGTGTAGCGAGCGTTGTTGTTCATAAATGCTGCCAGAACCCGGATGTATTCGAAGAGATCTGCATTGCCAGCCGTACGGTGTCTAAGTGCGATGCGCTCAAAGAGAAGCTGGACGGGGGCCTGACTAAGATTTCTACGGCCAAGCTGGATGCTGACAACACGGAAGAAGTGATTGAGCTGATCAAGAGCTTCCAGCCGGATGTCGTGATTAATGTGGCTCTTCCTTACCAGGATCTGACGATCATGGATGCCTGCCTGGCTACCGGAGTGCACTATGTGGATACAGCGAACTACGAACCGCAGGATACGGCGAAGTTCGAATATTCCTGGCAATGGGCTTACAAGGAAAGATTCGAGAAGGCCGGAATTACAGCGCTGCTCGGCAGCGGCTTTGACCCTGGCGTAACCGGTGTGTTCACGGCTTATGCGCAGAAGCATTATTTTGACGAGATTCATACGATTGATATTGTGGATGCGAATGCGGGCGACCATGGTTATCCGTTCGCGACCAACTTCAATCCTGAGATTAATATCCGCGAGATCACAGCGAACGGACGTTACTTCGAGAATGGCGAGTGGATTGAGACAGCGCCGCTGTCCGAGAAGAAAGTATACGATCTCCCGGAGATCGGCCCGAAGGATATCTACCTTTTGTACCATGAAGAGTTAGAATCCTTGGCAGTTAACATTCCTGGCGTCAAAAAAATCCGCTTCTGGATGACCTTCTCGCAGAACTATCTGACTCACCTGAAGGTGCTTGAGAATGTCGGCATGACTTCTATTGAGCCCATTAATTACGAAGGTAAAGAGATTATTCCTTTGCAGTTCCTGAAGGCCATTCTGCCTGACCCGGCTTCATTGGGACCAAGAACCAAAGGTAAAACCAACATCGGCTGTATCATTCAAGGAACCAAAGACGGCCAGCCTAAAACCTATTATGTCTACAATGTCTGCGATCACGAAGAGTGCTACAGAGAGGTTGGCTCACAGGCCATTTCCTACACTACCGGCGTTCCTGCAATGATCGGGGCTATGATGATTATCAAAGGCATCTGGAACAAGCCGGGCGTACACAATATCGAAGAGTTCGATCCCGATCCATTCATGGATGCCCTTAACAAACACGGCCTGCCTTGGCAAGAAGATTTCTCGCCGACGCTGCTGGATTAAGGCGCATGACCATGAAGAACAAGGACATCGATATTGATATCAGCAATCTGCCGTCCCCTGCGTATCTGGTGGATGAACGGCTGCTGACGAAGAACCTGGAGACCCTGAATTATGTGCAGGAGAAGAGCGGAGCCAAGATTCTTCTTGCGCAAAAAGGCTTCTCCATGCACGCCATGTACCCTCTGGTCGGCAAATACCTGCATGGCGTAACCTCCAGCTCCCTGTTCGAAGCCCGGCTGGGCTTCGAGGAGATGGGCAAAGAGGTCCATGTCTATGCTCCGGCTTATGTGGACCGCGAATTCGATGAGCTGCTTCGATACAGCGACCACATGGTGTTCAACTCGTTCGACCAGTGGAGCCGGTTCAAGCAGCGCGTGCAGAACGCGCCGAAGCAGATTAGCTGCGGCATCCGCGTCAACCCGGAGTATTCCGAGATTGAAGTGCCGCTGTATGACCCTTGCTACAACTACTCCCGCATGGGTGTAACCCTGCCGAACTTCCGGCCGGACGAGCTGGACGGCATTGACGGACTGCATTTCCATACCATGTGCGAACAGAACTCGGATACGCTGGAGCGTACGCTTAAGGTCGTAGAGGAGAAGTTCGGCCAATATCTGCACGGTATGAAATGGCTGAATTTCGGCGGCGGGCATCATATTACCCGTCCTGACTATGATCTGGAGACACTGATCAAGTGCATTCTGCATATGAAAGAGACTTATAATGTAGAGATCTATCTGGAGCCGGGCGAAGCGATTGCCCTCAATACCGGTTACCTGGTGGCGACTGTACTCGACACGATGCATAACGGTATGGATATTGCGATTCTCGATACCTCCGCGGAATGCCATATGCCGGATGTGCTGGCGATGCCTTACCGCCCGGGCATCATCGGTGCCGGAGAACCGGGCGAATTCGCGCATACGTACAGACTTGGCGGCATGACCTGCCTGGCAGGGGATGTCATCGGCGATTATTCCTTCCCGGAGCCGCTGAAATACGGCGACAAGCTGATCTTCACCGACATGGCACATTATTCCATGGTGAAGAACCACATGTTCAACGGCGTCAACCTCCCGGCCATCGCTTCTTATAATGAAGCAGAAGGACTCAAGGTGATCCGCGAGTTCGAATACAGTGACTTCAGCGGCCGGTTGTCTTAATGAATAGCTATTATTAATAGAAGCGCCCCTTCAGCTTTGGCCGAGGGGGCGTTTTTGTGCACAATTTAAACCGGACTAACAATCAGTGCGGGACTGTGTTTAGCGGAAGCTTTTTGCCAAAAAATACGAAAGACTCGATTTCTTTATCATTTATAATATTATCAAACGTTTTTAGTGTAATCAGCTGGTTACTCTGATAATAACTTGCAGACATTCCGGTAAAAATGCGGGTTGTCTCTGAAGTCCCGTCCTTAAAGTTAATTGTGATAGGCAGTTTATCCAAAGATTGGTTTGGACCAATTTCTTCTGATTTGAAGGCGAATTTATTAATCTCTTGTAATGAATCACTCTCAATCTTCAAAGTGATTGAAATTGGCGAGACAGAGATCGTCTTTAAGGTTGCCTTATAACCATACAGTGAAATGCCCTGATTGATCTGATAAAGGGTAGAGTACTCTTTGAAATCTAGCTTAAGTGAGGTTTCCCAGGAACCAGAAACTACGGTTTCAAAAATACCGGGAAACGGAGCAGCAGCTTCTAAATCTCTAAAAATAATATCAACAGTTTGACCAGCTATGGAATTATCGGTCATTATATTCATAACCAAACTAATTTTGTTGTCATAAGGATTCCCGTCATCGAGTACCTCGTATCCTGTACTGTACGAGCTTTGATTAGAGTTGATATGGGCATGAAAACGATAGCGGGCTGCATTCAAAATAGTGCCTTTAGGAGCGGTAAAGTCCATTAAAATGTAAGTTAGATTGCTGTCACCGATCACCTGCTTAATGGCAACAGACCCCTGCTTATTTTTAATTATTTTATTTATTGTATAAGCGCCATTGGACATATGTACAACCTGATTCTTATTGGAGGGTTTAAGAAATTGAATCAGCGCTTCATCAAGTCCTGTATATACTGCTGCAAAAGCTGTAGTGGTTAAACCAACCATCAGTACAGCAGCAATTATAGTATATCTTCTAAGTTTTATGGGAGAAGTTCTTCTTTGACTTCTATGTTCGATCTGGCTACTTGTTAAAAGATTTTGAAAGATTTTTTCTTTTTGATCATTTGTTGGAGTCAAAGCTTCAAAAACCTTACGGATATTTTTAATCTTCAATATAATTCCCTCCCAAATCCATCTTAAGTCGTTTGCGGCCTCTAAATAATTGTGTTTGGACCGTGCTTTCTTTGCGACCTAACATTTCAGCGATTTCCTTTACTGTGTATTCCTCTAAATAATATAGATACAAAACGGTTTTGTATTTTTCGGGGAGTGAAAGAAGTTTTGAAACGACTTTACCCGAAGGCTCAATGCCATTCCAAATGACAATCTCCGGCAAAGGTTCCAATGCCACACGGCGGGTTCTCCACCAATGTTTAAGGATATCTTTGCAGTAATTCCTAGTGGTTACTGTCAACCACGCTTTTTCATGCTCGTGGTCGTTAAAGACCATTGGAGTGTAAATTAATTTGAGAAATACAGATTGAACAGCATCTTCAACATCAACAGGATTTTTTAAATATATATAGCAAAGCCGGTAGACCATATCTGCATGTCGTTGATAGAGTTCAGCGAATTCTTTATCTGTGTCTAACAAAGAGCTGGATTTCATTATTTCGCCTCCTATTAAACAACACGATTGAAGGTTTCAAAATATCTCAAAAGGCGAATTTTAGATTAAAAAAAGACCATTCTCCATTTGAGAATAGCCCGCTAATATTCTTGTGTCAGGAGAGAATTCCCTTACTTCATACTAATCGCAATTCTGCTCTCCTGCGGCAGCCAGTCAACCTTCGCCCCAAGCTGTTCGCTGATGAAGCGCAGCGGCAGGTAGACGGTGCCATTAACTACAAACGGCGGTGTTGCCAGAGTGACGCTTTTATTATTTACGGTGGTGGCTCCGTTCACGGTGTTAATGACGATGGCTAGCGGAGTTTTGTCGGCAGCGGTACCGGTGATCGTTACTACTTTGTCCATGGAATAACCGATAGTAGCTCCCATCTTGGTGAACAGCGAACGCAGCGGAATGAAATTCTGTCCGTTACGGGTGATGACACCGTTGGTGAAGGCAATGGATTCGCTATTCAGGCTAACGGAGATTGGTTTCTGCATCGGAACAGGCTCTTTGTAGCTGAATTCATAGGTGCCGTAACCGAGTTCAGCATTTTTGTTCACGCCCCAGCCCCAGAGGGTGCCGTCATTCTTCTGCATAATGACATGTCTTCCGCCGCCTTTTATCGACTGGATACCCGAAGCAAGCAAGGTGAACTTTGCATTCGGCGACATAAGCTCTGCGGCAATCGAAGCCGCATAGACCTTGCCGTCTGAGGTCAGGGCGACAATAGATTGTTCAACGATGTAGGCATCGGTCACCTTGCTGATTCCTGAGAAGACAACCGGAACGGGTTCATCCTGATACGTGGTTCCATCCGAATATCCGGTGACCGTGGAGCCCCAGAACCATAGACGGGATTGCTTGTCAATCGCGAGCCGGCTGCGCCCATTGTTGTACAGCGCCCGAATATCTTTTAAGCCGGAAAAAGGGGTTGCAGTTATCTGCGCCGGGTCACTATAGGTTTCCGGTAAATAACTATCCTGGTCCGGCCAGGTCCAGACGCTGCCATCCTTGCTGAGCGCATAATTCTGTTCGAGCTGCACAATATCTTTCAGATTGGCGACAGGTGTAAAAGTGGCAAGTTCGTCAATGCTGGTCCAGACCGTCCCGTCTGTCTTCAGGAACAGATAACGATCCCAGCTGCTAACCTTATTGTTAAGCTTGTTGCTCTCGGAATATTGGGAGATAGCTGCAACGTGATCCAGGCCCGGAACAGGCGCAAACGGAGGGGTCGTATTATCATCAGTTGATGTAACTGAAGTATATACCGTACCCTCTCCAGTGACTGCCAAATGACGGGGGTATACTCTTTGGAAACTGGTTATATTCTTCAATTCCGGCACTGGCGTAACTTCGATGGCCATAGTGCGGGCGTTGCTCTCCCACTTCCAGACCGAGCCATCCTTGGTGGCTACCATTGCACTGTAATATAGCGGGAAAGAAGCCTGTACATCACTTAGTCCGTGTACTTGCGTAGGTACGGATTTCGTCTCACCCCAGACCCACAGGGTCCCGTCATCCTTGATCAGATAATCGGGTCCGTAGGAAGCGATGCCGGAGCCACCGCCACTAGCTGCTGCTGTTGCAGCCTCGGGAGTCCCAACAGTCAGACACGCCGTCAAACCCATCACCATGCTCACAAGCAAATTTCTTTTTTTCATCAAGATATCCTCTACTCTCTATAGGAAATTACTGAATTAGGTAAATAAATGAATATATTACCTTGAATATAGACGCTGCACAGGTGCGAAAAGTTTCTTTGAAAATTAACCGTTGCTGGCGGTGCTCCTGTGGTACAATAATTTAGTCTGTTTTTTTGGAATTGTCCGTATTTGAGGAGGAAATCAGCGTTAATGAAACATGCACCTTTTATAGCCGTGGAAGGCCCGATTGGAGCCGGTAAAACCACCCTCGCCACGATGCTCGCCACCGAACTGCAGCTTCCGGTCATTAAAGAAATTGTCGACGAGAATCCGTTTCTGGACAAGTTCTATCAGAATATGGACGACTGGAGCTTCCAGCTGGAGATGTTCTTTCTCTGCAACCGGTTCAAGCAGCTTGAAGATACTACGACGCAGTACATAGATCAAGGGAAGCCAGTCATTTCGGATTATCATATCTATAAGAATCTGATCTTCGGGGAACGGACGCTGAAGGGATCGAAACGGGACAAATACCGGGAGATCTATCATATTTTGACCGACGATTTCCCCAAGCCGAACATCATTCTGTATATCCGGGCAGATCTGGATACGCTGCTGGCCCGGATTGCCAAGCGTGCGCGTACCTTCGAAGAGATCATTGCCCCTGCCTACCTCCAGCAGTTAATTGAGGATTATGACGATGCGATGGCCTCACTGGCCCTCCGCGAACCGTCCACCGTAATTATCACCATCGACGGCAAAGAGGTGGATTTCGTGGAGAAGCCCGAAGATTTCACCGCCATCGCCGAACAAGTAAAGGAGCTTATGAAATGAATAGTTACAACATCCCGGATAACGCAATTATCACTGTAGCGGGCACAGTAGGTGTCGGCAAGTCGACGCTAACCGCTGCACTGGCGCAGCGCCTGAATTTCCAGACTTCGCTGGAGCAGGTGGATCATAACCCGTACCTGGAGAAGTTCTATCACGATTTCGAGCGGTGGAGCTTCCACTTGCAGATCTATTTCCTGGCGGAACGCTTCAAGGAGCAGAAGAAGATGTTCGAGCTGGGCGGCGGTTTCGTGCAGGACCGTTCGATCTATGAGGATACCGGGATTTTTGCCAAAATGCACGCCGATCAAGGCACCATGTCCCCGACCGATTATGCCACATACACCAGCCTCTATGAGGCCATGGTGATGACGCCATACTTCCCGCATCCCGATGTGCTGATCTATATTGAAGGCAGTCTGCCTTCGATCCTGACCCGGATCAATGAGCGCGGACGCGAGATGGAGATCCAGACTGACGTCTCCTACTGGGAGCATATGCATGGCCGCTATTCCCAGTGGATCAACGAATTCAGCGCCTGCCCGGTGCTGCGGCTGAATATTGATGAGTATGATGTGAAGGACCCGGCTTCCATGTCGGAGATTTTGACCCGGGTCAGCGCGGTAATTCACCGGAGTGCGGCGGGGAAATAAAGAGATAGAGTGAAAAAGCAGCACCAGGGGTTAATCCTGGAGCTGCTTTTTTGCGTCCATCACAGAATGTTAAAATACAATGGTTTCGGGGGTTACACCCTTGGGATATTCTTCCTCCCATACAGTTTTGTCCATATAGGCTTGATACCACATGTCGCCAATCACATCCGGATCATTGATTGTACCAGTACCCGACTCCTTAATCAACAAGCCTAAAGAACGGTGACCAACAAAAATGCCTTGAGCAGCCAATGAAGTATGAAGATTAGCTGCATAATTGCGCAGCCCTGAAAGAGCAATACCGATATTCCCCATCATTGGGACGGGGTACATGGCAGATAATCCTGTGGTAAAGAGTATGGAACCTTCTTTCTTAGCGAGCATATCAGGGAGAACAGCATTGACAACTTGGATGGCACTGACCACATTGGCCTCAAATGCGTCCCGTACATTCTCTACGGTTAACTCCAATACAGAGGTGGGAGGATAGTTGCCTGCTGTAGGACTGAATTCCAGTACATCAATCTGGCCATACTGTGCTTTAATGTCACTGATCGCCTGTTCAATTTGTTCTTTACTGAAAATATCCGCTATGAAAGAAGAGGCCTCAATACCCTCCGCTTTCAATTCATCCACCATTTCTTGCAGCTTTGCGGCGTTTCTTGCGACTAATGCGACTTGGAAGCCATTTTTTCCAAAGCTCTTCGCAATAGACATTCCTAATCCCTTACCTGCACCAATGATCGCTAGTGTTTTCATATCTGATTCTCCTTTTATGCATACGTGAGTGTAATTGACAATTTTAATTGTAAAATCTACAATTAAAACGTTCAATGGTTGATATGAGTCAACATGACATTTAAACATCATTTTATATATATTTGACTATTATTTATGAAGGAGTGGCTTATTATTGGGCAAGGATAAGGTGGATCTGCGTATTCTTAAAACGCGAAAAGCGATTAAGGAAGCCTTCTTGCGACTAGTGCAAACCAAAGGTTACGAACGAATTACTGTACAAGACATTGCCGACGAAGCGATGATAAATCGAAACACATTTTATTTACATTATGTAGATAAACCTGAATTCATGGACAAGTTATTTCAGGAGAACGTACAGAATTTGAATGCTTGCTTGAGCCTGGAGGTGAGCTCGATCCATGAGATGGACAAGGATATGTTCGGTACGATGATAAAAACGATTTTCGACAATATCGATGCAAACATGATATTCTTTAAAACCATGCTGACTCAAAACATTCACCCAAACTTCCCCATCTACTTAAAAGACGCTTTTAAAACGTTTATCTTCGCCGGAATCAGCGATTTCCGCCACGATGAACGGATGGAAATTGGCCTCGAGTACATGATATCGGGATTGGTAGGTGCGATTTGTCTATGGATTGTTGAACGTGAGAATTATAAGATGGATGACTTTATCAACCATCTGAGTGAAATTCATTATCATAACATGGTTGACTTGCTGAAGAATACTAGATAGCAAAATAACTAATCCACACCAATAAACCGCAACTGAGCCGTTCTCAGTGCGGTTTATTTTGCTTTTCAGACATTTTCTCTTAAAAATTCAGGACTTTTTTCGTTTTCCGAGTGTATTAACCCTATTTTGGGGCATTTGACGCAGCTTTTGTCGAGATTTGTTAAGAGTTTGTTTAGAGCCGCCTGATAGAATAAACGCAGATATGAAAAAATAGGCAGCGAATCTTGCTGCACGCCGGACAGGAAATGATGAACGAATAAGGGGGAGCATCAATTGTTAATGAGCAGGAGATTGAAGAGATATACCTCGCTAAGCTTAATTCTTAGTATGTTGCTATCGTTAATACCCAGTTCCTTTAGCGGACTGGCAGAGGCAGCGGGTGATGATTTTGAAGTCAAGTTTCTAAACGGACAACATGTTGGGAACCTAAGCTACCCTGCGGATAATACATTCCTCAACTTTTATACCGAGGAGCAAGGCTTCAAACAGACAGAGAAAGACAAAGATGCCAAATATGATTGGGTCAAGGGAGATATCTTTGCCGGTGTCGATGATAATGAGGCCACGGTTCAATTCCAGGTGAAGGTAGCCGACAATACGCTTCTGAAAAATATGGCGGAGAGCGGACATGCGGAGATGCTTACAGGGTTCTCTGTACTGCGCCGTCACTCCGGGTTCTTATGGACGCGTCATTCGTCTATTACAGTAAACATTGACGGAAAAGATATTATTAATGAACGAACCGGCAGCAGCCAGCGGTATAACAAATCTGCCAAGGCCATCATCAAACCTGATTCTGTTATTAACATTAGGGTCTGGGGCGAAGGCGATGACGACGGTGAAGCAGCCGGTGTACGCGGATTCTACCTCAAGTTCCAGGACCTCAAGCGTCCGGTGATTGATAACTATACCTTTACCGGCAATGGTGCAGAACGGCTCAATGAGAATATTAACCAGAAAGAGCTGTATGTCAAAAGAGACGAGAATATCACGCTCAGCTACAACTTCAGCGAGCCGGTCAGACCGACTTCGGTCGTGGAAGCAAACTCCGATTATTTCCTGCGGCATAAGTTGTTTGTTAGTGATCCGGGCACTGGACTTCCGGCAGCCGGAGAGCAGCAGTATCTGCAGAATATTAGCTTTACCAAGAATAGTTTAACTTCCTACCAGAAAAAGATTGCCTATAAATATACGGGAGTTCCTTTCCATAACAGCGGCAACCTTCCATTGAGACCCTTAATTACCGGCGGGACCACCGGCGGTGCGCAGATGGATCTGTCGCTGGATAATAAATTGAAAGAAGCCGTGCTCAGTGATGCGGCAGGTAATAAAGCGGTTGTCAATCTCAACACTGTACCTAGCAGCGGCAGCAATGCTTGGCTGGACCGGAAAAGCGGGAATCCGTTTGACTTTGACCGGGGCGGCTTCCGCGTCATTGTAGATGCCGTACGTCCGAAGTATTCGAAGACCAAGAATGGCATTCAGCCGGAGATCCTGACCGGGGTTACGCTCAATAAGGGAGATGTCATTGACTTCACTCTGCAGATGACGGAAGAAGCGATTGCCAAAACCGGCTGGGAGGAGAAGAAGACCTTCATCCTCTTCAATAACGGAATGAAAGCCTATTATGTTATAGGCAGAAATACACCGAATTGGACGTTCCGTATGACCGTGCCTGACGGGCTGACTGTGGAAACTCCGCTGCTCAAGGCCGTAGCCATATCCAATGATGCCAAGGGCGGCAGCGAGCCTATCCAGATGGATACCGATGTTATCCAGGATTACGCAGGTAACTTGCTGATTCAGCCTGCGAACTTTGATGGAATCCATGAAGAGAAGTTCCCTAATATTGAAGGCGGTGACTTTTCACTCGCCAACTCCAAGATTGACTGGGCGAACCTGTTCATCGACAACACGGAGCCGGTGATCGGTTACCGGTTCGAGACAGGCGGTGCGACGGATACAACCTATGCCAAAAAAGGTAAGGTGACCATCGACGCCAACGATCCTTCCATTAAAGTACCGCATCTTGATCCTACTGTAGCTGACCGTGGAACAGAGCGGCCGAGCCGCGGGATCTACCGCCCTTCCAATCTGAGTGCGGAAGCCTCACCTTCGGTAGGTCTGGTGTACTACTGGTGGAGCCAGGATAAGGCTGATCCATTCGCTGGCGTAGCCGGAGATCATTATGCAGCGCTTAAGCGTTACGCACTCTCCGCCAAGCAGCCGTCGGAAGAGCTGTATCCGGGAGAATTCGAGAATGTAGAGCTGTCGGTAGTGAATAACAAGACGAACCTGCTCGCTCCTCCGGCGGAAGCCTTCGAGGAAGGGAACAGCGGCGAGTGGTATCTGCACACCTGGACTGCCGATATGTCCTGGGATTCAGCCAGGGAATTGATGCAGCATGAGAAGAAAGACGTCTACAAGAAAACCCATGAGGAACAGTATAAAGCTTGGAAAGCAGAGGCACCGGGATCAGAGACAGATAAAATCTTCTATGCCGATAATCAGGCGCTGGCCGCTGTTGGACAATACGGCGATAAGAGTGTCTGGCCGCTTGAAGATTTCAAGAAGGACGATTCTAACTGGAAGCATGAAGTAGGCGTTCTTAAGCTGGACAACCAGGGGCCTGCCATTACGCTAGCCGCCGAGGATACCGCTACGGTACAGGCTCTGGTGAAGGACCCGCATAGCGGAGTCAGCAGCGTGCAGTATCAATGGGTGAAGGACGGGGATTCCCCGGCGAGCGGAAAATGGGCAGATACACCATATTCCGGCACGACCGTAACCCGGTCTACCTATGAGGATATTGATGAGGACGGCTCCTACTGGCTCTATCTGAAGGCGCTGGATAAAGCGGGCAATGAGACGATCAAGACGCCGCAGGAAAGAGCAGTGGTTGTGAGTTCGGAGGCTGCGATTCCAACGCAGTTCACACCGGAAGCTAATCCAAACTATGTGAAGAGTCATGATGTTACGTTCCAGATCAGCGGTGTGCATCCCGATTATGTGGGCTATGCCATCAGCGACAGCTCTCTTCGTCCAGGGGATAGTGAATTCACCGGGCTGGAGGTTTCTGAGTCATCCGGTATATCTCCACTGTCTGAGAAAAGTTTGATTGAAGACGGATTGGAACCGGAAGCGTCTGGTGCTCCTACAGAGCCAAGTCCTCCGGCTGAGCCGGAAGTTATAGCAAGCATCGGGCCGGTAGCCATTATGAAGTTCCTGTCGTCCGGGCCAACAGCGCCTTCGTTGACGCCGCTTGAATCGGAAGAGACTCCGGCACCGGATAACAGTGCCGAGCCGGTAGCGACAGCTGCTGCTTCGGCAGAACCAACTGAACCGGCAGCGGCACCTGCTGCTTCACCGGAAGCCTCCGAACCGGCGGCAGGAAGCACCGATGCCAAGCTGGCAGCCAAGGGCCTTGGCTCTTCTGTAAGTGAAGCCACTTACAGCTATGTCGTTCCTGCTGAAAAATTAAAGCTGAACGGAACGCAATACATTCATCTTATGGTGAAGCACAGCGACAAAACGTACTACTACTCGAAGGCTTATTATTTTGATAATGAAGCACCGGTAGTATATTTCAGCCCTGATAGTATTGCTTACCCGCTGCCGCTACAGAAGACTCGGATTAGCGTGTCGGAATTCTACAGCAAAACAGGACTTGTCAGCAAATATAAATGGGTCAGACAACAAGCGGGTGCAGAAGTACCTACAGAGTCTTCTACAGAATGGAAGGACGTACCGGCAGGCGGTTCGGTGTCCATTGACGACAAATCGCTGAAAGCGGGAGAGATTGCCGAATACCGGTTATATGTACTCGCGGTTGACGGGGCGGGCAACAGCTCTGTGACTGCAAGCGCAGGAACCTTCAAAGTATCGGCAACCACACAACCGGAGGCACCTGTGTCCAATGCCAAGTCTTCTCTGATCTATCTGTCCGGGGATACAGCGGACGGCTACACAGCCATTGTGAAGCTGAGTCTCGAAACGGAGGACAAGACCGGTTATGAATATTCGGTCTCACCGGATAACGGGGTGAGCTGGCTGAACTGGAAGCCTTACACCAACTTCGTAGCTGTGAAGGTTCCGACGAGTAAGCCTGAGGAGCTTCAGGTGTGGGTGAAGTACAGAACGCCGGGCGGTCTGATCAGCAAACCGGCCAAGCTTGATGTCGATGGAGCTTCTACCAGCGTACAGCCGGTCTATGCGCTTGCTTCACTCAGCGTGAACAGCCCGGTCAATGCCAAGGTTGGCGCAGATATTGAGATCGCGCTCCCGCCGGGTATCCGCGTAATGCCATCGAAGATTAACCCTTCGGTGCCTGTGCGGACCGGGAATTCATTCAAGATCTACGAGAATGGTTACTACAGCTTCGATCTGACCGATCTCAGTGATCCGGACCGGACAGATACGCTGTATCTGGTCGTGAAGAATATTGACGGTACGCCTCCTGAAGGAACCGTTGAATATTCATACATGGAGAGTACGAACGGTAATGTGGTTGCCCTTCTCCAGAGCACCTCTGAGCCGGTCACGGTTGTGAACAATGGCGGCAAGACGGCCTATACCTTCACGGAGAACGGCAAGTTCGAATTCGAAATTAAGGATGCAGCCGGAAATGTCAATAAGGTTGAAGCAACGGTTGCGAACATTAACAAGGAAGTCCCTAGGGTAAAAGTAGTCCGTTCCTACCAATATGGCGAGAATGGAAGCCAGACCTTCGGCACCCTGAAGGATAACAGCGGCAATGTGCTGTTCTCTACTGGGGTTACGGTTACGGTAGAGAAGGCGGATGCTTCGGCTAAAGCGTTCAACATCATCAGTCCGGATAAGAGCATTACACTCATGGAGAATGGAACGGCTTCATTCACTGTGGTGGATGTATACGGCAATACGACAGTTATCAAAGAGAAGGTAAACAATATTCTCTCTGCGCCGCCAGTACCGGACAAAGTGGCCTATACCTTTGTAGATGCCGAAGGCAAAGCGGTTCCGGCCGATCAGATTGTGACCATCGGCGGACAGAAATATGCCAAAGGCAAAGTGAAGATTACGCTTAGCGGCACAGTAGCTGCCCCTAACCACATGTTCTCGGGCGTAAGACCTATTCAGGGCGGAGCCGCGTATACGAACCAGATCAGTAAAGCGGATGGAACGTACAGCTACTCGCGTGCTTTTGAGAGCAGCGGTTCAGCGGTCATTGCCATCTCGGATCTGCTGGGCAATGTGAACAAGGTTCCGGTGACCATTGCAGGACTTGATAACACAGCGCCTGAGCTGATACTGAACAAGGAAACAGTAGGGATTGTTCAGAACAAGAAAGACTTTAACTTCCGTACGGATCTCGGTGGCTTTACTGTTTCTGATAATGTATCGGCTGAAGCTAACGTGAAAGTATCGGTCAGCGGGCTGGATCTGAGCAAGCTTGGACGCCAGCGCGTAGCGTACACAGCAGTTGATCAGGTAGGCAATAAGTCGGTGGTCTATCAGGATGTGGTGGTCGTGAAGGACGGCGGATTGCTGGTCTTCGGTAACGATACCTTAATCTCAGCTTCATCCGGCGAATCTGCATTGTTCAATACCAACACCATTACCTTCAAGGTATCCGGCTTCAACCTGATGAAGGTAGGCGGAGTAGACAAGGTCAATCAGGCAGGAACGTTCGATATTCTGTATTACCCTGGTCTGTACCGCGAAGGACAGCTGAAGCTGGTGAAGCAGAAGCTAAGCTACGCTGAACTGGTCAGCAGTAATTTCAAGGTCACCTTCCCGAAAACAGGCTGGTACACCATTGTGGTGAGAACCCAGGAGCGTGACCGTGAATTTGCTACCTTCTTTGTCGGCAATCTGAAATAGTTGAAACAAGAACAGGGGGAATACTTGGTGAAGTTGTTGAAACGCATAGTAGCGGTGATGCTCACCTTAATCATGGTATTTCTGTCCACCTCCGAGAGCTTCCATGCTCTCGTTGAGGCGGCCAGCAGTACCAAGACAACCATGATCCAGAATGACTTTATTAAGGTCACTGTTGATAACGAAACGGGCCGCTACGGCATTCGCACTGTAGAGGGTCAACCGATCCGCAAGAACGACAATAATGTAAACCTGCTGTTCCAGGGAGATGATCCGGAGACGTCGTTCACAACTTTCCGGATTGACGGAACAGATTATATTTACGGCAATAAATACAAGTTCGATAACAGCCATTATTCAGAGACTACGGCACCTAAAGTAGTAGAGAATTCGAATGGAACCAAGCAATTGGAGATGATCTGGAAGATTAAAGGCGTAGAGATCAAGCAGATTCTGATGCTCTACACCGACAGCAAGGATGCTGTGAATTCCGGGAATGTCAACATCCGCTATGAAGTGAATAACAAGAGCGGTGCGCAGGTGCAGATCGGCAGCCGGATTCTGCTGGATACGATGGTCGGCGGAAACGACGGACCGCAGTTCCAGATTGGCACAGCGTACAAGTCACCGCTACAGGTAGAGCGGAAGCTGGTGCATAACCCGGAGGATGATGCCGGAATCCCGGAAGAGGATAGAGCATACTTCAAGATTCCATCTTACTGGGTTATGCGCGACAAGCTGGATTTGACGAATCCTCAGGCAACCAATGTGGTGGCCTATGGCTTCAATAACTTTGCCGAGCAGAACATTAATATTGTGGATGAGATGATTGTCGGGCACTGGAACGGCCTGGCGAATACGAAATGGGATTATAAAATCCATCCGAATCTGGACTTCACTAGAGACACCAATGATTTCGGCACGGCGGATTCCGCGGTTGCCTTCTATTGGAACCCCGAGAAGCTGGCACCGGGAGGCTTCCAGAGCTTCGAGACTGTGTACGGACTCGGTGAACTTACTGCACCGGATAAAGTGTTCTCGATCCGATATGTGGATCAGATTCAGCAGTTAGCCACGGCTCCCCTGGAACCAGGCGAGTCGGTGGCATCGAAGTACGCGGACAACGGGGTCTTTACCATCACCACTGAGGTGGAGAACCTGCAAGCCTATAATATGGAGCACTCCAAGATCGAAGTGGAGATGACGCTGGAGAGCGGCCTCAGCTTCGTCAGGCAGGATGAGAAGGGCCAGGATGTTAAGGATGCCAACGGCAATCCTGTCCTGGAGAATTCCCGCAGCAAAATGCTGGAGTTCAAAAAGTCAGCCACACCTGATGAAGCGGCGATGGGCATTGAGCCGAAGTACAAGCCGGGTGACGCGATTACCGCGACCTTCCGTGTTCAAGCCAAAGGCAGACCTTGGCCGGTCACCCGGGAGTATATGGTTTCCGCGAGAAGCCCGGAAACGCAGGGCAAAATCGAAGGCGTTAAGGATGAGGGCATCAAGGCCCAATACGAATCAACACGCAGCAACTTCATTCTGCTGCCGCCGGTCGGGGAAGCAACCGCTACGTATTCCTATGCACTTGCACCGGCAGAGCTGTATAGCACAGATGTGAAATATCTGACGGTGAATCTGTCCAATATTGAAGCCTATAATACGGGCAATGCGACTACAGCGCCTAACTTTGATCTGTACCTCAAGGATAAAGCGAGCGGAAGCCGCTACAAAGTCAATGTTCAGGATGCAGTGGTGATGCAACCGACCGATGATGGATACTCCGGCGCAATGCGGATTACGTACCGCGGCGGGGACAGCGTGGACGAAGGCGGCAATGTGCTGGAAGCCGGGCTTGGGCCTGAATTGCCGCTCGGTGAATACCAGGTGGAGATCGATTACAAAGGCGATGCCGGCGGGGATGAGGAAGTAGCGGCTCTCTATGATATGACGACTCCGCAATCTTTCCTGGTCACTGATAACAATGACACACGAATCCGTGAAGCCGGAGTGATGGCCGTATACAGGGAAGCTGTCGATATCAGCGGTCTTGCGAACGGCGCTTCAGTGAAGGAGGAGTTGCTGGATCAGCTGAATTCGTTGTTCCCGGGTGAGCCGTTCAAGAATGGTTCGTTCCTCTACTCTGCTGTAACTGATTATAAGAAAACCAAGGCTGTATTCGGCGCAGCCAGCAAGGCCGTTGATCCTGAATTCGATATCAGCGAATTCATGGATGACGAAGCGCTCAAAGAAACGCCTATGTATGCCTACAAATTGTTTGCAACAGAGGAGGACTTTGAAGCCTTCCAGGAGGAAGCAGAATCCGAGGACCCTGAATTCGACCGTGAGATTCTGGTTACGGTCCGCGGAATGATCAAGCAGGTAGGCACGGGTGATGAAGAGCAGGTCATCGTGGATACCAAGACAGAACCAGCCATTATTAATGATGCTGTTGCTTATACAGGTAAGGATCTGGCTTTTGTACGAGGTAAGCTTGATATATTCGGAAATACTCTTCCGGGCGATCTGCCCTTCCTGGATACCTTGTTCATCAAGGGTGACGGGACGCTAAGTGTTGCGAGCAGCGGGTTCGTCTTCCATAAGGGCGAATGGACGCTGGATTTCTTCAACGGCTTCTCCAAATCGCTTGGGGATGAGAACTATAATCCGTCCAAGGTGGAGACACCAGAGGATGAGGAGGAAGAGGAAGAAGGCAGCAAGGAGGATAAAGGCAATGACGGCAATCCGGAAGACGACAGCCAGAACGGCAGTCTGAAGTGGGCCATCGGCGGCGTGGGTGACAGATTGAACCCGCTGCGCCAGATCATGATCGGGGATGTGTACTTCAACAAGCAGTCCTTGTTCGGGGCTCCAAGCTTCGCAATTGACGGCTTTGGCTTCTCTTTCAATGATTTCATTCTGCGGGAGAATGGTATTTCCTTCGGCGGTTCCCTGTCGCTGAAGATCATCAACTCCGAAATCAAGAATGTTATTTTCAACAGTGCAGGCTTCTATGGTGTGGATGCCTCACTCGGCTTCGATCTGAATCAGGAGATGGGCCTGTTCGGACCGGATAAGAAGAAGGATGCTGATAAGAAGAAAGGCCCGGATAAACCAAGCGGCAAGGTTACCATTAAGCACGCCGTGCAGGGTAAGGGAATTGGCAATGAATACGGTCTGGAATTCGCTGCACAGCTGAAGAATATGATGGGTGTGGAGATTGAATTCTCACTTAAAAAAGTCAAGGACGGCCGGATTCTTCCGGATGTGATTGCCTTCGGGGCAGAGCTTCCGCAGCCGGGTATCCTGGTGACGGGTGCAACGTACCTGACAGCAATACGGGGAGCAGTACGTGAACTGGCGGACACCATTGCCGGCGGCACGGCACAAGATCCGTTCCCGTTGACGATTCAAGCAGGCGTAGGCATGCGGTTCGGGATTGCTCCGGCGTACTTCTTCGGAGATGTAGACCTGACCGTGAAGCGCACGGGCCTTAAGGTGGAAGGCAAGCTGGATTTCGCTGCCAAAGCCGATGCGGAGAAAGACGACCGGCTTCCAATGCTGACCAAAGCGCTGCTCGAGGCGCAGTGGGTAACGCCATGGTTCGTGCGCGTTGAAGCAGAGATGGATATCGGCGGTTGGGACATCATCATCGGGAAGGCGGGCATCTTCGTCGGACAGAATCTGGAGAAGAACCGCACTGATTTTGAAGGCTATATTAGCTCGAAGGTGCAGATTCCGAACGATGTACCGATTGTCGGCGGCATGCCGCTGTCGAGTATGTTCCTCGGCGTCAACAATGATAAGGTCTGGGGCAGCATCGGTATTCTGCTGATCTCCTTAGGCATTACTTACTACTGGAGCGGCGGCATTGAATTCGGTACTTCGACCGATCAGCTGCCGGAGGGAATGATCCATCTGGTGGTGGATGATCCTGAGCTTGGACCTCGTCTCATGGTGATTGGTGCAGGCGTGCAGACGCTGGCCACCTCCAAGGTAGCTTCCGAGGAAGAGAATCAGGAAATTATCTACCGTAAGGTAGATGAGGGAGTCAAATATGTAGAGAATGGATCAATCAATGTCGGCGTAGGCGGCATTACGGTCAAGAACGGCGGCAGAATCCATGAGATTCCGATGGACGGCGTAGCCGGCAATGCAATCATTGAGATGGAGTACAGCAGCAAGGAGTTGCCGGAATTCAAGCTGCAGGATGCATCAGGCAAAATGTATCCGGTGAAATTCGATAACACGAACACTGATCCTACGGCAAATGCTTTTACACAATATATTCCTGCAAGCTTCAAATCTGAAGATCCATCCAGGCTGAGCGATGAAGTGGACATTCGCAGAGCTTATATCATTATTCCTGAGAATGAAGCCACCAAAGGCGGCACTTGGAAGCTGACAGCCGTCTCGGCTGTTGACACCAAGCTGTTGAATGTTCCTACCCTGCCTACTCTGGGTGAAGTTAACCTGGCGAAGGACAGCGCGGATGCGAATAAATTCACAGCCTCCTGGAAAGTTGCCAACGCAGCCGAAGGCGATACAGTGAACCTGTATCTGGCTGAGGATGCGGTGACAAGCCGCAAGGAAATGCTGAATGGTCAAGAGATTCTGCAGACGGGTGATCCGGGTATGCTGATCGCCAAGGATGTACCGGTCGGAGCTGGCGGCTCGGTTAGCGGCGGAATCACGAGCGGCAGCAAAGTGATCGATGTCACCAATGTAACATTGATGGGCAATCCCGAGGATATCCGCGGGCTGCTCAGACAAGGCAACTATTACCTGCGGGCAGAGCTGAAATCCAGCGCGAACTTCGGGACGAAGACTTCGCCGCAGCGCTTTGAAATCATTGATCCGCTGGCACCGCAGAGTGTCAGTGATGTCAAGGTTGAGCCTGCCGGCAACGGATTGTTCTCCCTCTCCTTCAAGCCGGGAGCGAAGAAATCGGGACACAGCGGCTTCGAGCACAGCTACGTGGTCGATGCGAAGCTGGATGCTGAAGGCAAACTGAGTGAATATGCTCCGTTTGGAGAGCTTTTGTATACCGAACAGGAGCTTAAGCCTTACTGGAATGCATCCACAGGCAAATACGAAGGTCTGTTGATTGGCGGCTGGAAGGCTGTATCTACAACAGATGAAGTCTATAAGGGCAGCCTTGAAGGCTCAGTGATTGACTTGAGCAAGGTGAAATATGTCGGCCTGGAAGTGAAGAAGAATTACGTCATCGGCGTCACTTCAGCAACGGTTCCGACCGAGGATGCCGACAAGCATCAGAACTATCATTATGCCGAGCGGCGGGACAGCAGCAGCACCTTGCTGCCGGTTCCGAATCTGCCGGATCTGACGGTATTGAGTTCATCGGGGACGGTAGATGCCTCCTCCGGGAACTACGTTAACCTGTTAACGAATGAAACGAAGCAGAAGCTGACGCTCTCTTCCAAACAGTCCAATGTGAGGGTGGAAGCATTCTATGCTGACAAATCCATTGCGACAGTAGCTCTGACGAACAAGGCCGGCGGCGGAAGCGAAGGCATCCTGAATCTCGACCAGTTCCAGACAGACGGCCCGTTCGCTATTGAACTGAGAGCCAGAAATACGGTGACCAAGGATATCTCAGTGACCATGCTCTATCTGACGGTAGATACGATCGCACCGGTCCTGTATCTGACGGAGCCGGTAACGGGCGAACGTACCGCACAGGGCGCCGTTCGTGTAGCCGGAACAACAACTACAGGAACGAAGCTGGCCGCAGTTTATACCGTGAGTCAGTTACAGTCTGACGGCAAATACAAAGACAAGGTCATCTCCAAGGAGCTTACGGTAGATCCGAAGACGGGAGATTTCAATGGAATGGTGGAAGTGAATTCTGAGGAGCCTTCAGTGGCGCTAAGCATTGTCGCAACTGACGATGCGACCAATCAGAACACAGCCATTGTGGATATAACGAATGCCGGCTTCAAAGTACCGGTTGCCCTGATTCTGAAGGGAGCGGAGACGCTGACGCCGGGTGCGGCAGGCCAAATCCAGGCTTATCTCAAGGTCTCGGATGGCAAGGACGGGAACGGCAAGCCGAAATTCAAGGAAGAGCCTATTACCGGTAAGGATCTGGATAACCTGACTTATGAAGTTGCTGTAGGTGATGCGGTATCCCTGTCAGCCAAAGGCAATGTTACGGCACTTGCCATCGGCTCCAGCCTGATTGAGGCAGAGTATAAGGTGTCCGAAGGTATAACGCTTAAGGGCATGCTTGCAGCAACCGTAGCTGTTCCGGATACGAAAGAATTAGGTACTGTGCAAGCCGTATCTTCTCCTATTAGCGGAGACAGCAACAACACGAAGATTACGGTGACTTCCGCCGGAGATATGACCGGACAGCAGATTGCTTACAAGGTCTTCTCGTCGAGTCCGGCAGAACTGAAAAAGGATGACAATGTAAGCTCATGGAGTCTGCTTCCGCTCGATGGTATCGTTACAGCCCATCCGGGTGCCATCGTTGTGCTGGCCAAGCGTACCTCCCTGGACAAGCTCGTTAGGGCATCCGGCAGTGTTCCTGCATCGGTCTGGACCAGCAGCGGTTCAGGCGGAGGCGGCGGTGCTGGCGGAGGCGGTGGCGGCGGTGGTGCCGTACCGGGAGTTGTTGAAGAACAAGCACCGGAGCAGGCAGCCCAGATTACCGTCAACGGCCAGGCCGTGACAGCGGAGTGGGATGGACTTACGGCTATCGTCCGGATTACGGATAAAGAAGCTGTTGCAGGCAGTGACCTCACCGTAAGCTCCACTGATCCGAATGCCAAAGCATTCAGTATCCGTGTAGACCAGAGTGTGGTTCAGCAGCAGCTGAGCGCGAAGAAGAAGATTGTGATTGAAGTTCCTATGGGCCAATTGGCCATTGATCCTGAGAATCTTGCAAGTGTGACCGCCGGACTTACTATCGGCATTGGCGGTAATAGCACTGCTGACCAGCAGGCGATGAAGGCAATTGCGGATCAACAAGGATTCACGCTGATGGCGGCAGGGCAAGGCGTAACGGTGAACGTTAATCTGCCGAAGGGCAGCTGGACGCCGGCGCTTGCAGCCAAGATTGCCATTCCTGCGCCGCTTGCGGCCAAGGAAATTACGGCTATGGTGCTTAAGGATAAAGACGGTAACTGGACAACGGTACCGTGGAAGCTGGACAGCAGTGGTACGGCAGTGAATGTACAGCTGACCGGCGAAGGCAGCCTCTTCTTCATCCGCAACCTGAAGACCTTCAAGGATATGCCTTCAGGCTGGGGCAAGGAAGGCATCGCAGCGGCATCCTCCAAGCTGTTCGTGCTAGGGAAATCTGCGGAACTGTTCGATCCGGCAGGCCAAGTGACCCGGGCAGAATATCCAACCATTCTGCTGCGCGTTGCAGGTCTCATGAACAAGCAGGCAGCTTCGGCAGGCTTCAGTGATGTCATCGGCAGCAGCTGGTATAACCGCAGCGTCTCCATTGCAGCCGAACTGGGCATTGTTACCGGACTCGAAGGCGGCAAGTATGCGCCTAAGGATACGCTGACAAGAGTTGAAGCGATGACGATGCTGGGCAGATTGCTGAATCAGGTCCATGCAGGCAGTGAACTCAGCGAGACTGAAGTCACTTCGATCCTCAGCGGTTTCATGGACAAGGACAAGGTTCCGGCATGGGCAAGACAAGCGGTAGCAACGAGTATTAAGAACGGCATTATTCTCGGGGAAGGCAACAAGGTGAACCCGTCCACTCCGCTTACGCGTGAGCAGGCGGCAGCCATTGCCATCCGTCTGGATCAATTCATTACAGCCAAGCAATAACAAGAATGTGCCCGTTCCGCTCGCTAGCGGGCGGGCACGCTCTGCTGGGAAATCCTTAAATCACAATACTATTCAGGTGGTGTCAATATGGCTTTGAAGCGAAAATCATGGATAGGTTATCTAATAGCACTGGCGGCAATTGTCGTTGCCGCAGTGGCCGGAGGCATCATGGCCAAGGCTGATCCGCAGACCTGGGACAGCGCGGCTAGGACCGAGTGGTACGTGCCAACGAATGATACCTTCAAAATTAAGACTGCTGAAGAGCTGGCAGGTGTAGCCAAGCTCGTCAATGAAGGTACCGTAAACGGTCTAAGCGGTAAAATTCTGGAGATTACGGACAATCTGAATCTCTCAGCTTACCAATGGGTGCCAATCGGTACGGCCGAGCATCCCTTCCGGGGAACATTAATCACAGAAGGCGGATTAATGAAGAAGATTAACGGTTTGAATGTAGTAGCGAACCGTTCCTACCAGGGCTTAGTAGGGAATATGCAAGGCGGTACAGTAGGCGGCCTGATTTTTGAATCAGGCACCATCTCTGTGACCGGAGTAACCTATGATGTCTATGCAGGCTCTGCTGTAGGTAAAATGAGCGGCAGCAGCATTGTGTTTGACATTACCAATGATATTAATATCACTTCGGACGCTTCTCCGTACCACTCCTACACTGGCGGTATCGTCGGGATGGGCGAAGGGATGATTTCGAACTCTGTCAATAATGGAACGGTGACAGCGTATGGTTCAGCCGATGTTGGCGGAATTATGGGCTATGGCGATTCCCGAGGCATCATCATCAAAAAAGTGGTCAATAATGGAGCGATTCTTGCCCAAGGAACGGACAGCTCCGTGCTTACCGCAGGCGGGATTGCAGGTCACACCACAGGACCGCTTCGTCTAAATGATGAAGACACTCCAATCATCAATACGGCGGCTGTTACTATTGCTGGCGGAAGTCAGGTTGCGGCAGGCGGGGTTGCCGGTAAAGTAGACAACACCGTCGTGTTCTCCAACATGACTACCAATAATGGCGCAATTACCGTTAATGCAGCAGCGGCAGTGAACTCGGCAGCCGGGGCGCTGGTTGGTGCAACAGGTACGGTAGCAAGCGAAGCAGTTTCCATTACGTTTGTGAATACAGCGCCGGTTATCAATAACGGCGGCAAAAATGTATATACTGGCGGTATTGCCGGATATACCGGCAGTACATTCACCTGGACGAATCCTTATGTGAATACACAGAAGGTAACTGCAACAGGATCAGAAAATGTAGCTACCGGCGGATTCGTCGGATATGCCGCAGGCGGGCTGGTAACCAGCAACGCTACGGCAGGGGTATTTAAGAATGCAGAACTGATCTCAGTTAACGGCGGCACAGGAGTCTACACTGGCGGGATTGCCGGTTATGATGCAGGCGGGAACATCACCCAGACCTCTTCCACAGGCGAACTGAAGGTTAAAGGTACTGCGAATGTATATACCGGCGGTACCGTGGGTTACGAAATTGGCGGAACCATTGCATCGTCAGTGACCGGCAAGACTGCAGCGGGTCATCTGAATATCACTTCCGATGGTACCATCGGCGGAATCGTTGGTTATCTGGAAGGAACCTTGACTAATTCTTCTATTAAATATGCAACCTTGCAGGTCACTTCCGCAGGCGGCGTTGTCGGCGGAATCGCCGGTAACGCACAGGGTACGGTAAGCGGAGTTACTGCCGGAGATGCTGAATCGGCAGGCTACAGCACTTTGGTGCTTCAAGCTGTGGTAGCGGACGCGGCAGACGGGCAGGACAATATCACGTTCGGCGGACTCGTGGGTGTGAACACGAAGCCGCTGACGCTGACGGGCAGTAAGGCCTCGCGGATCAGCTTCTTGAATGAAGCCGGAAGAAGCGGGTATATCATCGGCGGCGCAGCAGGTAAGCTGAATGCTGATGCGGTAATCGGGTCTACCGCTGTGCCTGTGCAAGTACAGGATATCCGCACAGAGCTGAAGGCCGACAAGGTGAGCTTCGGCGGCGGCGCAGGGCATAACTCAGCTGCCCAGTTCAACGGGCACACGAATCGTATTGAGATTAAGGCTACAGGCGCTTCGGTAAAAGCCGGCGGTATGTTCGGCGAGAACCATTCGGCCGCAGCCACTCCGTTCAATCATGCGGAGAATGTAGTTATCACTGCAAGCGGTGCGGATAACCAGCTTGGCGGGAATACCGGCTTCAATGCCGGACAGCTGGTTAACGCTACAGTGACTCAGTTGTCTATTCAAGCAAAGGGTGTACGCGCTGAAGCGGGCGGAACCGCCGGACATTCCGAAGGTTCAGCGACGCCTGAAGCACGTGCAGGCATTGCATCCGCTGTACTGAATGTTCCCGGTGCTGAACCGATGATTACGCTGACAGCGGCGGATGCCAAAGCGGGCGCGATCGTAGGTGCGGCTGTGACAACGGATATCACAGCACCGGAAGTGAATGCGCAAGATGGTGCGCTGATGCTCATCCAGGCGCAAGCAGCGAAGCCGTCTGTCGGAGGCCTGGCAGGTACCCTTACGAACAGTACCATCAGCAGTGACAGCAAAGTCGTCAATGTAGAGAATATGCTCATTCTGGCAGGGCCAGCGGCTACAGATGCCTATGTTGGCGGTATTGTAGGCTACAATGAGTCCTCCAGGCTGGACCGTCTGGTAGGATCAGCGATTAGTCTGACGCTTAACGCACCGCGTGCTACTGCAGGCGGGGTGGCCGGATATAACCACGGCAGTGCTACAGGTATTATTGTGGACACTTATATCAGTGGTCTGAATCTGAAGGCTAATGACGGTGCGATGTCCTCTTATGTAGGGGGAATTGTGGGCCTCAATGCGGCTCAGAGTGTTGATCCGGTGCTGAGTCCTGCAACCTCGGTCAGTACAATTCAGAATACCCGGACACTGGGTACGGTCTCAGCGACTTCCGCAAATGCCATTGTGGGCGGTATGGTTGGTGAGAACCGTACGCTGATTGCCAACAACAGTATTACCGATAAAATCTCAGTCATTTCCAGAGGCAATTCCTCCATCATCGGCGGTCTGGCCGGTGTCAATACGGCATCAGGAACACTCTACTACACGTACTCCAATGCGAACCTGACCATTGAAGGGACAGGCACACATGCCGGAGGATTAGTAGGCAGCAATGCCGGTGCAGTCATTGGCTCTTATGTAGATATTGATGTGACGGGCGATGCACAAGGAACATCAAGCGGTTCGGTCTACTTAGGCGGACTGATCGGCAGAAACACAGCCGGTACGGTGGAGCAATCGTATTCTGCTTCCAAGGTTACGGCGAAAAACGTTTATACCATTGTCGGCGGTCTGATCGGAGAGCTGTCCGGCGGAACGGTCAAGAATTCCTATGTAGCGAAAAGTGTTAACGCTGCGAACAATAATTCTTACGCCGGCGGCTTCGTTGGCAGAATTACAAACGGTAAAATAAGCAACGTCTACTCAGCAGCAGAAGTTAATGTAGCGGAGAAAAAGACCGCTTATGCCGGCGGCTTCGCTGGACGTTATGATAATGCAAGTAAAGAACTGCTCTACAAGTCTTACTATATTAAAGACGAAGGACTGAATATCAACCGGGATCTGCCTGATTTCGCAGAGGGCAATCACCGCTGGCTGAATGTGCATGTCCGGCTGACCACCATTCTGTCGGAGACACTGAAGGACAGAACGGTATTCCCGGGCTTGTCGGGCTGGGATTTCGAGGGAGCCTGGAAATACGGCTCGCTCAGCGCGGCATACCGCTATCCTGAAGTCAACCGCACTGCCAATACCGGCGGCGGAGACAACGGCAATAATGTGAATGCCAATATCAACTGGTACACGAAGGATAAGGATGCGATCGGCTTCGAGATCACCTCGGAGGCTGAGCTTGCCGGTCTGGCGGGAATTGTCAACGGCACGATTGCCGGTGTGGAGCCATTCGGCTTTAAGGACAGAACCGTGACCGTGCTTAATCCGATCCATATCCAATCCAAGCAGTGGGTGCCTATCGGCGACAAGGAGGCTAGTCCGTTTGAAGGAATGTTCGACGGGAAAAGCCTGCTAATCGACGGCCTGACCCTGCAGCCGGTATACACACATTCCGGGCTGTTCGGAATCATTGGAGCGAATGCTACAGTGCAGAATATGAATCTTGAGCCGCTCGCGGTTGGCGGCAACGGCTACACCGGCGTACTGGCCGGGACGAATCTGGGTACAGTCAAGAATGTCGACCTTAAGCTGCTTGGCGGTGTGAAGGTCAGCGGCAGCTTTGTCGGCGGCATCATCGGCCAGAACTCAGGCAGTGTTGCCGGTCTGCAGCTTACGCTGGACGGCGGAAGCCGGATTGAGACGGTAGCTGAAGGCGGCATCGCCGGCGGTCTTATCGGCGACAACACAGCGGATATTACAGCTGAGACTTATGTCATTCACGATAAGGACGGCAGCATAGGCAGCGCGGCTGACCATGCCGTTATCGGCGGGGTTATCGGGGTTCAGAATGGTAATGTGACAGGTCTGGCCCATGAAGTGAATTCCAGATACCGTATTTCCTCTACGGGAATGGAAGCCACGGTTGGCGGACTGGTTGGACATTATCAGACCGGTCACGCTGAAGGACTGACCGTGAGCTTTGCAGACGGTACGCTGGAAGCACGGGGCCTTGGCTCTATCCTTGGCGGTATGATCGGTCAATCCGATCAAGGGAACAGCATCCGCAATATAATAGTAACCGGCTCCGGAAGCGGCATACATCTGACAGCTAATGGTACGGCTGGCGGTGTTGTGGGCGCGAAGGTAGGCAGACTCGGCGGAATGCTGACCCGTTCTGTGGATAACGGCAGCAGCTTCGATATTGAACATGCAGCAGTATCAGGCGTGAAGCTGGCTACAACAGGCGACAGCTTGAAGGCTGTGCTCGGCGGGATTGCCGGAACAGCTTCCCGGACGGCAATCAATGACGCCCGGTTCAAGGCTTCTCTTACGGCCGCAGGTGAAGTAATCACTGCCGGAGGTATTGTGGGAGAGAGTGATAACTCCATCATCTACAATGCAGATTCGTCACCTGAGCTTCAGGCAGCGGCGAAGAGCGGCGAGGTTGCTGTCGGCGGGATCGCCGGAACGATCTCAGCGGACGATATCAATCAAGGCTTTGATTTTGGCAAGGCATATCCGCTGTATAAAGGGATCTATATTGCCAAGGTTCATGATGGCCAGATCACAGTTACTGGAACAGACCATCGTGCTGATCTCTATGCAGGTGGTTTGACAGGCAAGAATAAGGATGCTTCCATCTATAGCTCTGAGGTTGCCTCCGGTCTGAAGGTAAGCGGCGGTAATACTGTGAGTGCAGGCGGAGTAGCCGGATACAGCAATGGTATCATTGTGGATACCCTTGTCAGAAGCGGTGTGAACGCAGACAACAGCAGAGTGATCAATGCCGGCGGGCTTGTCGGCTGGGGAGACGGCGGCGAGATTCATTACAGCAAGGTCATCTCCGGCTCCGGCCAGTCCATCACTGCCGGATCGGCGGTTACCCTGGGTGAATCAGTACCGGCGACACGCGTCGGCGGGGTGATCGGTATGGCCGATCATGTACTCATTACGAATACCCATACGGATATTCCGGTAGTGATCACAGATACCAATCAGGATAATACGCTGTATGCCGGCGGCTTTGCCGGACTCCTGGGTGAGAACGGAACGCTTGCCGGACAAATTCAGAAGTCTTATGCCACAGGCAAGCTGAATGTCAGCGGCAGATTAGGCTCTTATGTCGGCGGTTTCGCGGGTTCTGTAGATCATTACTCGATCACAGATTCCTATGCTTCCGGTGACGTAAGCAATACCGGCTTCGATACACGCAGCGGCGGCTTCGCAGCAGCAGTGGAGAGAAGTGGAAGTATCAGCAAGTCTTACGCACTTCAGAGCAAGATTGCTACCGTTGGAGTGAAGTCTTCGACCCGCTCCTATAACGGCGGCTTCGCCGGATATAATGACGGAACGCTAACCAGCGTGTATGCCAATGTGCCGCAGATCACTGCCGCAGTTGCAGGAGACAATGTCTATATAGGCGCACTGGTCGGCTACAACTTCCGGGACGGCAAAATTCTTAGCTCATCCTATACAGGCACACTGGATGCTGTAGGCCGTAATTCGGGTGCAGCCGCAGCTGCCGTAAGTACAGCAGCAGTTGATCCGCTGGCTTCAGGACTCTGGAGTATCGACTATGATACTACCTTCCTGAACGACCTGACGGATGGGGCCATTACAGTGCAGACTCCGCTGCAGCTCGCAGGGGCAGTCATGTTCTATAACGAGACAGGACTGAATTATTACAAGCTGTTCAACAGAACGGCTGAGAACAAGCCGGAGCTGGCAACGATCCTGCTTGGGGCAGATATCGATCTTGCCGGACGCTACTGGACGGCATTTGACAGCTTCACGGGTGTGTTCAACGGCCAAGGCCATACTCTAAACGGACTTTCTCTGAAAGCCTCCGGCCAGCAGACTGCCGGATTCATCAAGGATAACCGTGGACAGCTCCTGAATGTGAGCTTCACCGGAGCCGATATCTCCGGTGCAGTGAACGCAGGTGTTGCTGCCGGGATCAACCACAAGGGTGCAGTCATCCAGAATGTGAAGGTCAGCGGTTCCGTGACTGCCAGTGCTGCCGCAGGCGGGGCAGTGGGCGCGAATCAGGGTACCCTGGAGAAGGTCACGAATGAAGGTGTGACCCTTGCCGGAGCGGGCCGGATTGGCGGCATTGCCGGAAGCAACGCCGGTGTGATTCACCAGGCTGTATCCAAGGGCAACATTGATGTATCATCTGCACTGGCCGCAGGCGGAATTGCCAGTGAGAACAGTGCAGAAGGCTCCATCACTGAATCAATGGCCTATGGCGATATCCGTGTAGCTTCGGCTCAGGCAATCGCTGGCGGGATCAGCGGACTGAATGCGGGAGAGATCAAGAACAGCTACTCTGCCGCCACGGTTATCGCCGAAGGCATGTCTACTGCATGGGCAGGCGGAATTGCCGGTCTGGCAGAGAGCGGCTCCATTACTTCTTCCCTGAACACCGGAGAAGTGAAGGCTGGAGTGAAGGGCAAGATTCAACCGCTGCAGGCTTTCTTCGGCGGGATTGCCGGACAGAAATCGGACAATGCCACGATCAGCGGCTCCTTGTTCAACAGACAAATGCTGAAGAATAATATTGCTTACTACAATCTGAATGGTCAGGCAGTGGCCGGGGGCAGCAGCGGTGCAACTGGGCTTCTCGGCACAGAGCTTACTGGCGCGAATCTGCCGGCAGGCCTGGATGCAGGAATCTGGACAGCACGCAACACCTTCTATCCAGTGCTTGTAGCCTTTAACGGAACAGACGAAGGGACTCTGGCTTCTGCCGCTGTTATTCTGAACCCGCAGGATCTGGTAAACCGCGTGGGTTCGGCATTCCACATGAGCAGCGGCGGAGCACTCTCCTGGAGCGCTGATCCGTCCAAGGCTGTAGTGAACGGTACAACCGGCAGCCTGATATCAGGCGGCAGTGCAGTGCTGAAGGCAACCGCTGGAGGACAGAGCAGAAGTATTGCTATTAATACAGCTGCATTCCAGTATCCGAGCGCGGCAGTAGCACCAACTGCAACTCCTGCAGATAAGAACTTCACCACTGAAGTGAAGGTGGAGCTGGTAACAGGTGAGCAGGGAGGAAGCATCTACTATACACTGGACGGTACAACACCTACTGAGACCTCCCAGGTGTACAGCGGACCTATCGTTCTGAAGAGCACAACAACGGTTAAAGCTGTTACCATTGCTCCTGGAAAAGAGTACAGCCCGGTTGCAGCCTGGACCTGGACGCTTGTAGTCCCTAATCCCGGCACGGGTTCCGGCCCTGGCGGAGGCGGTGGTGGCGGTGGCCTGGCAGCTCCGCTTCCGAGCCCGACACCTGCAGCGGCAGCTCCTGCGATTACCGCGGTCGCTGGAACATCGACAGTAACTGGTGACAGTGAAGCTCCGGTCAAGATTGCCAAGAACAGCAAGCTGGAGCTGAAGGCTCCAGAAGGGCAGACGATCTATTACACAACGGACGGCAGCATTCCGACTACTAAGAGCACGAAATACACCAGTGAGCTGCTGATTACCAAGACTATGACGGTCAAAGCGATCACGGACAAAGACGATAAAGTCATTACCATCGAGTATGTGGTGGAGAATGCGAAGTACAGCCTGAAGAGTAACAGCAGTGAGATCAAGTATATGGCAGCCTATCCGAATGGTCTATTCATGCCAAACGCAGCCATTACCCGGTATGAGCTGATCCAGTCTCTTGCGCCGCTGCTCGACATGGAAGAAGTGAATGTAGGCAATCTGTTTAAGGATGTCAATGCCGAGAATGAAGGCCTGACCGGATTCTTCGCATCGGCCGGCATTATTGAAGGCTTCCCGGATGGCGGATTCGGCGGAACCAAGGGCTTGACCCGAGCCGAATTCTCCAAAATCATGACTACCGTGCTGAAGCTCGATGTAACCGGGGCAGGTGTGACGAAGCAGAAGGATCTGCGCGGACACTGGGCAGAGAAATACGTGAATGCCCTGTCGCAGGCGGGATATGTGCAAGGCTTCCCTGACGGAACCTTCAAGCCGGGAACACCGATTACCCGTGCGCAGGCCGTAGTGCTGATCAACCGGATTGCCGGCACGAAGAAGCTGACGGTAACCTCTGTACAGTTCAAGGATCTTCCGGCTACCCATTGGGCTTACAAAGACATCATGTCGGTTGTGAAATAACAGAAATTCATAAGTGAAGGAGATCGGCGGATGAAAACAAAGCTGCTTGCCGTAAGCCTGGTCCTCTCATTGATCTCGGCGATACTCTTCTATTCGGACACCACCAGTGCGGATACACCTGAGGCGTACAATGCTGAACAAAGCTATGGAATAGCGGGTAAGGCGATCTTTTATCTGCGTGTGCTGAAAAGCGACGGTACGGCAAGCTCCACCGGAACAGGAATCATCCTGTCCCCGGCGGGTACCGCAGCAACGGCGTATCATGTGGTCAAAAGCGCACAGCGCATTGAAGGAGTCATGGCGGATGGAACGGTGATCAGTCCGATTAAAGTCACGAAGTCCGACGAGCTGAAGGATGTGGCCATCCTTGAACTGCCAAGTCCTGCTGCGATGAAGCAAAAGGATAATGCCTATGCTTATCTGCCGTTGCGGGGGGACAAGCTGAGACATGGTGAAGCCGTGTATGCCCTGGGCTATCCGCTCAAGAACACAGCGATCATCACGGAGGGGATAGTCAACACTCCGGCAGCTGACATTAACGGCAGAAGCCGGATTCTAACCTCGGCCCAGGTGGCAAGCGGAATGTCCGGGGGGCCTCTGCTGGATACGCACGGCGAGCTGGCGGGTATTATCTCCGGTTCCCTGCGGACGATGAATAACATTCATTTGGTTGTGAATACGGAGGATCTGCGCAGCCTGCTGCCAGCTTCCTTCAACTAAGAAGCAATACAAGAAGCAGCTTACACTTGAAGCTGCAATATAATACCGACTATGGCTGTCCTCAGGCGTTTCTTAGCAAACGCGGGGACAGCACTTTTTTTAAAATAAGCTGTTTAGTGATCATAATTCATCCCTATGGAAGGAGGAGAAACCCGGGTGATTAAGGCCTATTTGCTGGATGTGAATCAGAAGGATCTCTATAAGCTGTCAACGATGCTTCAGCATACAGGCAAGGTGAATGTGATCGGCATGTCTGCTTATCCCGAGAATGTTGTGGACCGGATTGTTCAGCTGCAGCCCGATGTGCTGTTTCTGGATCTTCAGCTGCCCGGCCACCAAGGAGTCGTCGTAGCCGAGCTGGTGAAGAAAAAGCTGCCGGATATTCAGATTGTGGTGGTCACAGAGACGAAGCAGCATGCCCTGTGGGCCTTCGACCAGGACATTGTGGATTATGTGCTGAAGCCGCTGGAGGAGGTCCGGTTGGGCCAGTCTCTGGAGCGGCTGCGCAAAGGAAGCTGAAGCAGGCTGGTTCACGGAATCAAGATGCCGGATGTCTCTGCCCATGGTACAATGTACGGATAAGCAGAAAGGATGGGTGATTTTAGTTGAAGTACGATTTTAACCGGATTATTGACCGCCGCAATACCCGTTCCTACAAATGGGACCAGTCCGAAAAGCTGTTCGGAGACAAGGAGATTCTTCCGCTATGGGTGGCAGATATGGACTTTGCAAGCCCTCCTGCGGTACAGGAAGCGATTCTGCGCCGCGTACAGTCAGGAGTATACGGCTATAGCGTGACAGGCGACTCCTACAAAGTGGCGATTACCGGCTGGTACCGCAGACGCCATGACTGGGAGATTCAGGAGGAGTGGATCTCGGATTCTCCGGGAATTGTAACCTCACTGAGCCTGTCTGTGGAGCTGTTCAGCCAGCCGGGAGATCAGGTGATTCTGCAATCGCCGGTCTATTATCCTTTCTATGATGTGATCCGGATGAATGACCGCAAGGTGGCGGTGAATCCGCTGAAGCTGGAAGCAGGCCGGTATGTCATGGATTACGTTCAGCTGGAAGAGCTGATGGCCGGCGGCGCGAAGCTGCTACTGCTGTGTAACCCGCATAATCCGGGCGGCAGAGTATGGGAACGGGAGGAATTGCTGCGTCTGGGCGAGCTATGCCTGCGGTACGGGGTAACGGTCATCTCGGATGAGATTCATTGCGACATGATCATGCCCGGACACAAGCATATTCCGTTTGCTTCCCTGTCCCCAGAATTGTCAGACATTACGCTGACTACACTAGCGGCTACCAAGACCTTCAATCTGCCGGGACTGCAGACCTCATATATCGTCACCTCTAATCCGGAGCTGAAACGGAAATTCGATTATAAGCTGAAGACGCTCAGCCTGCATATGTCGGCGTTCTTCTCGCCGGAGGCTGTGGAAGCGGCGTATAACGAAGGCGAAGAATGGCTGGATGAGCTGATCCTGCACATTAACGGCAATGCTGACTACGCCATCTCCTACCTGGCCGAGCATCTTCCGCAGGTGAAGCCGATGCAGCTGGAAGCCACCTATCTGCTGTGGATCGACTGCCGGGCGCTCGGACTCGATGCGGACGGGCTCAAGCAGCTGATGTACCGTGAGGCTAAGGTAGCCTTCAATGAAGGGTCTGTGTTCGGTACAGAAGGCCAGGGTCATCTGCGGATCAATCTCGCCTGCCCGCGCTCCCTGCTGGCTGAAGCGCTGGAGCGGTTCGTCAAGGCTGCGGCGGCTTATGTAACTCGATAATCTGTAATGAAGAATCCGTCGCCTGATGAGGCTGGCGGATTTTTTAGTTTGTGAACAACCGAATACATTGTACCTTTCGCCAGTCTGACACTTCTGTACTAGACTCTATTTTCTCCTTAAACTCCATATTGAGCCGAAGATAACCCCATGTTAAGATGAGCAGTGCGGCTAGGCAGAGAGAGCAAAGCTACTATAAGGAGTGGAGAGATAGAGATGAGTAACAGCACAACTAGAATCATCATCGATTGTGACACAGGAATAGACGATGCACTGGCCATATTATATGCGCTCCGGGCGCCGGGTGTAGTGGTTGAGGGAATTACGACCGTGTTCGGCAACATAGATGTGCAGCAGGCCGCGGATAACACGCTGCGGCTGCTTGAGCTTGCGGCTCCGGGCTATGAAATTCCGGTAGCGCTGGGGGCTTCCCGGGCGCTGGTGCGCGAGCTAACCGGCTTCTCCACCCATGTTCACGGGGAGAACGGCATTGGCGGCGTTCAGTTGCCTCCTTCCCGGCAGGTACCGGTTCAAGAGACGGCAGCGGAATTCATAACGCGGATGGCGGATGAGCATCCGGGAGAGCTGGTGCTGGTGACGCTTGGGCGGCTGACGAACCTGTCGCTTGCCCTGGATCTGGACCCGCAGCTGACCTCCAAGCTGAAGAAGGTAGTGGTCATGGGCGGTACAGTCTTTAAGCCGGGTAACGTCACACCGGTGGCTGAAGCCAATCTGTGGGGCGACCCGGAAGCGGCTGACCGCGTGTTCACCTCAGGGCTGCCTATAATGATGATCGGGCTGGATGTGACACTTCAGACGCGGATTACTTCTGAGCATGTTGAGCTGCTGAAGCGGCATGGACGGGAAGAGAATAAGGCGCTCATAGACTTCATGGAAGAGTCGCTGGCGTATTATTTTAAATTTTACCGTGAGGCGAACTATCTCATTAACAGCGCTCCGCTGCATGATCCGCTGGCCCTGATGGCTGCCTTGCAGCCGGATCTAGTAGCCTGCCGCCGGATGAAGGTCCGTGTAGAGCATCAGGGGGCGTTCACCTCCGGTATGGTCGTAGCAGACTTGCGGGCCCAGCCCAAAGAAGGAGAATTCATCGAAGTGGCTGTAGAGGTGGATGCTGAACGGGCTGTCGGTGTCTTTTTGAGCGTGTTCATGTAAGTGTAAGGAGAACCCCGGACGGGTGAGTCTGCAATGGTTACAATCTCTTCATTTGCTATATTTATCTAGTTTGCTAGAATAGTAGGGGATGTAAGGTTGAGAGATTCATAATCTATTTAAGAGAATGGGGAACCTACTTATATGAAGCATTTGGCCAAAATAGTATTATGCGCAGCGATCTCACTCGGCAGCCTCTCGGCACTTCCGGCAAGTGCGGTCCATGCTGCACCTGCGGGTGTCAATATCATGCTGGACGGTTATCCGCTGCCATTCCCGGTGGAGCCGGTGATGATGAACGGAACGACCATGGTGCCCTTCCGCGCCATCTCTGAAGCCCTGGGAATTCAAGTGGAATGGAATCAGAAGGCCCGCATAATCACAGCCACCCGGAAGGACGCCGCTAGTGCTGCACCAACCGTAGTGGTCCTGACCCTCGGCAGCAAAAATGCAGTCGTGAACGGGACGGTAGTGAAGCTGGAGGTAGCGCCGCAGGATATCCGCGGGACGACGATGCTTCCGCTCAAATTCTTCAGCCAGCAGTTTGGGGCGGCAGCCTCCTGGGATCAGGCGTCCAAGACCGTATCCATAACCTCCCCGAAACGGGACATGTATACCTTGGGCTTCTACGCACAGAAGGCCTACAGTGAGGTCTCGCTCATTCCAAGCTTCGATGCGGTTGCTTTTGGCTGGGCGCGGATTGACAAGAACGGCCAGTTCACCACCACCGGTAAGGATTTCTGGTGGCCGGAGGCGGCAGGCGAGGTAACGCCGGAATCGATTGTGCAGAATGCGGCGGCGGGAGGGACCGCTCCCTACCTGATGATCTATTCCAGTGACTCGTCACTGGAGCTGAGCAAGAATCTGGAGGACGCGCAGCTCCAGCAGCAGACGATTGCCAGTATTGTTGAACTTGCTTCCAGCAAGGGCTTCAAGGGCATCGGACTGGATCTTGAAGGCCTGGGGCTGACCGGGGATAAGGCGCAGGTACAGAGCCAATATAACGCTTTTGTCAAAAATCTCTCCACAGCCGCCCGCGCCGCCAGCCTCAAGCTGACTGTCATTCTGCATCCGCTGAACAGCTCCTATAAGGGCTATGACTACAAGACGCTGGGGACACTTGCGGACGATCTGGTTATCATGGCTTACGCCTATGAAGGGGAGACCGGGCCGGAGCCGATGAATAAGGTCGATGAGAGCATCCGGCTGGCGCTTGATCAGGTCAGCAAGGACAAGCTGATTCTCGGGATATCGGTCTACAGTGAGAACGAAGCCTCCGTCAATGCCAAGATCGGCCTGGCTAAGCGTTACGGCCTCAAGGGAATTGCGATCTGGCGTCTGGGGATCATCGGCCAGCCGGTGCTGAACCGGATGGGAGAAGCTATCGAGCTGTAGGTTAATCTATCTTAATGAAGACTGCTGTATGGTGAGCCTATAACCGTGCAGCAGTCTTTTTGCAAAGTTCAAATATCAAATGTCACATTAACCTCGCGGGCTTACCTGTATAATTCTATAGTTAACTTTATTGCGAATGTGCCAACATCCAAGGAGGACTATAGAATATGAGTACGAAATATAAAGCACTGGAACTGGATAAGCCGATGACGTATGAGCTGGAAGGGCTGGAAGTCGGCGTGACCTCGAACTGCAATTTCCGCTGTGATTACTGCTGCGCTTACAATAGAAATGACGGCCAGACCCTTGACGGTAAGGAGGTCATCCGCATTCTGGAGGAGCTGCCTAATCTTAAGCGTGTGCGCCTGTCGGGCGGAGAGGTTACACTGAAGTTTCAGGATTGCGTGGAGATTGTCGCCTATTGCACTTCCCGGGGCATTCAGACCCAGCTCAACTCGAACGGCAGTCTGCTGAATGAGCAGCGGATCGGGCAGCTGGTGGACGCAGGTCTGACCACGATTCATATTTCTTTTAATTTCACCACGGCTGAGGGCTTCTCGCGGTATTACAACATTCACACCAGCGTCTATCACAAAATCAGAGAGAATATCACCATGTTCGCCAAAACAAACGTGAATGTCGTTCTGGAGACACTGCTGTTCAATGAAACACAGGATCATATGCAGGAAATCAGCGAGCATGTCTATTCTATGGGCGTAAGAACGCATGAAATCCAGAATAGTATTATCATGGGACATACCGGCTGGAAGGCCATTGCTGCCCGGGAACAGCTGAAGAATGCCGTCAATGAGCTGATTGCGCGGAAGCCGGAGGATACCACTCTCTACTTCACCTGTATGGACCGGTTCATGGACGCGATGGGCTTCGAGGAGCAGCCGGGCGTCTATTTCCCGCATTGCATTGAAGGCATGAAGCAGCTTCATCTGCACGGCAACGGCGACATTCTGATCTCCGAGCTGTGCCACCCGGTCATTATCGGCAATATCTATAACGGAACGAAACTGAAGGACTTGTACAACAATATGCCGGCACCGCTGTCGGACTATCTGGAGAAACGGCCTTGCCCGGCACTGGACGCCTTGTTCCCGCAAGGAGTATAGATCCGTTAACGGACTTGAAGCAGAGATAGTCAGTGCAGCGGCTTATGATGGCAAAGTTAACATGGGGGATGAGATACATGCTAGGTGCAATAAGACGCGGATTAATATCATCCAACCGTGTGCTGGAGCGGATTATGCCGCTGCTTACACCCGCAGCCATCGTGGTTGGCGTGCTCAATGAGGGGTCCCTGCTTCCGTTAACCTGGCTGGTGCCATGGATCTTCGCCGGTATGACGCTGATTGGCAGTCTAAAATCCAATTTCCGCGATCTGCTTGCTGTGCTGGTCAAGCCGCAAAAGCTGATTATTCTGCTGGTCATCCTTCATGTGGTAATGCCTCTGATCGGCTGGCTGGCCGCGATGCTGTTTTTCCCGGGCGATCCTTATACGGTTACAGGGTATGTGCTGCTGTTTGCAATTCCAACCGGGGTGGTCAGTGTAGTCTGGGTATCCATGCATGGCGGGAATATCGCGCTTACGCTGGCCCTGATTCTGATCGATACGCTGTTATCGCCTTTGATTGTACCCGCTACCCTCTATGTGCTGATGGGCGCAAGCGTACAGATGGACGCCGGTGAGATGATGCGGGGCCTGCTGTGGATGGTGGTGCTGCCTTCCGTAGCTGGGATGCTGCTGAATCAATTCAGCAAAGGCAAGATTAGTGCTGTCTGCGGCCCGCCGCTTGCCCCGTTCGTCAAGGTGGGCTTGTTCATCGTGGTCTCGATTAATGGGGCCAGCATTGCCCGGTATCTGAAGCATCCGGACGGCAAACTTTTTCTAATTATCGCGGTTACCTTCGTTACGGTTGCGCTCGGCTACGTTATTGGAGCATTCGTCTCACGCCGCCTGCACTATGATCATGAGAGCTCCGTGGCCGTACAGTTCAACTCCGGCATGCGTAATCTCAGTGCAGGCGCAGTGTTGGCTGTGCGCTATTTCCCGCCATCTGTGGCGTTACCCGTAATCTCCGGTATGCTGTTCCAGCAGATTCTGGCCGCCTGCTCCGGCATGTTCATCCGCAGCAGGGTGAGACGGCGGCAGCTGGCTGATCCATTGGCTGACCGGCTGGCTGCTCCAGCTTCATCCCACAATTCGTAGCACTCTTACTGAATAGAACCTGTGTATGCGAACCCGCTGTTCCTGTTCATGCCGTAGTCTGCGGCGTTACAGGAAGAGCGGGTTTCGTAGTATTTGGAATGAAGTGTAATTTTCATGCTACCATTCGACAAAAATCGATAATATTTCTGAAAATACTACAAGGAATATTCATTATTTTCGAGGAAAATCCGATAATAATTGTAATAAAGTAAGCATTTTGGCTGATTAGAAGCGAGTGGATAAGAAAAGGGCGGAAGGAAGTAGAAAATCATGAAGATTCGTATGAAGCTATCCGTTATGATGATTGTCGTTACACTTATTTCTACAGCATTAATGGGGATTTTTACGTATACCAAATCCACGGGCACCATCATGAATCTGACCGAATCTTCCATGGCACAGGCGGGCAGCAACAAAGCGCAGACCATTGCCGCCATGATTGATAAAGAGAAGCGGAGTATGCAGCTGGTAGCCGGGGACAGCGAGATTGTGCAGCTTTTGACGCAGGCTGGTAATAACGGCTTGAGCGGCGGGAATCCCCTCCAGAATCAAGTGAATGTGAAGCTTCAGGGTCTGGTGAAGGATGCAGGCAATCTGGAGCATATGTTTGTGGTTGATCTGAAGGGAACGGCGGTAGCGGATAGCGATACCAAGCTGGTGGGCGACAACTTCAGCGATAGAAATTATACGAAGAATGTCTTGAAGACCGGGATGCCTGTAATCAGCGAGACGCTGAAATCCAAGTCAACAGGGGCTTATATTCTGGCTTTTGTCCATCCTGTGGTTAGCGGAGAGAAGATGATCGGGTTCGTCGCTTCGGCGGTTAGGGCGGACAGTCTGGTGACCTATCTGGCCGATGCCAAGGTGGCGGGTGCCCCTTCCTCGTATGCCTATCTAGTGGATGAAACGGGGAATACGCTGTACCACCCCGACGAGAAGAAGATAGGTTCACTAGTGGAGAACGAATCCATCAAAGCCGTGGTCGAGCAGGTGAAGGCGGGGCAGACGGTACCGGACGGGAATGTAGAATACACTTTCAACGGAGCCAAGAAAAAAGCTACTTACACCGTGCTCCCGGAGACGCAGTGGACCTTGGTGCTGACCGGAGATGTGGACGAGGTGCTGCAGCCGGTGAGCGAGATGACGAACTTCATTATGCTGCTCGGCCTGGGAAGCCTGCTGCTAACCCTGCTGATCGGGACTACGGTGGCTACCCGGATCTCCTCGCCAATCATCAAGCTCACGGAGCTGGTGAACCGCACGGCAGAGCTTGATCTCAAGTATGATAATCAATATGAATATTTGACTAAAAATAAAGACGAGACAGGAACCATTGCTAAGGCCATGTTCAGCACCCGCGCGGCGCTGCGTGAGATGGCGGGCAGTCTGATTGCGATCTCCTCCAAGGTGCTGGACAATGCCGAGACGCTGGAGAAGCTGTCGAACGAGGTCAGAGAGAATGCGCATGATAATTCAGCCACGACTGAGGAGCTGTCCGCAGGGATGGAGGAGACGGCGGCTTCTACCGAGGAGATGACGGCGGCGATTCACGAGACCCTGAGCAATGTCAGAATGATCAGCGCTAAGGTAAAAGAAGGCTCCGGGGTATCGGGCCAGATTACGCAGCGGGCCCTGGAGCTTCAGCATGATGCAGTAACGTCCACCGAGAACGCGAAGCAGATCTACAGCTCGGTCCGCAGTGAGATGCAGAAGGCGATCGAAGAGTCGGGAGCGATCCACGAGATCAACGTATTGGCTGATACGATTCTTTCCATAACAAGCCAGACCAACCTTCTGGCCCTGAATGCAGCGATTGAAGCCGCACGTGCAGGCGAGGCGGGCCGGGGCTTCGCCGTGGTGGCCGGGGAGATCCGCAAGCTCGCGGAGAAGTCCTCCGAGACGGCGTCAGGCATTCAAGAGGTGGTCAAAAATGTCTATGCCTCCGTGGAGCAGATGACCCAGCATTCCGAGGCCGTACTGAACTTCATCGACCGCAATGTGCTGGGCGATTATGAGCGTCTGACCGAGGTCAGCCAGCAGTACAATGATGATGCTGCCACGATTAACGGGCTGATGAACCAGTTCGAGGAAGCGGCCGATCACCTGAACGAGACCGTCTCCAGCATTGCTATCGCTGTCAATGAAGTGGCGGCTACCGTGAACGAGGGAGCCATCGGGGTGCAGGATATCGCCGAGAAGACGGCGGATATTGTGGAGAAGACCTTCCATGAAGCCACAATGGCCGACGAGAATACGCAGAGCGCTAAGGAAATGCAGCAGCTGGTTGAGAAATTCAAAATCTAAACTCGTTTCAGCAGATCTTTACCTGGGCTTCATCTGTTTTTAAGCTTGAGGGGGTATAGTACTCACATACCCCCCTTTAATATAACTTTTGACCCCGCCGGACGCCGGCGGGGTCCCTTTTTGTCTGATCATACTAGATTCGAGATTTGTGCGGGAACCCTGTGCCTGGTATGCTATAGTCAATATAAGCTAAGTCAGATACTGGAAGGAGGACGCATCATGACAAGATTAATGCTCAGCTCTACGCAAAGTCTATGGATCGGCAGACAGCGGTTATTGTGTAGAGCGGACAGCTATTCTCCGCTGCAACGTTTGGCCGGATAAGGTTCTGTGCTATAGACTTTGCTGCCTTTATAAGTTGAACAACTTAAGAGGAGCGGAGCTATATGAAATATGTAAATGCAGACCTGGTATTACCGCAGCAGCTGCTGCAGGAGGTTCAGAAATATATGCAGGGCGGGATGCTCTATATCCCGAAGCCCGAGGGACAGCGCAAGCGGTGGGGGGAGAATTCAGGCGGAAGATCCTATCTGAGCGCCCGGAACCAGTCCATTCGTGAGCATTATGCCAGCGGATTGAGCGTAACCGAACTGGCGGAGCAATTCTGCCTGTCGGGCGACAGCATTAAGAAGATTGTATATGGAAGCAAGCAGAGAGGGTAGTGGTCTAAGGGCGAGTAACTTAGCCAATTCTCCTTGTGAGATTCAGCCTAAGCTGGCTTCGATTGTACTATGTACACTAGATTCCTCTGCTAAAACCCCTCGAAAAATAGCATCTGCTGCACTCTGTACAGTAGAATTTTGCGCAGGCGGCCTTTTGGAGCATAAATGCAGAAATCTAGTGTATGAAATACAGGAAATACAATCGCAGCGTTCACACACAAGTGCTAACACACAAGCGCCCATACACAAGCGCCCATACACAAGCGCTCACGCCTAGAACTCAATCTGATCCACCTTGAACAATGAGGCTGTCCCAAGAAGTCGCGTTATGACTCTTGGAGCAGCCTCTTTATTTTGTGCAAAAGTCAGGTTATACCTGTCTATTATCTATGTCTGCCGCCTCCGCCAACCCTATAATGAATGCAGACATCCATATTAGGGGGCAGGAAGATGAAAATAGAACCGGCAACAAGGGATATAGTACTGCAGGCGCTTAAGGCATATGACTTGAATTGGACAAAAGTTGAATATATTAAACAGTCCGACAGTATCACGTTCAAGGTAGAGACGGAAACAGCGGGGAAGCTGCTGCTGCGGATACATGGCGAACGGTGCAGCCGGGCAGAGATTCTGTCGGAGCTGGAGTGGCTCAGCCATCTCAGCGGGGCAGCGGAGCTGGTTGTCCCCGTGGGGCTGCGCGATTCAAGCGGCAGTTATATCCTGGAGACTGGCAATGAAGCGGGCGGTGTAGCGCAGCAGCTTAACTATGTTACCCTGATGCGCTGGGTCGAAGGGGAGCATTCAGAGGGTAATCTGCCGGATGAGCAGCTCTACGCTGTAGGCGTTATGCTGGCGAGGATGCATGAAGCAGGTGCGCAGTTTGTTCCATCTGCGGAGTTTACCCGTCCGGTGTGGGGAGCGGACAGCTTCCGTAAGGAGTGGGAGAAGCTGGAGAAGCATCATTCGGCTATGGTCCCGGAATCGGGGTGGAGGCTGTATCAGGCTGCCGCCGTGAGAATCCTTGGGGAACTCGAAGCCATGACGCTGGACCCCGGCAGCTACGGCCTGATCCATGGTGACCTGCACTTTGGGAATGTGGTATTCACGGAGGGTCAGCCCCGGGCGATCGATTTCGGCCTCTGCGGCTACGGCTTCTACCTCCATGATCTGGCCGCTGCTCTGCTGGAGCTCTCCACGGAGCAGCGCAGGAGCCTAATTCGAGGCTATAGCAGCGTCCGTGCGCTGGAGCCAGATTATGAACGGAAGCTGGAATGCTTCTTTGTCAAGATCATGATTGGGAACTACAGCCACCACATCTCTAATCCCGACGAACTCCCCGGCTTGCGCGAAGAACAGCCTTATGCGCTGGCCTATCTTAGAGAGTATCTGGCAGACTCCAGGTTTCTGTTCAAGAGGATTGAACCTGTGGTGATAGAGTAAGGTGCGGCGTGCTGTATTCCAGTTCATCAAGCTCCATAATGAGGAACAGTCCTGCATAAAATGCAACATTGCACATTCCCCGGGGCTGAGCTGACGGAATTCCTGCCCAAATTGCAACAATGTGTGTTCCTCAAGTGCTAATTGGATGGGATTCCTGCAAAAAGTGCAACAATGTGCGTGACCCGGGGCCAAACTGACGAAACATCCTGCAAAAAGTACAACAATTAGCTATCGGCATCAATAATTTGAGACTGGCGGGGCGCGGCATGAACACACTCGCCTGTCTGGCGGGATATATGGGGCTGGGGCCAGCACATTTCCCGGGGGCCGCGCTGATGGAATCCTGCCCGAATTGCAACAATGTGTGTTCCTGAGGTGCTAACTGGATGGAATTCCTGCCCAAAGTGCAACAATGCGCGCTCCACGGGTACTAACCTGATGAGATTCGGAGTCACCCCGTAATCAACTGAACCGCCTCCGCCACTGTAACCAGCCTCTCGCTCTGCGAATCCATGTCCTTCAGCCGCAGCTTCTCCTCAGCGGCCTCGCTCTCGCCAACCATGATGACATAGCGGATGCCCTTGGCTGCGGCTGCGGCCAGTGTTTTTTTGAGCTTGCGCGTGCCGGTGTCCACGCCTGTGCGGATGCCTGCGGCCCGCAGGGCAGCGGCAGCAACCAGAGCCTGCGGCAGATATCCGCCGATGGGAATGATCAGGACACCGGAACGGTCCGCCGTATCCGCCGGGCGTTCGTCCAGCAGGGCCATGATCGACTCCATCCCGAAGGAGATGCCGACTGTAGGATACTCTATATCGTCGCGCCCGACGAGCTTCCCGATAATGGCGTCATACCTGCCCCCGCCGCCGAGGCTTGCGGTATAGCTGCCGGAAGCATCGAAGATCTCATAGACGGTGCCGGTATAGAAGGAGAGTCCGCGCGAGAGAAAAGGATCGAAGACGCACACATCCGCAAGTCCAACCGCATCAATCAGCTGCTGCAAGGCTACTACCTCAAGCGTACCGGGATGCCCGTCCAGCTTATATCTCTCCACCAGTTGCCCGAACCCCGGATTCTCCAGCTCCAGCAGCTCCGAAATCAGCCGGACCGTCTCAGCAGTCAGTTGCTTGTCCGTCAGCTCTGCCAGCACACCGCCGCTGCCGATTTTGGCCAGCTTGTCGAGCGTCAGCATCACGGACAGCTGCTCCTGTGGCGGAACGCCGACCGCTCCGAGAATCTCGCCCAGGAAGCGGCGGTTGTTCCACTTCAGCACCACCGGGATATCCAGTCTGCGGAAGACTTCCGCGGCCAGCTGCATCAGCTCGGCTTCGGCCTGCGGACCGGCGATGCCGACCACATCAGCGTCACATTGCAGGAACTCGCGCAGGCGGCCTTTTTTGACCGGACCATCGCGGAACACCTTGCCGATCTCGTAGCGCCGGTATGGGAACACAATACCCGGATTCATAGCAATCACCTTGGCAAAAGGGATCGTCAGATCGTAACGCAGCCCCAGTCTGCGCCCGCCCTGATCCGTAAGCTGGTACATCTCGCGCAGAATCTCATCGCCCCCGGCGTATTTGGAGGTCAGCAGCTCCAGCTCATTCAGCAGGGTCGTATCCATCGACTCGAAGCTGTACAGCTCGAACAGCTCCTGAAGCGTAGTCCGCACCTTCTGGCGGATGGCCTGCTCCCGGCCGAAATAATCATAGGTTCCTTTAATATTTTGCATAATTAGCAGCTCCCTTGTATGTGGATTCGGTGAAAATAAAAAACGCGCCGGACCCCGTGGTCCCGCGCGCTTCAATATGCCGCAGGGAGGTCAAACGCGAAATGCGCTAGCCCTCCCTGAATGAAATCAGGTGTGCTAACGCCGCTTGTGATGATGAAGTTGATTCGGTATGATGGACAGGCGGTTCATGTGAATCAATTCCCTTCAGCTTTTGATTACAGCACATTATAGCGGATCAGGAGCAGCAGCGCAAGACCTGCATTATTAGTCATAAAGGAGCAATTATAATGGATTATATACATCTCATAACGGCGGCAGAGAATTTCGCCAAAGAGCAATTAGGCCAGGATACCACCGGCCACGACTGGTTTCATACCGACCGGGTACGGAATACAGCCGCTCTAATCGCAAGAATGGAAGGGGCGAGTGTGGTCATCTGCACGATCGCCGCCCTGCTGCATGATGTAGCAGACGAGAAGCTGAATCCCTCCAAGGAAGCAGGCCTGCTCAAAGTACAAACTTGGCTCACCGCACATCTGCCGGATGAAGCTGCGTGCGAGCAGATCATGGAGATCATCGAGACGATGTCCTTCAGAGGCGGCGGGGGAGCTCTGATGTCTACACTGGAAGGACAAATCGTGCAGGATGCGGACCGTCTGGATGCGCTGGGGGCGATTGGCATTACGCGGACGATGGTTTTCTCCGGAGCGAAGGGACGTCCGGTCTATGATCCCAAGATCCCTCCCCGGGACGAGTCGCTGAAGGAGGAATACCGTGATTATTCCAAAGGGACGGCGGTCAATCATTTTTATGAGAAGCTGCTGAAGCTGAAGGATCTGATGAACACTTCGTACGGGAAGCAATTGGCGGAGGAGCGCCATCAGTTTATGCTGGTTTTTTTGGAGCAATTTTATAAGGAATGGAATCAAGGGGCAGAGTAGGTGTTATAATGGAATAATGCGTAAGATGGATGGAACGCGGGAGACCCCGCCTGAACCGGAACAATCGGCATAGAAGAGGTAGAATATAATATGAGTGAAGTACAAGTACAGTTTAGTGATTATGGTCTGAGTGAGGAGATTACCCGTGCGCTGGAGGTTCTGAAGTACGTGGACCCTACGGAGGTGCAGCGGAAGGTGATTCCGGTGGCGCTGAAGGCGCAGGATCTGATCGTCAAGTCGCAGACCGGCAGCGGCAAAACCGCAGCATTCGCCATCCCGCTCTGCGAGCTGGCCGATTGGGCGGAGAACAAACCCCAGGCGCTGGTGCTGACACCGACCCGGGAGCTGGCCCAGCAGGTGCGGGAGGATATTACGAACATCGGGCGCTTCAAGCGGATTAAGGCGGTAGCGCTGTTCGGCAAGCAGCCTTTTGCCCCGCAGAAGATCGAGTTAACACAGAAGACGCATGTGGTTGTAGGCACGCCGGGCCGTGTCTTCGACCATATCGAGCGCGGTACGCTGAACCTGAGCCGGATACAATATCTGGTGATCGACGAAGCGGACGAGATGCTCAGCATGGGCTTCATCGAGCAGATTGAGAAGATCATCAAGCAGCTGCCCAAGGAGCGTGTAACGATGCTGTTCTCGGCAACTCTGCCGGAAGTGATCAAGAATCTGTGCCGGAAGTATATGACGGACCCGGTGGATATTGAGATTGAAGCCAGCGGAATTACGACAGCGTCGATTGAACATGCTCTGATTGAAGTTGTACAAGCGGCCAAGTTCGGGCTGCTCAGCGATCTGCTGACGGTGGAGAATCCGGATAGCTGCATTATTTTTTGCCGGACCCAGGAGCAGGTGAATGCCCTCTTCCGCGGGATGGCCGACCTCGAATATCCGGTGGACAAGATCCACGGCGGCATGGAGCAGGACGAGCGGTTTGAGGTGATGAATGCTTTTAAGCGGGGCCAGTTCCGTTATCTGATCGCCACCGACGTTGCTGCCAGAGGGATTGATATCGAGAACATCACCCATGTCATTAATTACGATATCCCGCTGGAAAAAGAGAGCTACGTCCACCGCACCGGCCGGACCGCCCGTGCCGGCAAAAGCGGCAAAGCGATCACCTTCGTTACGCCGAATGAACACAAATGGGTCAGGGAGATCGAAGGCTATATCGGCTTCAGCCTGCCAATCATGAAGGCTCCTTCGGATGATGCGGTGGCTTATGCCAAACCGGCGTTCGATCTGAAGCTGGGCAAGCAGCAGGTCCGCAAAGCCGGCAAAACCGAGGTCATGAACCAGGACATCATGAAGCTCTATTTCAACGGCGGCAAGAAAAAGAAGCTCCGCGCAGTTGATTTCGTCGGCACCATTGCCAAGCTTGAGGGCATTACGGCGGCGGACATCGGAATCATCACGATCCAGGATAACGTCACCTACGTCGATATTCTGAACGGCAAGGGATCACTTGTGTTACAGACGATGAAGGAGACAACCGTGAAGGGCAAGCTGCTGAAGTGCCATATCGCCAAAAAATAAGCCGGAGCTGCTGCTAGTGCAGCCGGGTTTCGAACGCTGTCACACTGGGCAATAAGGCCGGGGTGACAGCGTTTTTTGAAATAGTGATGTATGATACAATAATATGAACTCTTTTTAAAGGATGGGCTTCTAATGAAAAAGGCAGACAAGTCAGCCTCCTAAATTCAGTTTACACAAACATTTAGGAGGCACAACCAATGAAATTTAATCCGATTGACAGGGATAACTGGAAGAGACAAGAGATCTTTACTCATTATCTGAACCAGGGTACGACCTTTAGCCTGACAGCAGAAATTGAGATTAGCGGTTTGTACCGAAAGATAAAACAACAGGAATATAAGCTGTATCCGGCCCTTCTATTCTTACTGACCCGTGTGGTCAACTCCAATACTGCATTCAGAACGGGGTATAATAGTTCAGGGGAATTAGGGTATTGGGACAAGGTAGACCCGCTGTATACGATTGCCGACAGGGTCTCGGAATCCTTCTCGGCGATTTGGACGGCTAGCACGAAGGATTTCAAAGCGTTCCACGATTCTTACCTGTCTGATGTGGAGCATTATAAGGATTCCGGGAGATTGTTCCCCAAGACACCTATACCTGAGCATACCTTTTCTGTATCTATGATTCCGTGGACTTCCTTTACCGGATTCAACCTGAATATCAGCAATAACGGGAATTACCTTCTGCCCATTATTACCGCAGGGAAATTCACGACCACAGGCGGTTCCATATACCTGCCTCTGTCATTGCAGGTCCATCACGCTGTCTGTGACGGCTATCATGCAGGATGGTTCATGAACGAGGTCCAGGCAATGGCAGACCGTGCTGAGGAATGGATTGGTGGAGGTTGATAATTTGGCTACATTACAAGACCATTATGAGAATGATAAATCTTTGAATATGGAATTTGTCTATCGTGATGAGAGACCTGACCAGGGCTGTAGGTTTATCGTTACTAATACAGAGAATAGAAGCATAGTTGTGAGTGATGTAGGATGGACGAATTTTACATTAAGTAAATTCGTTGAAATGCTTAATCATTTCCCGATGGATGTATATAATGGTTATTTTTCGCATTATGACGAATCCTTTGAATGGACATGGACCCGACAATCTGATCCAGCGTTGTTCCTAATTACTGTTTTTACTGCGGGCAGTGAATTTTCTTACACCAGCAGTATTCAAGAGATTAAAACCTTTGGTGCTGCGATTATTGAGGAAATTAAGAGAGCACCACAATTTGAATCTAAATAAAGAAACCTTCCGGGATGCGCCCTTGGCCGCATTCCGGAAGGTTTTTCATTTGAGTCTGCCAGACTTGTTCACTCCGGCATTAATAGAAACACCTAAGCATTATACTGCGCCTGATACAGGCGGCTGTAAGTGCCTCCGGCATTGACCAGCTCCTCGTGGCGGCCCTCCTCGGAGATGCCGTCCTCGCTTACAACAACGATCCGGTCAGCGTTCTTGATCGTCGTCAGGCGGTGCGCGATGACGAGTGTAGTCCGGCCCACGGACAGGTCGGCCAGTGATTGCTGAATCGCCGCTTCCGTCTCGGTATCGAGCGCCGAGGTGGCTTCATCCAGAATCAGAATCGGCGGATTCTTCAGGAACATCCGGGCAATTGCCAGGCGCTGCTTCTGTCCGCCGGACAGCTTGACGCCGCGTTCGCCGATCACAGTGTCCATACCATTCGGCAGGCTGTTAATCAGCTCCTCCAGCCGGGCCTGACGGGCAGCCTGCCAGATCTCCGGCAGCTCTGCATCAAGCTTGCCGTAGGCAATATTCTCGCGGATCGTGCCGGAGAAGAGGAATACATCCTGCTGCACGATCCCGATCTGCTTGCGCAGCGAGCTGAGCTTCATATCGCGGATGTCGATCCCGTCGATGGAGATCGCGCCGCCGGTCACATCGTAGAACCGGGGGAGCAGGCTGCAGATGGTTGTTTTCCCCGCACCGGAAGGTCCGACGAAGGCAATCGTCTCACCGGCGTTAACGTTCAGGCTAATATCCTCCAGCACCTTGCGGTTGTCTTCATAGCCGAAGCTGACCTTGCTGAAGCTGATATCCCCGCGAAGCGGGCCAACCTCTACGGCATCCGGTTTGTCGGCGATATCCGGCTCGGTATCAATGACTTCCAGATAACGTTTGAAGCCGGCAATCCCCTTCGGATAACTCTCAATAACCGCATTGATCTTCTCAATCGGGCGGAAGAAGACATTAGACAGCAGAATGAAAGCGACAAATTCCCCGATTTCCAGCTCTCCCTTGATGAAGAACCACGCTCCGCAGACCATCACTACGATGGTGATCAGACGGGTCATCATATAGCTGACCGACGAGCTTTTGGCCATCAATTTGTACGCCATCAGCTTGGTCTCACGGAACTTCTGGTTGTCCACGGCGAATAGCTCTTTCTCGAATTCTTCATTGGCAAAAGACTGAACCACGCGGATTCCGCCGACATTATCTTCAATCCGGGCATTGAAGTTCCCGACGTTGCCGAACAGACGGTGATAGGTCTCAGTCATGCTGCGTCCGAAGTGGATAATGACCCAGGCCATAATCGGCACGATGATGAACGTGATCACGGCCAGCTGGAGATTGATATCGGCCATCAGCACAAATGCGCCGACCAGCGTCATGACGGCAATGAACACATCCTCCGGCCCGTGATGCGCGACTTCCCCGATATCGTTCAGGTCATTGGTAATTCTGCCGAGCAGATGACCTGTTTTGTTGTTGTCGAAGAACCGGAAGCTGAGCTTCTGGATATGATCGAACATTTTTTTGCGCATATTGGTTTCAATATTAATGCCCAGCATATGCCCCCAGTAGGTAACCACATAGTTCATGGCTGTATTAAGCGCATAAATCCCGAGCAGAACCACGCAGGCAATCAGAATCAGCGGCCAGTCCTGACCCGGCAGGAGATCATCAATAAATTTATTGACAGCCACCGGAAAAGCAAGCTCCAGCAGACCGGCACCCACCGCACAGGTGAAATCAAGGATAAACAGCTTCTTGTAGGGACGGTAATAGGAGAAAAAACGACGCAGCATCTCTTGTTCACTCTTTTCTGTAATATGTTATGTATCTGGTTATTGAGATTGATTCTCAACAGAACCTATGTTTAGGATACTAAAGCGGGTCACACGTTTTGTCAACGGTGAGAACATTTAAATTAGAAATATACTGGGGAATTCATTGCCATTTAACCCATACCAAGAACATTTTTAATACATATTTTAACAGAATCCAGACATAAAGGAGGAGTTAACATGAGCGAAAATATTGGGGGATACGGCGGAGCTTTCACTTCGACTGGAGCGATTCTGGTTCTGTTCATCCTGCTCGTAATCATCACTAAATCCTTCTGTCTCTAATTCTGTTTCACCTGCTGCCCTGCCGCCGGCCCTGAGACCGGCGGTTTTCTTCTGCCTAGGAGGCTGCTCCGGCAAGCGATATGGTATAATGAAATAATGCGCCTTGGTTGAAGGGCGTAATACATATAGCGGCTGTATCGCCTGACAAGCTCGTGGCTTGACAGGTGTTTTGCTGCGACCTGGAGGTACAACATGAAGCTCGGCCGTGAAAATCATAGGAAAAGCCCAGCCTTATCCTCATCTGCTGCGGATGTCCGCAGCCGCTGGATGCTCGTCACCGGAATCATCTGTGTGGCCGCCGCGCTGCGCGCCCCGTTCACCTCCGTCGGACCTCTGCTGGAGATGATCCGTGATGACCTCGGCTTATCGAATACCCTGGCCGGAGCCATCACGACCTTGCCGTTGTTGGCCTTTGCGCTTCTGTCCCCCTTCGCTCCGCAGCTTGCCCGCAGGCTGGGACTTCCCAATATCCTGATGCTGGCCATGCTGACGCTGTCGATGGGGATTCTGGTCCGTTCGGCTTCCGGGACGGTCACTTTCTTTGCGGGTACGGCAATGATCGGCCTGTCGATTGCCGTCTGCAATGTGCTGCTCCCGGGATTGATCAAGGGGAAGTTCCCGCACCGCATCGGCCTGATGACCGGAGTGTATACCGTTTCCATGAATATATGCGCAGCGGCAGCTTCCGGGGTAAGTGTTCCCTTGGCAACCTCTGCGGGTCTGGGGTGGAGGGGAACCCTGGCCCTTTGGTTTGTGATCGCTGCTCTGGCAACGATCTTCTGGATTCCGCAGATGAAGAGTCTCGGCCAGAGCAGTGCAGGCGCCGTCCGCTCTTCGGCCGTGCGGATCTGGCGCTCCCCGCTCGCTTGGCAGGTCACGCTGTTCATGGGGCTTCAGTCGTTGCTCTATTATGTTCTGATCTCCTGGTTTTCGGTGATTCTCGGTGAGCGGGGGATGACACCGGGCCATGCGGGGTGGATTCTTTCGCTGATGCAGCTGGCCCAGCTGCCGTTCACTTTCTTCGTACCGCTCTGGGCCGGACGGATGAAAAATCAACGCCTGCTGGTAGTCATTACTTTCGTTCTGTTCATCATCGGTATCCTTGGGGTCTGGCTGGGCCGCACAGAATTAATGGCGTTATGGGCCATCTGTATTGGAATAGGCGGCGGTTTTGCTTTTGGCTTGGCGATGATGTTCTTCAGCCTGCGCACCCGGACAGTGCAGGAAGCAAGCGAGCTGTCAGGCATGGCCCAGTCAGCCGGATATTTGCTGGCAGCGGCGGGACCCGCATTGTTCGGCCTGCTGCATGATGCTGCGGGCAGCTGGAATGCACCGCTGGCGCTGCTTGCGGGAGCATGCGTGCTGCTGTTCGTGGCCGGCATGGGGGCGGGACGCGACAGATATGTGGGAGACCGGTTGTGAACGAGGGGCCCCGTCAGCTTGACGGGGCCCACTATACGTTTGTATAAGATTTTTGCAGAGAAAGTGCATTGAAAGCTGGTCAGAACATGCTACGATGTGATTAAGTCATTGAGAATGATAATCAATGAAATTAGACACAGGAGTGAAGCGGAAATGACAAGCTGGGGTCGGAAATGTATTGGGACAGTCGTACTTATAGTGGCAATGTCAGCTGTAGTGGCTTGCGGAAATAATAAGGCTGCGGACGGCAACGCCGTGCAGACAGGGAATAAGACGGAGCAGGCGGCAGCAGCCAGTGCAGCTCCTGCGGAGACTGGGAAGAAGCCATCCTCAGAAGGGGCAACCCGTACGATTGCCGGGGAATTCGGCGAGGTCGAAATTCCCGTGAACCCCCAGCGGGTGGCAGCGATCTATCTGGAAGACTATCTGAAGGCACTGGGCGTTACTCCGGTGGTGCAGTGGTACCATCCAAGCTGGGGCAAGCAGGATTATCTGAATCTGGATGTGCCTGAATTTGATATCAGCGGCAGTATAGAAGCGCTTCTGGACAAGAATCCGGATCTGATCATTGCCGATGGCGGTGTGGATGCCGCTAAGTATGAGCAGTATTCCCTGGTCGCCCCAACCTACCGCCTGCCGGAGAGCGTATTGCAGGATTCAAGGCTAATCCTTACAGCGGTCGCAGACGCGCTGGGTATTCCTGAGAAGGGAAAGGCTGTACTGGCCGAATATGACCAGAAGGTGGCAGATGGAAAGGCCGCGCTGCAGCAGGCACTGGGACAGGAGAAGGTGGCTGTGATCCGGCTTAATGTGGCGGACAAAACCGTTGCTCTTTTTGGAGTCAAAAACCGCTTTACCGGTGTACTCTATAATCAATTCGGTCTGACACCTGTTCCCATGGCTGCTGAGATGACGGAATTCCAGTCGATTATCTCAGAAGAAGTAATCCCGGAGCTTCAAGCGGATCATATTATTGTATTCCCTGACAACGGGGAGTGGGATACTGCGGCCAACCAGGAGGCGATTCGGATTCTCGATGGCCCATTGTGGAAGAACCTGCCTGCGGTGAAGAACGGAAACATCTACAGAATGGAGCGTTCCCACTGGCAGTCCGGTGCCATTACGGCCAATTTGATGAAGCTGGATGATCTGTTGAAGGCCTTCGTGAAATAGTATTCCGTACAAGCTGCTGTTTATAGGGTAAAAGCGAAAAGAGGATCTATCAGCAGGTTGATAGATCCTCTTTTTTGTTTTACACTTAGAACTGATGATAATGATTCTCAATCAGGAGGGGTAGAATGGCGGAACATATGCAGGCAAGCACCGGAAGAACGCTGCTCTACAGCTTGATTAACATAGAAGAGGTTACCCGGTCACCCGGGGGAAATGAACCGGTCGCTGTATATCAAGAGCATGTATTAATCATTGTGTCGGCAGGAGCGGGCTGGCTCAAGGCAGATCATTGGCGTTATCCTTTGGAGAAAGGTGCCGGATTTCTGATCGAAGCCGGGTTGGTAAACAGAATCCAGGCCGGAGAGCAGGGGATCAGCTTTTACCAGCTCTCCTTTGAAGTCATCCGCAGAGGACACAGCAATCATGGCGGATTGGACAAGCTGTCTGGAGAGGGCCTGCTCGTGCCGGGACTTCTTAACTGCAGGCCCTACTCACAGTGTGCCCTGCTGCTGGATTCCATATATTATAGCTGCCGGCGCCCGGAGGATATGGAATGGTTTGCGGCCCAGACCCGTTTTCAGGAGCTGCTGCTGCTGATTATACGGGCGAATTCCCCGGCGATGAAGACCAAGGATGACCGCGAGGCGGTAGAGCGTTCGATCCGTTATATGGAGGAGCATTTCAGTGAGGCCTTATCCGTCGAACAGCTGGCGGAGATTGCCGGGATTGGCCGTGTGCGTTATACGCAGCTGTTCAAAGAAATTACCGGCCAGATTCCCCTGGAGCACTTGAACAGTCTGCGGATTGAGCAGGCGCAGCAGCAATTGCTGCTGACCGGGGACCGTCTACATGAGGTTGCACTGGCTGCCGGGTACAGCAACGAATACTATTTCAACCGGAGGTTCAAGGCAACGGTTGGGGTCACTCCGGGTCAATACAGAAGTCTTCATCAGGAAGGAGTCCGTGTATTTGCGCCATTTCTGGAGGATTACCTGGTGGCCTTAGGGGTAATGCCAGTGGCGCAGTATTGTCATGCCCAGTGGGGCAAGCAGGAGTACCTGGGTCTCGATCAGGTTCCGGCGTTTGATATTTCGGGCGGAGACTGGCAGGGGCTCACCCGGTATAGACCGGACCTGATTATGCTGGATGACGGCTTCCAGCGCTGGCAACTGGGAGAATGCCGCCAGGTGGCTCCATTGTTCCGGCTGCCGTTCCATCAGGAGGACTGGCGGGCCACATTGCGCTCGGCGGCAGCGGTCTTCGGCAGGACCGGCCGTGTGCAGGAGGTCATCAGCGATTATGAGCAGCTGGCCCGGCAGGCCAAACGTCAGCTCAGCCGCAGCATCCGGGGACAGACGGTGGCACTGCTGCGGATTTCTGCCCATGGCGTTGCCCTGTATGGCAGTGAGAATCTGGGATACTCCGCCCATGTTCTGCACGAGGATCTGGGGCTGCAGCGGCATCCCGCCGTCCAGCATCTTACCCGGGGACAGAAGCGGGTCAATCTGACCCATGACGAGCTTGCAGGCTTGACCGCAGATCATTTGTTCATTACGTTTGACCTTCAGGAAGGGGAGAGCCGGGAACTGCTGGAGACACAGCTCTGGAGAAGTCTGCCTGCTGTACGCAACCACTGTGTGTACGAGGTCGATTTCATGGCCTGGATGAATTACGGTGTCCTGTCGCATCAGCGGAAGATTGCGGATGTGCTGAAGGTACTGGCTTGAAAATTAAAGCTTGCAATTCCGCTCCAAAGAGAGTATATTCTTAATTACGGTGATTGAATCACTGCAATACATAATATGCGGTCATGGCGGAATTGGCAGACGCGCTGGCTTCAGGTGCCAGTGATAGCAATATCGTGGAGGTTCGAGTCCTCTTGACCGCATCATATTTTACAATACAGGTTCTTGCTTGGCATTTATGCCGCAGGGACCTGTTTTTCTTTTGTTGTGGATGAGTGCTCTTTAATTGCTTCTTGAATGTATGCGGAAAACAGCATACATTTGCTGGTACGCAGGCGTGTGGCCCGAATGTATGTGGAAAACAGCATACATTGTGCCGGCACGCAGGCATGTGGCTCGAATGTATGAGGAAAACAGCATACATTGTGCCGGCACGCAGGCATGTGACTCGAATGTATGAGGAAAACAACATACATTGTGCCGGCACGCAGGCATGTGGCTCGAATGTATGAGGAAAACAGCATACATTTTGTTTATTTCTTTAGTGCTTTTTATGTATTTTAAAGCCTGTAGTTCGTTCCCCCGCTTAAACAGCGGAGAGGACGGAACGAATGTGGAAAAGCGGCAGCGGTCGCCTTGGTCTCCGGATTTTCACCGCTAAGGGGAATTCAAAAAATCTGG